>NZ_WOEJ01000004.1:0-344339 GCF_019400845.1 Pseudomonas sp. MAG002Y | reverse complement strand
CCATGTGAGAGTAGGTCATCGTCAAGCACCTATACCCAGAACCCCCAGGCCTAACCGCCCGGGGGTTTTGCTTTTGCGGCAGAAGTAAAGACGATGGGCTGTTCCCGACCTTAAAAGAGGCAGGTTGTACCAATGCCTGCCCTTAGATACTTAAAAAGTCCTGAAGCCTATAGGCTAAGAACCCTGCTCAATATCTTCGCTTGCTCCACCGTTGAAATGTAGGCCATGCTTTTTCAACTTGTCTGAAAGCGTTTTGCGTGGCAGCCCCAGCGCTTCCGCCATGCTGCGCAATGAGCCATGTGATTGGTTTAACTCCTGCACAAGTAGCGCCCGCTCGAATGACTCCACCTGCTCGCTCAGGTTGCCGGTCAAGCCTGACATTTCCATAACATGAGCGGACGGAGCTGCAGAGCTATGAGCATCATGGTTGTCCAAAGCGAGCTCTAGTCCCAATGCAAACCGTTCTGCTGCATTTTGTAGTTCCCGGACGTTTCCAGGCCAGCGGTGCCCCATGAGAGCAGCACGCTGTGAGCCATCCAGCTCCCGTAAGGGTAAATGATGCCGCGCTGCGGCTGCGTCGGTGAAGTGACGGAAGAGTGTCAGGATATCTTCGCTTCGCTCACGAAGTGGCGGGATCTTCAGACTGGCAACGTTTAAGCGGTAATAAAGGTCGGCTCGAAAGCGGCCTTGGTCTGCCGCTTGTCTCAGGTCTTCTTTGGTTGCAGCGATTACTCGAATATCTAACGGTATCTGCTGATTAGAACCAACTCTTTCTACAACACGTTCTTGAAGCAACCGCAATAGCTTGACCTGAACATCCAGGCTCATGCTTTCAATTTCATCTAGAAAGACAGTTCCGCCGTTAGCGTACTCGAACTTCCCGATGCGTCGTTTTTGGGCGCCTGTAAATGCGCCTTGCTCATGGCCGAAAAGCTCGCTCTCGACCACCGACTCGGCCAGTGCACCAGCATTAATAGCGACAAAGGGCCCGCCTTTTCGTGTAGAAAGATCATGCAATGCCCGGGCAACAACCTCTTTGCCTGCTCCTGTCTCTCCTAGAATGAGTACATCAGCATGAGTAGATGCCAGCGCGCCGATTTGGTCACGTAAGCGGCTCATGCTAGGTGCTTGGCCAATCAGCCGGGTCTGCAATTCCTTGCGTTCAGCCAGTGCCAGCCTAAGGCTGCGGTTCTCAAGGACAAGGCGGCGAACTTCCAGTGCACGACGCACGCTATCAAGCAGAGCATCGTTCGCAAAAGGCTTCTCTAGAAAATCATAGGCGCCTGCCCGCATGGCCTGAACAGCCAATGGAACATCGCCGTGCCCCGTAATCAATACGACAGGCAGATCAGCGTCCTGGTTATGCAATTGCTCTAGGAGCTCAATACCGTCGATACCAGGCATGCGGATATCACTGACTACAACGCCTGGCCATTCACGTACAAGTTGCACGTCCAGCGTACGCGCATCTGCAAGCGCTATAACGTTAAGCCCTGCCAGGTCTAGTGTCTGACTTAAGGCCTGACGAAGGTGAGGGTCGTCGTCGATCAAAAGCACTTGGCTATTGGTATCGAAAGGCAGAGGAGACGTCATGAGTAATTTAAAACCTGATCATCATTAAGCATGAATGAAGTATTGTTGTCGTCATAAGTTTTGCATAAGCCGAGCGATCCGAGCGATCAACCACGCATTTCCTCTTGCGGTACTGATGCTACGCCAGGCTTGCCGTGTAATAAGAACAGGCGAACCTCGGCACCGCCTTCCATATGATTGGACAGGTGCAGGCGTCCGCCTAATGCGCGAAGTAATGTATCGCAGATCGCAAGACCCAGCCCAAGCCCCTGGGTAGTCGCCTTTGTTGTGAAAAACGGCTCATGTGCTCTAGCCAGTGCTTCAGCAGAAAAGCCTGGGCCATTGTCGCGGATAATCAGTGTCACGCCTTTCTCATCCTGACTGGCAATCAACCAAAGTCGACGAGGCGGCCCTTTTTCTATCAACGCATCCAGAGCATTAGTGAGCAGGTTGTTGATAATCTGGCGCAGCCGTGTTTCACCTGCTTGCACCCATAATGGAGCGTCAGGCAAATCCCTAATCAGCTCGACGTTCATGGCCCGCCGACGGGCTGCCAGTAATGCTAACGAGTCTTCCAGCGCTGCTTGTAGCGCAACGCTTTCTGGTGCTCTTCGTGCACCACGAGCATACGCCTTGAGGTGAGAGATGATATTGGCCATGCGCGTCGTCAATTCACCAATCAGCTTCAGATTGCCACGGGCGTCATCCACTCGACTATGATCCAACAAGACCGCTGCGTTTTCGGCATAGCTGCGAATGGCCGCCAGCGGCTGGTTCAGCTCATGGCTGATGCTGGCTGACATGGTGCCCAGAGCAGACAGCTTTCCCGCTTGTACGACCTCGTCCTGTGCTCGCATAAGTTCACGCTGGGCCTGCTCGCGATCATGTACCTCCTGTTGCAGGCGTTGGTTTAGCGTCTGCAAGTCCTGAGTACGCTCCTGTACGCTCAACTCCAGATCGCGCTTAGCGCGGGCATCCAATGCGATTCGCTCGAGATAGTGCCGACGCCTTAAGGTCATGACGGCCAACAGAAGCAGCAGGGCTAATAGTGTCGCCCCTCCGATGTATAGAACGCTACGTACCTGACGTTCAAGCAAATCACGGGGAGCCAGGATTCGTGCTGTCCAGCCAATTTCATCTAGAAAGCGCTGTTGGATTAGCCACTGGTTATCACTAATTTCCAAGGGTTCGAGTGAGCCCCTGGGGTAAGGCAGATTGCGTGCGATAACGTCACGTTGTTCATCATTCAACGGGCGGCTGGCTCGAAAGCGCCACTCATTGCGGGAGGTCAGGATCACTACACCAAAGCTGTCAGTGACCAGGAGTTGTTCAGGCGTTCGTCCCCAGAGCTTTTCAGGGCCATCCAGGTCTACTTTGACGACCACGACTCCGATGACGTTTCCACCATCATGTACGGGCGCTGCGAAATAGTAGCCTCGTTTACCGGATGTGGTTCCAAGTCCAAAGAAACGACCGGATTTGTTCTGCATTGCTTCCTGATAATACGGACGGAAAGAAAAATCACGCCCAACAAAGCTGTCCGGCTCATTCCAGTTCGATGTGGCTTGGCAGTATCCGTCGGCTCGCATCAGGTAAATCACGTCTGCCCCGGTACGCTGCCGAATCCGCTCCAGCAACTGATTAGCTGATCTTTGCGTATCTGCATCGACCGGATCATGCAGCGAGGCGCGAAGCGCGGGCATATCGCCCAGCAGATCCGGTAAGACTTCATAGCGCCGAAGCGTACCCAATAGGTTCGCTACGTAGAGATCCAGCGTTTGTCGGTTCTGCTCAGCCAATTGCTGGCTGTAGTATCTGTGAGCCGCGTAATGCAAGGGCCAAAGCAAGGGCGCAAGAAGAAGGGCCAATACAGCCAGGGTACGCCAACGAGGGCGGTTTAGAGGCACAGGTGAGCTATTCATATATAGATAGTGATTATAAACAACCTTGCAAGTGACGTATTGTCTTGCTAAAGCAAGACAATACGTCATGCGGGCAATGATCTTTCAAGCAAGATGTGCAACCATGAGCACCGAATAAAACGAAGGAGACTGGGGCGGGTAAAGACCTCATGTTATTCTTGCCGAATTATTTTTGGAGATGAGAATGTCTCATCTCCTCCGTCAACTTTGGAATCTGTATCGAGATGGCTCAAAAAATAGCACTGATTACGGGCATTACTGGTCAAGACGGCGCTTATTTAGCGCAGTTACTGCTCAATAAAAACTATAAGGTAATCGGGCTTAATCCACGCCGGAGTACTTCAGAGGTTAATCTGACCCGTCTTGAATGGCTTGGTATAGCTAATGATGTTGAATTGGTCGATGGTGACCTGACAGATTTGTCTAGCCTGATCCGCATCTTTCAACAGTACCAGCCGGACGAAGTATACAACCTTGGTGCTCAGTCGTTTGTACAGACCTCTTGGAGTCAGCCATTGTTGACAGGTCAGGTCAGCGGCATCGGTGCGGTGAACGTATTAGAAGCAGCTCGGTTAATTAAGCCAGACGCAAGATGCTATCAAGCTTCTACTTCTGAAATGTTTGGGCTTATCCAAGAGCCTGAGCAGCGGGAAACTACTCCTTTCTACCCGCGGTCTCCCTATGCGGCTGCAAAACTTTATGCACACTGGATGTCAGTAAACTATCGCGAAAGCTTCAAGCTTTTTAGTTGTAGCGGCATTCTGTTTAACCATGAGTCCCCCCTACGTGGTTTAGAGTTTGTCACTCGTAAAGTGACTGATGGTGTCGCACGCATCAAGATGGGACTAGATAACGAGCTTCGTTTAGGCAATATTGATGCTAAACGCGATTGGGGACATGCCCGAGATTATGTTCAGGCAATGTGGCTGATGTTGCAGCAGGACGAGGCCGACGATTATGTTATTGCAACTGGCCGCACAACAACTGTGCGAGACATGTGCCGTATCGCTTTCGAGGCAGTAGAACTTGAAATGGATAAGCACTTGATTATTGATCCGCGCTTCTTCCGTCCGGCTGAGGTAGACGTACTGCTCGGTGATCCGTCTAAGGCAAAAGCTAAGCTGGGCTGGCAAGCGACTACTACTTTGGAAGAAATGATTACCGAGATGGTAGAGGCAGATTTGGCCCGTCTTCGTAAGAATGCCTGAGATGGCTTATGAAGCTATCATGGTGACGGGTGCCAGCGGTTTCGTTGGCCGTTACCTTCTTAGAGCATTGAGCCAAGCTTTTCCTAAAGCTCGGCTCCATGCAACTTCACGTCACGTACATGAAGATATGACAGATGCCAAGTGGCATGTTCTCGATATCACAGATACTGACGCCACCCGGTTCCTCTTGGGCCTAGTACGCCCTACAGCGTTAATTAATTTGGCAGCATATGCCAGTGTAGCGGGAAGCTTTGCTCACCCAGACGCATGTTGGGAAGTTAATCTGCAGGGAACACTTAATCTACTTCAAGCAGCTGCTGCGCAGAAGCTGCCGCCTGTATTTCTTCAGGTGGGGTCCGGCGATATGTATGGAGCTAGCTTTAAACACTCTGCACATGTTAATGAGTTGATAGCGCTTCATCCTTTGAAT
The DNA here is from genome assembly GCF_019400845.1 of Pseudomonas sp. MAG002Y. Taxonomy (NCBI): domain Bacteria; kingdom Pseudomonadati; phylum Pseudomonadota; class Gammaproteobacteria; order Pseudomonadales; family Pseudomonadaceae; genus Pseudomonas; species Pseudomonas sp. MAG002Y. The sequence continues at coordinate 339,207 of NZ_WOEJ01000004.1, read as the reverse complement.
CCATATTCGGCAAGCAAGGCTGCTGCTGATTTGGCTGCTGCTCAGTTTGCAGCGACATCAAAGCTTCATGTGATTCGAGCTCGTCCTTTTAACCATAGCGGGGCAGGACAGAGTAAAGGATACGTTTTAACTGATTTTGCTAGTCAAATAGCAAACATAGAGATTGGTCTGCAGCCACCTGTTATTAAAGTGGGTGATTTAAATGCCAAGCGGGATTTCTTACCAGTAACCGAAGTTGTGCACGCTTATGTCGAGCTTTTGCGCCACGCTGGTAAAGTACCTTCTGGTACTGCTGTAAATATCGCCTCTGGAAAACCTATTCCAATCAAAGAGCTTTTAAATCACCTCGTTACAGCGGCGCAGTGCAAAATCGAGGTCGAAGTAGATCCTGCACGCTTACGCCCAAGTGAGATTCCTTGCGCAAGCGGGGACCCATCCTTATTAGAAAGGCTTATAGGTTGGAAGCCTAGCTGTGACCATTACGAGCTGGCTGCCAGTGTACTTGAAGACTGGCGGCTGCGAGTCAAAAAAGACCGTTCCGGCAGTTCTCAATGAATCTATCTTTAATTTTCAACTTTACTCGGCAAGATTTAATTGACCGGCATTCCGCCTCAGTACTTGGCGCAGCTTGGACTTTTATTCTTCCGCTAGTCAATATTCTGATCTTTACTCTTGTATTCTCTAATATTATGGGAATGCGACTAGACACTCTGGGAATGCAGCAGCTAGGCCAATATAGTTACAGCATTTATTTGGTCACAGGTGTTTTGGCTTGGAACTGTTTTTCTAGTACGCTAACACGTATTACTCAGGTATTTCATGAAAAAGCCCATTTAATAGGGAAAGTGAAGATTTCACTGTGGTCTCTACCTTTATATATTTTACTTAGTGAAACTATTCTATATGCCATATCGATGGCGTTTTTTGTCGCATTCTTGATTATAATTGGCTTTCATTTTCCAAAATCTGTTCTTTATTGGCCGATTATTTTTATATGTCAACAACTTTTGGCTTATGCTGCTGGTTTAGCTTTTGCAGTTTTGAGCGTTTTTTTACGTGATGTTGGGCAAATAGTTGGTGTTGTTATGCAGCTTTGGTTCTGGCTGACACCTATTGTTTATGTTCTCAACATACTGCCGGAGCGCTGGCATACGCTATTTGTATTTAATCCTTTCTATCATATTGTTGAAGCATATCGAGCAGTGCTTATTCAAGGTGTTTCACCTGATATCCAGGCCTTATGCGTTCTGTTTATTATCGGCTTTGTTTTGCTAGGTTTCAGCATCTTCGTAGGTCGTAAGTTAGAGCGCGATATTCGCGACTTCCTCTAGAGGTGCTGCATGCTTCGCGTTAATCATGTTCGTAAAGAGTTCAAGCTTTACAGCCGGCCTTCTCATAGGCTTAAGGAAATCCTGTTTCGCCGTAGTTATCATAGCCGCCATGCTGCATTGAGCGATGTGTCTTTTGAAGTTGCAGATGGCGAAACAGTAGGGATTCTCGGCCGTAATGGTGCAGGAAAGTCTACGTTACTTAAAATACTTAATGGTGTTCTCGTACCAGATGGCGGGAATATTGAAGTGAGCGGCCGCGTAACAGGACTCTTGGAATTAGGTACAGGGTTTGATGCCAACCTTACAGGTGCCCAGAACATTTTAGGTAACGGCTTATTGCTTGGAATGAGCCGTAGTGAAATTGAAGAGCGGCGTCAGGCTATCATTGAATTTTCCGAATTAGGACGATTCATTGACGAGCCTCTGCGGACGTATTCCTCAGGTATGGCTATGCGTCTTGCCTTTGCGATTGCCATACATGCAGAACCAGATATTTTCTTGATTGATGAAGCGCTTTCTGTAGGGGATGGACATTTCCAACAAAAATGTATGCGCCGAATCAAGGAGTTTAGAGCCGCGGGCGGCTCGATTATTTTCGTTTCACATGACCTTAATGCGATGAAGATGCTGTGTGATCGCTGCATTGTATTAAGTGAAGGCCGGATCGTTGCTAACGATGCCCCTGAAGAAGCGGTTAATATTTATAATAAGTTGCTCGGTGGAGACGATTCGCTAGCAGAGATACCTAAAGAAAAAGGGTATGGCTCTGGTGAAGCACAAATTGTCGATGCTGTACTCATCGGACAGGCCTCAGAAAGTGCCGTCATGGCCTGTGGCGATACAGCCTTACTCGATGTAACTGTAAGTGGTCAGCAAGATCTATCTGATGTCACTCTCGGAATGATGATTCGTGACCGATTTGGTCAGGATATATTTGGGACTAATAGCTATCATCTTGGTGTACCCCTACAAGTATATTCTGGAGAGACACTTACTTTACGTTATGAATTTCCAATGCGCCTTGCTCCAGGAAAGTACACATTGACGTTGGCCTTGCATGAAGGTCCTGACCATACCCAGCGTTGTTATCACTGGCGTGACAACATGATTCGCTTTGAGGTCGCTGGTATTACAGGCAATGTGTTTGGCGGGGTATGCGATTTAGCGCCTACTCTTCGAAAGATTAATATCCAAGGTATTTCTTCGGACCCTAGAAATATTCAGCATGCTTAGGCCTAATAATTCCCAAATAGATTTCAAAGAGCTTAATGCGCGCATAGCTGCCACGCTTGAGCACTATCAGCAAGCTCAGCCCCAATTACTGCCCCGGTTTGATCCTTCTGCTCGTCCCGCTCCTAAGCCATTGACGTGGAATGAAGTCATTGGCCTTGAGGATGAAGAGTTACTCAAGGCGGCTTACTTGTATCTGCTTGGGCGCCCTATTGATAAGCCTGGACTTGATCACTACCTAGAACGCCTACGTATAGGCGAAGATAAATTTGAAATTCTGGCTCAACTAAGTCAGTCATCGGAAGGAAAAGCGCATAACGCGTCAGCACCTGGGCTCCGTAGGGCGCAGTTGAAGCTTCGGTTACGTCGATGGCCTGTTATTGGTAAGGTTGCGTTATGGGTTATGGGCTTGCTCGCAAGCGAAAGCCGCCATCGCGTCAACAACTCACGCTTCAATTATATAACTCGAACAGCGCTGCACCATGCTGGTGTTTTAAGCCAGCAAAACCAGCGGCTTATCGAGCAGCAGCAACATCTAACCAAACAAGATTATCGCTTAGGCGATCTGCATAAAGCTCTGGCTGATCTACAAATAGAACAGACTCAACTGGACCAGAGGTTTCAACAACGAGCGGAGAAATCTGAGCAGCAAGCTCATCTTCTTGGGCAGCGTTTAGAACAAGCTCTACGTATAAATCAAGAGCTACGCGCACGTCTTGCGGATCTCGAAAGTAAACAGACAGCATCCTCGTCAGTTTCGACTAATTTGGATGATAAGCAGCGGGAAAAACTTTCAAAAGACGAAGTGCAAACTAATCTACCAGCAAGTTCTATCCCAGATAGTTTTTATTTGGCCTTTGAAAATCGCTTCCGTGGCTCTGAAGAAGATATTGCTCAGCGGTTAAGTTATTATTTGCCTATTATTGAGAAAAATGTTGCTTTACAAGAAGGCTATCCACTAATTGATATTGGTTGTGGTCGTGGAGAATGGCTGAAATTATTGCCAGAATCTGTAAAGCGGTTGGGTGTGGACCTGAATACTACCAACGTCAAAGCATGCCTAGAACAAGGGCTCCAAGCTCATCATGCTGACGCTTTGATTTGGCTTGCTCAGCAGCAGGACGAAAGCCTTGGTGCGGTTTCGGCCTTTCATGTGATCGAGCATATAAGTTTTGAGCAGCTAAACCAATTGCTTGATATCTGTATGCGCAAGCTTGCACCTGGCGGAATGATTTTGTTTGAAACGCCTAATCCTGAAAACCTTGTCAGTGGTACAACGCATTTCTGGACAGATCCAACACATATTCATCCTTTGCCTCCAGCCTTTGTAGAATTCTTCTGTGAGTTCAAAGGGTTCGATGAAGTATCAATTCATCGAGTAAATGCGATTCCAGCTGAATATGCGCTTATAGAGGACAGTGAAGTGGCACGTAGATGTAACACATTATTCTACGGGCCACAGGATTATTCCGTCTGTGCGGTGAAACGAGGTGCTAGTGCATGAGCACAGTACCTCGTATACACCAATTTTCAGTCTCTACGGCAGAAGGTGATGGTGTAACGAATGGGATGATTTATACCCATAAGCTGTTGCGCCAGTTAGGCTTTGAGTCAGAAATTTATGCCAAAAACATTCCAAGCGGGTTATATGGTCAAGTAAGATCTTACGCCGACTTTAAAGAAAGTCAGTGTGACTTGCTGCTTTATCATCACTCGCTAGGGCATGAAGAAGAAAGTTGGCTATTTAATCAGCATTGCCCTAAAGCACTTATTTATCACAACATAACGCCTGCCCATCATTTTGCACCGGATAGTCTCTTTCATCGGTATTCCCTGCTTGGCAGACAACAGTTGCATGATTGGAAGGATGAATTTTGTGCAGTAATAGGCGATTCTCGACTTAATAGCGAGGAATTGCTTGAATTAGGATATAGCAATGTCCAGACCATCCCGCTTCTGGTTGATTTAGATCGACTAAGCGGTAGCTTTCAAAAGCCTGCGTTTATTGATCATATCAAGCCTGAAGCACCGTTACTTCTAGCAACCGGGCGGCTTGTAGAAAACAAACGGCAACACCTGCTGATTAGCGCATTGAGTTATTTATCAGATTTAGTCGAAGGGCCGAATAAGCCTCATCTTGTAATAACAGGAGGGATTACTTCTTACGACTATACGGCTGCTCTACATCAGTATGTGCACACGTTACGCCTCGAGCAGCAAGTGCATTTTATAGGAAAATGCGCCGACAACGAGTTGCGTTGGCTGTACCGTAACGCCAACCAATACTGGTGCGCCAGTGAGCATGAGGGCTTCTGCATGCCCTTGATCGAGTCTAGCTATTTTGGTCTGCCAGCTGTTGCAATCGCCACTTCCAATATTCCCGATACCTTAGGAGAGGCCGGGCTTATCTTAGAAGACGAAAGCCCTCTGGCATTTGCCTGCGCCAGCCATGCTTTGCTTACAGATAATGAGTTACGAAAAGCTGTAATCGACGCAGGCCAGCGTAATTTGCAACGCTTTTCGGCTGAGCGGCTACTTCCACAGCTATCAAATTGGCTGGCCGAGCTTGGTTTTATGACCAAGTATGCAGCCTAATCGTTATTTTGAGTTTTAAACCTTAGCAACCAAACTGTTGTTTTCTAGCCTATAAACTGCCGGGTCTTATCATGTCTGATACTCCAGCCATTCACCAGTTTTCTATTGACTGCTCTTCGGGTGATGGCATCACCAATGGCATGTTGTTGATCCGTAAATTGCTACAAGGCGCTGGGGTTCGCTCGGAAATTTACTGCCCTAAGGTGCCTGAGGCGTTAAAAGGGCAAATAACACTTCAGTCAGAGTTTGTTCCTGATTCAAATCAAGTGTTATTAATTCATCATGGAATTAGCAATAACCAAGAAGACTGGCTAAAGGAGCTGCCTAGCCAGAAATTTATGGTGTTCCACAATATTACGCCAGCAGAGCATTTTTCAGCCGATCATCCCATCCAGCCCTTATTAACGCATGGTTGGGAGCAAGTAAGTAGCTGGAAAAACTGGCTATTGGGAGCAATTGCCGACTCCGAGCAAAATAAGCAGGAGTTGTTAGAGCGGGGCTATAACCCATCTACTACAGTCGATATTCCGCTACTCGTCGATCTGGATCGTATTCAAGTTAGCGCACCTGTTCGCTCAGATGAGCCTCGTCCTTTTACACTGCTGTTTGTAGGTCGTGTCATGCCGCATAAGGCTCAAGGGCAGCTGATTGAGACGTTATATCACTTAATGCAAATGTTAGATGTCCCTGTCGAGCTTTTGTTGGTAGGCGGCACAGCAGATAGGGAGTACCAAGAAAAGCTGCACGGGCTTATCGCTCAGTATGGACTTGAACATGCCGTAAATCTTACTGGTAAGGTGAGTGACGAAACGCTTAATCAGCTCTACCAGCGAAGCGACTTGTTTGTCAGCTTAAGTGGCCATGAAGGTTTTGGCATGCCGTTGATTGAGGCTATGGCCCATCAGGTCCCTGTGCTTGCTTACGCCGCCCCAAGAAGTAACGTCGCGTATACTCTTGGCAATGCGGGGCTGGTACTGGAAAGCCAGGATGCCAAAACCTGTGCGGCAACAATTGCGGTATTGATGAAAAACCCTGCCTTGCGTCATTCCATGGTTGCGCGCGGTAATGAGCATCTTAAAACGTTTACCCATCAAGCCTTGTATGACCGTTTGCGTCATTATCTTGATGGCTTCAATGTGCATTTGCCGGGCCATCAGTTTGACGAAGCGGTTTTGCTGCCGCAAAGCCAATACCGAGTCGAAGGCCCTTTTGATAGCAGCTACAGTCTGGCCTTGGTCAATCGAGAGTTGGCGCGTGCATTAAAAGCACGCGGCGCTAGAGTGGCGTTAAGGGCAACCGAAGGGCCAGGACCGATTGAGGTATCGGCAGATTTTCTCAAGGAAAACCCGGATTGCGCTGAAATGTACGCCCGTGCACAAGAGCCTGCTGACGCGGTGTTGCGCTTGCTGTATCCCCCTCGTGTTACTGACATGGGCGGTGAGCTTAATGTTTTGAATTGCTACGGCTGGGAAGAGTCTCGCTTGCCCGAGCAAGCGTGCCGTGACTTTAACCATCAGCTTGGCTTGGTCACAACGATGTCTCATTACGTCACACGGGTCTTGCAGGACAATGGTGTTGATGCTCCATTGGCAACGGTGGGAATCGGGGTAGACCACATTGAGCGTACCCCTGCAGCACCGGAGCGGCTGTCCACGTTGCCCGTGGTGGGCTCGTCTACCCTAAGACTGCTGCACATTTCATCCTGTTTCCCGCGAAAAGGCGTAGATGTACTATTGGCAGCTTATGGGCAGGCCTTTTCAGCAGCGGATGACGTAGTACTAGTACTCAAAACCTTCCCTAATCCTCATCACCAGATTGAAGCACAATTAAAAGATTGGCGCTTACAGCATACTAACCCGCCACGTGTTGAGCTGATTAATCAAGATCTGCCTGATAGTGCAGTACGCGCCCTTTATGAGTGGGCGCATGCGCTAGTAGCACCCAGCCGGGGAGAGGGGTTTGGCCTGCCTATGGCGGAAGCCATGCTGCATCGTTGTGCAGTCATTACAACAGGTTATGGTGGTCAGCGTGATTTTTGTACGCCTGAGAACAGCTGGCTGATTGACTACCGCTTCGCCCGTGCTCAAACACATATGCAGCTAACAGGCTCCGTTTGGGCAGAGCCACAAGGGAGCCATCTTGCTACCTTGATGAAAGACTTTTATCGAGCACGGCAGGAAAATCGTTGGGAGGGGTTTACGGCTGAGCGCTTGGCAGCGGCGGAATATCTCATTCGCAGCGAGTTTACATGGGCTAAGGTAGCCGAGCGTAGTGAGCACGCGATCAAAGAGGCGCGCCAGCAGCCCTTGCTTAAACCCTGCGCAAAATTGGCCTGCGTAAGTACTTGGAACAGCGCCTGCGGTATAGCTACCTATAGTCAGAAGTTACTCAGTCCTGCATTAGGCGATTGCCTAGTGTTCGCTAATGATGATGCCATACTTACTGCTCAAGACGGCCCCAATATCGAACGGTGCTGGACAGCTGGCACTACTCACTCGCTGGATCGCCTCATCGAAGCCATTGATCGCCACAACATTGAGCAACTGTTTATCCAATTTAATTTTTCCTTCTTTAATATGGAGGCGTTTCGCGGCTTGTTGCAGCACGCCCACCGGCGAGGCATCCAAACGCTGGTAACCTTCCATTCGACGGCCGATGTGGACCATGGAGGAGAGCTGAAGAGTTTGCGACATCTAAAGGTCGAACTTGCAAGTTGTGCTCGCTTGCTTGTGCACGCAGTCAGCGATTTGAACCGACTGCTGGACTTCGGTCTGGCTGAGAAGGCTATGCTCTTTCCGCACGGTGTCATGCCGCTTGCCGAAGTTGAGCCAGGCCCGGCACAGCTTGCCAGCGGGCTACAGCATAAGCGCGTTATAGCCAGCTATGGCTTCCTGTTGCCTCATAAAGGTATCTACCAATTAATCGATGCGTTTGCATTACTCGCCAAGCAACAACCCGATCTGCATCTGTTATTGGTCAATGCCATCTACCCCGTACAGCTTTCAGCAGATGAAGCTGAGCGTTGCCGCGCACGTGCTGCTGAACTTGGGTTAGATTCACGTATTACGTTTATCACTGACTATCTGGAGGATGCAGACTCGCTGGCATGGCTCAGCCTGGCTGATGTAATTGTCTTCCCTTACCAGCACACTCAGGAGTCATCCAGTGCAGCAGTGCGTTGGGGACTCTGTGCTGGTAAGCCGGTACTTTGTACACCGCTAACTATTTTTGAGGATGTGGAAGAGGCAGTCATCACCTTACCGGGTACAGCTCCTGCGGATATGGCTAAAGGGCTGAGTGAGTATTTTGCGCATCCTGAAGCGCCACGCCAGCAGGCTTGGCTTAAGGCTAATGCCTGGCCAAGCATTTCCAAACGCCTCCAAGGATTATTAACCGCTCTGCATTGGGAGCAGCTAGCTAAGCATTAAATAGCTATTGTTCCTATATCTATACGAAGGGCCGAAATTTGAAGAATTTCAAAAATTTGGCCCTTTTTTCTTCTTGCTTACCAGCCGTTCGTCGCCTTCGTTTCGCCTGTTGTCAGCTTTGAATATGCTCAAATCTGTTTAAATTTTAACCAATAAAGTGATGTTTTTTTGACGTTCGTAGGTCTGCTCTTTTTTTCGAATAAAAAATACAAACGCTGGGTTACCTCGCTGTTGCGTTGCGAAGAGTTTCTAATGGACATTGAGCCATTTATTGGCGTTTTTATCTGACAATTTTTAGACAAAAAGGACGGAAATTTTAAAAGAAAGCTTTCCGTCAAAATTTTGTGCTATACCTTGAGTCAAGCGTCAAATTTCAATTACAAATTTGGCTGCTTGAAAAAAAGTTCCAAGTATTTACGTGAAGTGGTTTGAAGAAATGCTTGTTTGGCTTCTTAAATCCTGTGTAGGATTGCCGCCGATGTCAGCCGACTCGCTAAGACCGTTTATCAGGATGAGCGAACTCGTGAGTAAACGCTGATATCGAAACGAAACCCATCATGGGGGCTTCGCCCCAACAGTTGGGGTGAGGCGACAAGCAAAGGCCGACGGGCCTTAACCCTTCCGGAATGCTTGTAGTCGAATTCGACAATTTAGGAGATGCAAGGAAATGGCTGTAACTGCTAATCAGGTACAAGAACTTTATCTGGCCTACTTTGGTCGTCCTGCTGAGCAAGCGGGTCTGACATACTGGACGGCTGACGCTAACGCTACAGTTGAAGGTATCAGCGCCAGCTTTGTACAGCAGCCTGAATATACTGACGTATATGGTGGCCTGACTCGCGCACAATTGATCCAGAACCTGTATCAGAATCTTTTTGGCCGCAATGCTGACAGCGCTGATCTGGCTTACTGGAACAACAGCACTGACGTCACTCCAGACCAGCTGGCTCTAGCGCTAGTTAATGGCGCTCTGGGTACTGACCGTCTGTTGCTGGACAACAAGGTTCAATACGCCCAGGTTGTAACTGCACAACAAGGTCCTGAAGGTACTGCTGCAGGCGTTGCTGATTTTTACAGCGCTCAAGAAGTAAACGGTCAGACTCTTCAGGAGTACGTTACTGCTAACACTTCTGCATCAGTTACAGCTAGCCAAGCGGCCGCACAGTTCTTTAGTCTAGCTACTACCGCTGCTAACGCTGCCGTTACTCCAGTAATTACTGGCAATACTGCAACTGATGTGACTGTAAACTTCCAGGCTCTGACTACTGGTACTATCACTCTTGATCGTGCTGCTGGTACTCACACAGCTACTCTAGACGCCGCTAACGCAGCTACTGACTTGACTGTTAAGGGCTCTATCAGCGCTGCCGAATCGCTGAAGATCGTTGAGAGCACAACTGACGACTCAGTTGTTACTACTCTTCACGTTAATGCCTCTAGCAGTGCTGCTGCCAATGCAACTGCTGCGGACAAGACTTTGACTCTGGATGTAACTGACCTTGACGCTCTAACCAGCATCGACGGCGCTGCTTCCACTGCCAACCTGAACCTGGGTGACCTGTCCGGTCTGGCTTCTCTGGCCAATGTAACCACTGGTGCTGGTGCTGATACACTGACTGTTGCTACTACAGCTACTGATGCAGTTGCCCTGACTGTTGATACTGGCGCTGGTAACGATACTGTAACTGCTACTGTTGGTACTGCAGCTCTGACTGTTAACACTGGCGCTGGTAACGATACTATCAACGCTACTACTGGTGGCGCAGCTCTGGTTATCAACGCTGGTGCAGGCAATGACATCGTTAACTTGACCGCTGTTACTGCGGGCAATGATGTAACTGCTGCTCACACCACAACCATCACTCTGGGTGACGGCGCTGATGTTCTGAATGTTCTGAGCTTGGCCAACCTGGGCGGAAAAGACGGTGCGTTTGCTGTAGACACTGCTGCTCACATTACTGCTGCTAACGCTGCTGTTGCTGAAGATCTGGTAACTGTTACTGACTTCAACGGCTCTCAGGATCGTTTGGTTCTCTCCAGCGGTTACACTGCTCTGAACAATACTCAGAACGCTGCTGTTACTGGCGCTGCCTCTTTGGCAGAAGCACTGAACGTAGCTGCTGGCTTCGCCAATGGTTCTTCTACCGCCTTCCAGTTTGGTGGTAATACTTACGTGTTCACTGACGGTGGTACTGCTGGCAGCCTGAGCTCTGGCGACGGCGTAATCGAGTTGACTGGCTTCACTGGCCAGCTGACCGATGCCAACTTTGCTCACGCCTAATTAGGTATTGAGTAATAAAAACGGAGGGCTAAGAGCCCTCCGTTTTTTTTTGCCTATATTTCTTGGAGTTTTGCTAAGTAAAGAGGGGATGGCATGTCAGGATGGAACTCAGGTTATGTTGTCGATGTAGATTACACCCATGGTTTTTACGCAGAGTTATCGCCCGCACATCTCTCATTAGTTAGCCTTCTATCAGGCAAAGCCAGCCATGAGGCCAGCTTGAAAACCTACTGTGAGCTAGGCTGTGGGCAGGGTTTTACAGCCAACACTCTTGCGGCGAGTAATCCTGCTGTTGAGTTTTACGCTACAGACTTTAACCCGTCACATATTGCTGGCGCCCAGCGGCTAGCTGACGAAGCAGAGCTCAAGAATATCCATTTTTACGAATCCAGCTTTGATGTATTTTCTGACGAGCCCAGCCTTCCGCAATTTGATTTTATCGTTTTGCATGGCATTTATAGCTGGGTGGCAGCTGAGCATCGGCACAGCATCATTGAGTTCATCCGGCGAAAGCTAAAGCCTGGTGGTCTGGCTTATGTCTCCTATAACGCCTTGCCTGGCTGGTCTGCGGCTGCGCCAATGCGGCATCTGATCTACCTTCATGGCAAAGGAGAAGCCTCAACTGCACGAGTAGAGTCTGCAATTGGCTTCATGGAGCAACTAGAGCAGGCGAACGCTGCGTATTTCCGAGCAGCACCCCAAGTCAAAGCTCGCCTTGAGCAACTCAAAACGCACAACCCGCATTACCTCGTACATGAGTATATGAACGAGGTCTGGACCCCTTTTTATCACTCGGACGTAGCCAAGGATATGCGTAGCGCCAAGTTGACCTTTATAGGCTCGGCTGAGGTCCTTGATTACGTCGATGCCGTGAACTTGACGGCCGAGCAACAGACGCTATTGGCTGGTCAACCTGATCCTACGCTTCGCGAGACCATACGGGATTACATTATTAACCGGCAGTTTCGAAAAGATGTATTTGCCAAAGGCTGCCTTGCTCTGACCCCGCCGGAACTGCTGCAAAAGTGGATGAACGCGCGCTTTGTGTTGACCAAGCTACGCAGTGAAGTGCCTGAAAAAGTAAAGGGGGCGCTAGGAGAGGCCACTCTCCATGCATCCATTTATGATCCTATTCTCGATGCGCTGGCCAATGGACCAAGAACGGTTCAGGAGCTTTTTGCCTTCCCTAGTATTGCACCTTTGGGCTGGGCTGCCCTGCAGCAGGCATTAACGATTCTGGCTGGCGCAAACCATATAGCGCCTTGTCTGGATATGACTGGCGATACCGAACGTGCCAGCCGGACCAGACCATTCAATCTTGCTGTCATGCGGCGCGCCTGCTTTTCCGAGAATTTACAGTACTTGGCTTCTCCCATCACTGGTAGCGGTTATCGCCTGGGTCGTGCTGATCTCCTGTTCTTGCTTTGCCATGAGCAGAAGCATAAGGCGCCTGAGCGATTTGTATGGGATCTTTTCAAAGGCCAAAACCAGCGCCTGCTTAAAGACGGTAAAGTGTTGGACAGTGAACAGGACAATCTGGTTGAGCTAAATGCCCGTTACGAAGCATTTCTTGCCAAGCGGTTACCTGTCTTGCAGCAACTGGGCATTGCCTAAAGAAAGTCCAGTCGGCTCGGCCTGACTGCGCTTTGGATATTCGTTCATGGCGCAGCAGGTTGCTCAAGATTTCTATAAAATCCGCTTTCCATAAAAAGCGGGCAGGGCCCAACGCATATGCAGATACGGACAGGCTGGCTGGCGATACTGGATCAGCCGCTTACCAGGGACCGTTATTACGGTTTAGCCTTTTTAATTGCCCTGATATATACCTGCCATGTTTTCCCGCTGAGCTTTTTCACAGGAAGCTCCGGCTTCTGGTTCGATACCCGCACCGATCCTACTCAGCACATCACTGGAATGTGGGCGTTTGCACAGGATGCCTGGCATTTTCCCTTGCTTTATACCGATCTGCTTAACGCACCGCAGGGCGTCTCGGCAGCTTTTACCGATAGCATTCCGCTTGCCGCTATTCCATTCAAATTTATCTACAAGTGGCTTGCTCCAGACAGTCATTTCTTTGGGGTCTGGATGTTGGGCTGCTATGTGATGCAGGGTATAGCTGGAGCCTATGCTGCAGCTTCTTTCAAGGCACATACATTGAGTGCTGCCATTGCCGGCACGCTGTTCGCAGTGATGATGCCTTCGCTGATGATCCGCATTCCCCACGCAGCATTAAACGCCCAGTTTCTATTAATTTTTATGCTGGCATTCTATGTACGGCTGCGGCGAGGCGAGCTGTCTGGGCGTGGCTTTTTGCTAGCCGGTGGCAGTTTGCTCTTACTGGCGGCTACGATTCATCCCTATCTTCTAGCGATGCTCTTTCCGCTATACGCTGTAGCGCTTCTGGCGGCCCAGCTTTCTGGCTCAATGATTTCTTGGCGCGGTACTTTTGCAGGTCTTTTAGTCCCGCTGCCTCTCTTGTTTGCGGTGCTTTATTGCCTGGGTTACCTTTCGCTGGCAAAAGGGCTGCCTCCGCCAGAAGGAGGGTTTATAGAATCCTCCATGAATTTGCTGTCACCTTTGTTAGGTACGCAGTTGGCGCCTAGCGTTTTCCTACCCTCAAAAGGGATAACGCTTGATGCTACCGGCATGCAGATTGATGGCCACAATTATTTAGGTGTCAGCCTACTACTAATGCTGATCTACCTCATTATGTTCCATACCAAACAGCTATTGATCAGCCTGCGTAAACATTGGCTAATGGCGCTATTGATGCTTGGGCTGACGCTCTATTCATTATCCAATCGCATCTACTTAGGTAGCACCGTTGTTGCCGAATATCCACTGCCAGGGTTTATGGAGCCTTTGACACATGTGTTTAGAGGTTCTGGACGCTTTTTTTGGCCAGTCGGATATGCATTACTTATAAGCGCGCTGGGGCTCTTTTTATGCCGGGCTCATCCAGGGTATCGCTTGATATTATTGCTGCTCGTTGTGCTGCAATATATCGATACCCGTCATCACAGGGGATATCTTGCGGAGGCAGCAGGTCGTCAGCCTTATTTTGCTTACGATCGTAATGAGTGGGACGCCCGTGTGGCGAATGCCCGGCAGGTTTATTTATTGCCTACCTATGGGTGCGGGGGCTCAGGAACCGACGCGTTATTCCTGCAGTATTTCTCTGCCCTTCATGCCGTTCCGTTAAATACAGGCTTTATTGCCCGTGTCGTCACTGCCTGTGAGGATAAAGCTTCAGTGCTTGATCGGCCTCGCCAATCAAAAGAGTTGTTCATTTTTGGTCATGGTACTCAGAACAAAGTACCCCAAGAGCGGATTGAGCACGCCATGCAAGGGCATTATGCGGAATGGTGCCAGGAAGAGGCGATAGGTACTGTATGTACAGTACCTTGATGGATATAACGGTACATCCGGCTCGATGCAGAGCAAGCATATGCGATTGATATGACCGGTGATTCTCTGCGCTATCGCATGGCATGCTAGTAGATAATCAACAATGAACATAAAAGCGAGTGACGTGTGCTGATAAGTCTTGTCGTTCCAGCCTATAACGAAGGGCGGCAACTCATTGCTAACCTCAAGCAAATTCTGGCGGCTGCTGAGCCATGCGGGCATGATCTGGAGCTGGTTGTCGTAGACGATGGCTCACGTGACGATAGCGCCGCGCAAGTCGCACAGCTGGCCATTGGGGATAGCCGAGTCCGCCTAGTTGCGTTTACACGTAATTTTGGCAAGGAAGCTGCCGTTTATGCTGGTTTGGAGCATGCTCAAGGTGAGGCCGTCATCGTACTGGATGCAGACTTACAACATCCGCCTCGGTTAATTTCACAAATGGTGCAGGAGTGGGAGGAGGGGGCTCAGGTCGTTGAGGCAGTAAAGCAAAAGAGAAACGATGCTTCAAAGTTGGATGCCTGGCTGGCTAAAGGCTTTTATAGCTTTTACCGCAAGCTTTCTGGTTTTGATATTGAAGGTCATTCAGATTTCAAATTGTTGGACAGGCAGGTCGTTGACCTATATTTGCAATTACCTGAGCGCTATCGCTTTTTCCGAGGCTTGGTGAACTGGCTAGGCGTAGACGGTGCGGTCATTCACTTTGAGGTTGAGCCCCGGGCGGGTGAAGCAAGCCGTTGGAATAAAGTCAGTCTGCTGCGCTATGCACTCAATAACGTGACCGCTTTTTCTGCCTTGCCATTGACTATTGTTACATGGCTTGGCTGCTTGACACTGGCTGTAGGGTTTGCCCTGCTTGTAATCAGTCTTTGGCAGAAGATAACAGGTTCTGCTGAGGAAGGGTTTACAACAGTCAACGTGCTTTTGGTATTGGTGGGCGGTTCCATCATGACCAGCTTGGGCATCATTGGCCATTATGTCAGCAAGATCTATCACGAGATCAAGGGGCGGCCTATTTATATCAAAAAGGTCCCAAGGCGGAAGCGCTCATGAGGCAGCTCTGGCTTATTGCTCTGGCAATTCTCTTGAACGTAGGTGCTCAACTGTCTATTAAATTAGCAGGGCGAACAGGTGTTCCAGCATCAATCTTTCAGCAGATATTAAATCCTATGCTGATATTTGCTGTATTCCTATATGGGCTAAGCTTTGTCTTAACAGTACGTATTTACTCAGTAAACGAACTATCTGTTGTAGCGCCTTTTATGGCCGCTTGTACTTTTGTGCTTATTTATATGGTTGGCTATTTCGCGTTCGGCGAGCCGCTTACCCTGTCCAAATCTGCCGGTTTGGCATTTATTGCGGTAGGGATGTTTTTCTTGCTACGTTAAGATTTACATAGGCGCCTCTGATCGCTAGAAGAAAGGCGCCTTATTTAAGCTATAAGTTTTCTATACCCACTCGCTGTGCCCAACAAGCTGAATGAACCCTGAGTTACCTTCGGTAATGGTCTGGTTTTCAGCAGAGTCAGAGAATGATAATAATACATCAGCTCTGGTCTGATTGTTTGCCAAATCACTTAGCCAGTAATCAATGCCGGATGTTTCGCCTGTGCGGCCAAGGATGTTCGCATAAAGTTGCGTTACATAGTCACGGTTATCAGCTGCATTAAAGAGACTCTTAAACTCACTGGACTGAGTAAAAGAGTTTGCTATTCCTGCGGCAGAAACGCCATGGGCATTATCATTTAACCAATATTCTAGTCCAGCGGTATCGGGCGTCCTGTGAAAAGCAGCGTTATAAAGCCTAGCAACTTGGGCTTGATTTTCATCAAGGACATAAAGGAGTTTATCGGAAAAGTCTAGGATATTAATATCTTTCAATGATAACTTAAGACCGCCTGCGATTGTGCTGTCTAAGTGTAAGATATCTGGGCTGGAGCTATCGATATAGCGCTGATAACTAGTGGAACTGCCGTTTAGATATAAAACATCACGGCCACTGTAGCCATAAAAGCTACCTGAGTTATCGCTATTCAGTGAAATACGGCCTTCCATAAATACATCATCATATTGGCTTCCGCTATTCACACCAGGACCTACAGGTCTTTGCTCGTTCCCGTCTAGCAAATAATCGTTTGCTTTTATTGCCTGATTGTACCAGGCCCAATTTCCACCACCAAAAAGGCCAGCGTAAACGGACATGGTGTCCGCTTCATCTCCTCCTGAAAGTACTCCGCGGATCGTTGGTATCCCATTGCTATAATCAAGTAACGGTCCGCCCGATGCTCCCGCCCCTAAGCCGGCATCTACTTCATATAATGAGTAACCATAGCCAAGCGTCGAGTATGCATTTGCATGCTCCTCCATAAGGCCAGTACCCACTGCAGGATATCCAAGCAACGTTGCTTGAAAGTCTGTTGCCTGGTTAGAGACATTTAGTATCCCTGTTAAGGCGCCCAGATTGACGTTGAGGTTGATCAGGGCTAGGTCATGCTCAGACTCATCTGGGCTGAGTAGGCCGTTATGATTGGTGTCCCAATTGCCCGTACGGCCTGTCCAGCTTGTGGCAGAATAAGTGCCAAGTGGTGCAGAAAATGAGTATTGGTCGATATCTGCCCCTGGGCTTACCAATACCTGAGTCGCCCACCCGCCATGCGAGTCATCATAAACAACATGCAAAGCGGTGAGCACATCATTCGCACCTACCACGCTGCCTGATCCTCGACTGGCTGTACCGTCAGGCCAAAGAGTTTGAATGAAACAAACGGATTGATATGGGGGGATGCTGCGGTTGGTAATTTCTATCATGATGTATTGCTTGTGATACAGACAAAGACAGTCATGATACTTGATGGCGCTCGACAAGCTTTCGCGCTCATCTGGTTATAACACCCATCTGTAAGTGTTATTGGTTTGCCTGTATCTTTTCAGGTTTTGGACCGCTTAGGGGGTCGCTTGTTATTTTTAGGGCTGGCTTGGCTTGTTTTGGCTGCTTGTATTGCAGCAGGGTGTTTTACGCCTGCTCATCGTCTGCCTACATGGTTGCCTAACGACAAGCTCCTGCATTTTGGCGCTTATTTCGCTCTGGCATTCCCAATGGCCTTTGTTACCCAATCTTGGTCAAGGCTACTACTCATCGCAATTGGACTTTCAATTGCCGGGTTTCTAATCGAGATCGTACAGCGGTACATTCCCGGGAGGGATTTCTCCATTGCTGATATGGTTGCTAACACCGGCGGTGTGGTGATGGGGATAGGGGCAGGATATATGTGTCTTGCCTTACACCAAGCCTTACCTGATTCATTGGGTACACTTTTATAGATTTGACTGGTGTGAGTCCAAGGCTTTTTGATAGCACTCCTCTAGCTTTTTGCCCATCTGCCAACTTTGGAAATGAGAGAGGAAATGCTTACGCGCGGCGATCCCGAAGCGATCCCGGAGAGCACTGTCATTCCACAGTTGTTGTAGGGACATGCGCAAGGCTTCGACCGTTGGAGGTACGCACAGCCCCGTTTCACCATTGAGGTTTATCTGGTTCATGCCAGAACCGATATCGCAGCATAGTAAGGGCTTTCCATACATGGCCCCTTCCAGCAAAGCTATGCCAAACGCCTCTGACCGTAAGTGAGAGGGGAAAACAAACGTCTCACATTGCGCATAAAGGGCTGACAAATTGGCTTCGTCCTGCCGGCCAAGGAAATGACAGTTTTTCAAGCCAAGGCGTAGAGCCTGCTCTTGTAGTGTAGTGCCTTCGGGGCCATCACCTACAATCGCTATGGGGTAATCAAGGCCAGCAAGTGCATCAAGCAGGAGGTGCAGGCCCTTGTAATAACGGAGTACGCCTACAAAAAGTAAATAGCGTGGACCAAGACGCTGGCGCCAATGACTTAGAAGCTGGGGCATTGGTTTAGGGTAACTGCTTTCATCCAGCCCGTACGGAATCACTTCTGTTCGGGAGGTAAAGGCTTTAAGTATCTCGCTGCTTTTTCGGTAGGGCTCCGTTGCTACGATAATGCGCTCGGCTCCCTTTAGGAAGTGATGCATTAAAGGTTGATAAAGCTTGAGCAGGTATTTCTGTTTAACGATATCGGAATGGTAACTTACTACATAAGGAAGCCCGGGCCTGCAAAGCACCTGCATAAGGTCCATAAACGGCCATGGGAAGTGGTAGTGAATAAGATCCGCTTGGCGGGCCAGCTTATTAAAAGCCTGGAAGGCTGTTAGCGACATACCCGTTGAGGCAATATCTAAATGTTGCTGCACACGGTATGTAGGCGTGCCGTCTACCTCCACGCACTGAGGCTGTGGATGTGTACTTAGTGTCAGAATCTGATTTTCCACGCCCAGCGGAGTGGTCGCTCGACACATTTGCCGGATCACTTGTTCAATGCCGCCGTGAGTATCGGGCAAATACGTTTTAAAGACGTGCAATATGTGCATGGAATATAAGTGCGCCATGTCCAAGGCGCTCTTCATCAAATGGGCGCGGGAGCATACCATAGCCAGCTTTGCCTAGCTTGCGCCGATAGCGAACCCTCCATGATCTTTAGTTCATTCTCGTTTTTGCTGCTGTTTTTACCGTTGAGCTGGCTCGGGTTTGCTTTGCTCCGTGGTTGGCCGAAGCGGTGGCCGGTTGTGTTTCTTACGGGGGCGTCCTGGATTTTTTATGCCTTATGGGACTGGCGTTATTTACTATTACTTTGGGCCTCGATGGGGGTTAACTACGTAATCGGGATTCAGGTCTGGGCTAGTCGACGACGTGCCTGGCTGATTGTTGCGTTGATCTTCAATCTGGGTGTTCTGGCTTATTATAAGTACCTAGGCTTCTTCGCATCGATTTTTGGGGTGCAATGGGCTGGAGAGTGGGTATTACCGCTAGCGATATCCTTTTATACATTCCAGCAGATCGCCTGGCAGGTCGATCTGCATAGGAAGCGCCTTTACAAGCCTGGAACGTTTAGTGATTTCGTCCTATGTGTAAGCTTTTTCCCACACCTTATAGCCGGGCCGATTTGTCGTCCTTCGAGTATTCTTCCCCAAATTGAGCAAGGCTTTAAGAAGCGACCTTGGGCGTGGCAGTTAGGCTTCACCATATTGTGTATTGGTTTGGCTAAAAAAGTGCTGCTGGCGGACAGCATCGCTCCGGGAGTGGATGCGCTATTTGCAAAATCCCAAGTTGGCGTTCTAGAGGTAATGTTGGCTGCACTTGGTTACGGAGTTCAGCTTTATTTCGATTTTTCCGGATATGCCGATATGGCTATCGGGTTGGGCTTGATATTTGGGATCAAATTGCCTGTAAACTTTCGATCACCTTATCGAAGTCTGTCCATTATTGATTTCTGGCGGCGTTGGCATATTTCGCTTTCAAGATTCTTGCGGGATTATTTGTATGTACCTTTAGGTGGTAGCCGCCAAGGGTATCTAAGGCAGATGCTCAATCTTATGATCACTATGCTGCTAGGTGGACTTTGGCATGGTGCTGGGTGGAATTTCATCTTATGGGGAGCTCTACATGGCGTCTTTTTATGCTTGAACCATCTCTGGCGGCGCTTTTCTCCCTGGCGCTTACCAGCGTCTATAGCGCTAGTTATTACGCTTTTTGCTGTCATGCTGACATGGGTTCCTTTTAGGGCGTCTGACCTGAGCCATGCCATTGACTTTTATAAAAGCTTGATAATATGGGGAGAATGGCGGCCTGTTTTAGATGCGCGGCTATTAATGGGCGAGCTACTTCGCTTACAGATAATAGAAGGTCTATGGTTTGCTGCGCCATTTTTACTCCTATGCACGTTGGTTGCGCCACGTGGCTTGCCTTTCGTCTTGAGGCTCTCTCCGCTATGGAGAGGTCTGGTTAGTTCTGTACTGTTGCTGATGGTCCTTAAAGCACTGATAGCAAAACCTGATCGAGCCTTTTTGTACTTCAATTTTTAAGGCTGTGACATGGCAAGGCGTACGCGTCATTTTGGTTTGGGCCTTTTCGTGGGCGGCCTGCTTTGGGTAGGAGCCTGGTCTGCTCTACTGGTGGGCCAGTTAGGCCATCCTTTTGTTAATAACTTATGGGTTGAAGGTGCTTATGCTAAAAAGCTTGCTCGAGCTGCATCTATTACGGAGCCCAAGATAATTGTTGTTGCCGGCTCAAGTGCAATGTTCGGGGTCAATACCAAGATGTTGGAGCAAGCATTAGGGCGTCCTGCTGTTAACCTGGGCGTCAACGCTGGCATCCTGAGTCCGTATCTACTCATATATGCTCGCCAGGCGATTCATCCTGGGGACTGGGTTATTCTTCCTTTAGAGTATCCCCTCTACCATGACCGTTACGAAGTCAATCAGGTCTATCAGGATTACTGGCTGAGCCACCCTGTTACCTATGGACTGAATGCATGGCGTTTAATACAGTTGATCGCCTCTACGCCGCTAGAGCGTGTAGCTCAAGGATATCTAGGGGTGCCAGAAGGTTTTACTGTCGCTGGGCTTTATGGTGCGCACAACCTTGATGACTGGGGGGATCAGTTAATTAGCCGTCGCGCGGAACGCTCAGAGGCATTTTTCTCTGGTGCTCAAAGGTCAGCTATTCAGCATTACGGCGCACAGGCTAATTCGTACAACGGTAGCTGGGCGCTTTGGCAGACGTTTGCAAGCGAGGTTAATCAGCGTGGAGGTTGTGCAGTATTTTTGCCTGCTCCTATGCTTGATCGTCCGGATTATCACTCTGATCCTGTTGAGCGTAATTATTACGAGTCGTTACCCGACAAAGCTCGTCAACATGGTTTAAATTATATTGGCGAGCCATTTGATTTTTTACGACCAGAAAATGACTTTTTCGATACTAATTATCATTTGGTAGATGAGGCGCGTTTGGATAATACTGCGCGCATTATTGAGCAAGTGAGGCCACTATTAAGCAATGGTTGTAAACGATTTGATCAATAGACGCCCGCTAATAAATAACATATTCATAATCTGTTTGGGCAGCCTTTAAACTTTTTACTAGGGCTTCACAACGTTGCTTCCAAGACATTTCCTCTGCACGTTGGAGTCCCAATTTACGCATAAGGTTCTGGCGGCTAGTGTTCGTAAGAACCTCTGCAATAGCCAGCGTCATGCTTTGAATGTCGTAAGGGTCGATCAATATCGCTGCATCCCCTGCAACCTCAGGCATTGAGCTGCAATTTGATGTGATGACAGGACAACCTGTCGCCATGGCCTCAGCGATAGGCATGCCATATCCTTCATAAAAAGAGGGATAGACCATTAGGCTCGCATTTGCATATAGCGAGGGAATATATGCCTGATCAACATAGCCTAGATACAAAAGCTCACCTGCTTCACGTAGATGGCTGATCAGCGCATTTAGTTCCTCTCCATGCCAACCCGGCGCTCCCGCCAAAACCAAAGGATATGTTTGCCGCATTGCCTCAGGAAGCTGAGCATAAGCCTTCAATAATCCACTGAGGTTTTTACGGGGTTCAAGCGTAGCTATTGAAAGGATGTAGCGCTCAGGAAGAGCATAGGTATCGCGACATGCCTGACGCTGAACGGCATCAATTGTTATAAATGTATCTGCAACACCCGGGCTGACCAAGTCGATAGGCTGCTTTGGCTCTAGCTCATCAATCAGCTCTTGGCGAGTGAAGTTTGAAATGGTAATGAGACGGGTCGCCTGAGCCAGTGTTTGAGGTAAAAGTCGACTCATCTCGACAATGCGAGCCCTTGGGTGCATTTCTGGATGACGAATATGAGAAAGGTCGTAAAGTGTTGAAATGCAAGGCCCTTGAAAGGGCAGTAGGAAATATCCGGGCTCCCAATAAACATAGCCTTTCAAGGTAGAAAGGTGGGGCTTCAAGCGATGTTGTAGTTGTAAGCGGTAAAGGCGGCGCAAAAAAGAGCGGTGACCTAACCAGCGACGCAGTTTCCCGCCGCGCACCTGCGCAGCGGACGGGGATTCCTGGGAGTTGAGCCGACTTACTAGCTCTGCAATTGTTATTCGATCCAAAAAGCCTTGGTCACCAAATCCTTTGATGTCTTCAATTTCTGGATGATTTAGTAGCTGCTCAAGTAACTGGAGTGTATAGCGACCGATTCCGGTTAATGGCGGCTTTAAGACATTAACAGTAACAAAGACCTTCATTCTGTGGCTTAAACCTTTTCTAGGCGGCCGTAGCGGTCATCGAAGCGAACAATATCGTCTTCGCCGAGATACGAACCTGATTGCACTTCGATCAGCTCCAGCGGTACTTTTCCGGGGTTTTCCAGGCAATGAACGACACCAACTGGAATATAAGTAGACTGATTCTCTGTTAACAGGATGGTCTTATCGCCACATGTTACTTTGGCAGTTCCTGAAACGACGATCCAATGCTCGGCTCGGTGATAGTGCATCTGGACAGACAAACGTTCACCTGGCAGGACACTAATGCGTTTAACTTGGTGCCTTGGTCCGTTATCAACGCTGTCGTAATGTCCCCATGGCCGAGCGACCAGAGGATGATGCTGATATTCCGGGCGCCCTGCCTGCTTAAGCTGGTCAACTACCTGCTTGACCTGTTGGGTGTCCTCTCGTCTGGCAACAAGAACGGCATCCTTGGTTTCTACAACGACAAGATCCTCAAGCCCAACGGTCGCTACTAAACGATGCTCTGCATGAATCAAGCAATTGTGTGACCCCAAGTTAATGACATCACCTTGAATAGTGTTACGCGACTCATCATGAGGGCTAACTTCCCAAATAGCGGACCAGCTACCGACGTCACTCCACCCTGCATTAAGTGGAATGACATAAGAGGCCTCGGTGCGCTCCATAACAGCATAGTCAACCGAGTCTTCAGGGCAGGCAGCAAAGGCGCTTTTACTGACGCGGATAAAGTCATGATCAGTGCTCCGCTGATTAAATGCTTCTTTACAAGAGCGATAAATGTCCGGTCTGAAGTGCTTCAGTTCCTCAAGGTAGCGAGAGGCTTTAAACATGAACATCCCGCTATTCCACAGATAGTTGCCTTCAGAGATATAGCGCTCGGCATTGGACTGATCGGGCTTTTCTATAAAGCGAGTGACTTTGTAGCCAGCCGTAGAGGGTTCACCATATTGAATATAACCAAACCCTGTTTCTGCATGCGTTGGGGTAATACCAAACGTTACTAGGTTGCCGTTTTCAGCTTCTTGGCGCGCCTTTTTTACCGCTGCGTGAAAGGCCGTTGTGTCGTGAATATGGTGATCTGCGGCCAAAACGAGAAGAATAGGATCTTGCGCTTCGGATAGGCCTGCTAATGCAGCTAAAGCAATTGCTGGGGCAGTGTTGCGGGCCATTGGTTCTAATAGCAGCTTAGTATTCTGGAAGCCCGCTAAACGAAGCTGCTCTGCTACCATAAATCGGTGATCTTCATTGGTCACAATTAGCGGAGCGTTATGTTCTAGTCCGTCTAAGCGACGCAATGTCTGAACAAGCATGGAGTCGTCACTGCCAATGGCAAGAAACTGCTTTGGGTGAGCTTGACGAGACAGTGGCCACAGGCGAGAGCCGCTACCGCCTGCCATGATGACTGGAATGAACATAGAGTTTCCGTGAGTGGCTATAAAAAGAAACGCATTATCCGCAACGACAGCCATTAGTCCATCGCCGGAATATCTTTTGGTGAAGCGCTAGGAGCATTGGCAGGGCTGAAGAGATGAATGGCTTGGAGCCGTCGTTCAGATCGTGTCAAGATTCCACGCAGCTATAACTATTAAATTTATTCATTACGGCTCGGAAGGTAAGTAGCCGCTTGCTTCTTCGAGGTGTTTACAAGGCGTGATCTTCATGCTTCTACAACAGCTTGGGCTGTTTAGGCATGAGGGCCCTGCGAGGAGCTAATGTTGCATGCGTTTGTTGATTGAATGCACCTACGTGTATGAGCACCCGTCTGATAATTCAGGCATCCAGCGAGTAGTACGAAATGTAATTAAGCAACTTGCGCATATTCAGACGGAAGTAGATTGCATACCAGTCATCATGAAGCATGGTCGGGTCTATCAGGTTCTTAACTTGGAACCTGTCTGTGCCAATGAGTTAGGCGTTTTCAGACAAAAATGGATTGCACGGTTAGAACGGTTACAGCACCGCTTCTGGAGCGTGCACCGGAAGGTAGAGCAACGACTTCCTTATAGGGAGTCGTTGGCTATACGCCGGCTTTGGTATTGGCCGTGCAGGCTGGCTAGCCAATCAATCATATTGCCGTTAAAGACTCTAATTAAGATTGACAAGTGGCTGGGAGAGGATCCACGACGAGCAGTGCCTTTATCCGTCCAGCCCGATGATCATCTAGTCTTGCTAGATTCGTCTTGGCATGCAGGGTTTTTCAAATGCGTTGATAACTTAAAGGCCCAAGGTGTAGGTATTGTTTCTGTAATATACGACTTGATTCCTTTAACGCATCCGCATTATTGCGATAGTCACCTCGTTAGGGTCTTTGACCAATGGTTTAACTGGGTCTCCAAGGCAGCCGATGGTTTCATGTCTATCTCCAAGACTATTAGCCAACAGATCGAAGCTGAGATTCAAAATCGTTTGGGTCCTAAGGAAGCCGGCCAAAAGTGGCACAGTTATTTTCATTTAGGTTCAGAGCTGGACCTACGAAAGGATAACGATACATGTGACCCAACAGTCCGGGCCCTTTTTTCACAGACGGATGAATCTGTCTACCTAATGGTAAGCACTATAGAGCCGCGAAAAAACCACCGTTATCTGCTTGATGCATTTGATTTACTTTGGCAGCAAGGGCAGTCCGTACGGCTTTGCATAATTGGCAAAATCGGCTGGAAGTGCGAAGACCTGGTAGAGCGCATTCGGAGGCACCCTGAATTTAGCAGGAGGCTTTTCATGTTTAACAATTTAAGTGATGTCAGTCTTGAGTATGCCTACGCGCACGCAAAGGCCTTGGTCTTTCCTTCGTATGTCGAGGGGTTTGGCTTGCCATTGGTTGAGGCCATGCAGAGAGGCTTACCTGCGATGGGAAGCGACATACCTGTGTTTCGAGAAGTAGGTGGCGAGTTTATGGCCTATTTTAATTTAGAGCAGCCGTGCTCATTGGCTCGTTTGGTTAAAGAGTATGAGCAGACAAGTGTTTTTCCTGCTGAGCGGGTCTTAGCTGAATGGCAGTGGGTCGGCTGGAGAGAAGCGACTATACAGCTCGTTGAGCGGATTTCACTTAGCATCAAGGAGCAGCGTCCTTTGCCATCTAATGATGACTCTATGCAGCCTGCTTTTTCCTTGGGGCGAAAAGCCTAAAGGGTCCTTTTCCTTTAAAAGAGTGTGTTAAAGTTCGCACTCTTTTTCGCCTGTACGTCTTTTCTTTTCGGTGTCTGTAATGCAATCCAAACCCAAGACGGACCTTGAGAAGGCATTGCTTGCCTGCAAGAGCAGCTTTCTCACGGTTGGCTTTTTTAGTCTGTTTATCAACCTTCTTCTTCTCGTGCCTTCTTTTTACATGCTGCAGGTTTATGACCGAGTCCTAAGCAGCAATAGTGTGACTACACTCGTCATGTTGACATTGATCATGCTGTTGTTGATGACAACGTATGGCTCCCTGGAGTGGATTCGCTCGCGTATCTTGGTTCGAGTTTCTACACGCTTGGATCTGATGCTTAACGAGCGACTATATGATGCGAGCTTCAAGCAGGCCCTTTATACAGGCGGCACTCAAGCATCAGCACAACCACTTAATGATTTGACTGGACTTCGCCAGTTTTTAACTGGTAGTGGGCTGTTCGCCTTTTTCGATGCGCCTTGGCTACCGATTTATGTTGCCGTTATGTTTTTCTTCCATCCCTGGTATGGATGGTTGACGGTACTGGGCGCGGTTATGTTGGTTTTACTAGCTATTGCCAACGAGAAGCTTACAAGCAAGCGTCTGGCTGAAGCTAATAAGGAAAATCTAAGCGCTACCAATTTTACTGGCAAAAACCTGCGTAATGCCGAGGTGGTTGCCTCAATGGGTATGCTACCGAACTTGTTTCGTGCATGGAAAGCTCGTAATAACAAGGTGTTAGCTTTACAGGCAAGGGCAAGCGAACATGGCGGTGCTCTAAGTAACGTCTCGAAAACATTACGGATGATCTTGCAGTCATCAATTCTGGGGGTTGGCGCGTATCTAGTTATTGATCACCAGATTACGCCAGGACTCATGACTGCGGGTTCACTGCTACTAGGGCGAGCTCTCGCACCGATTGACTTGATGATCGGTAGCTGGAAAGGGTTCGTAACAGCTCGGGGCCAATACACTCGCCTAAATGAGATGTTAAGGCAGGTCCAGGCTGAACCTCCCCGAATGTCTTTGCCGGAGCCCAAAGGACATATTTCTGTTGAGCAATTGATATTGACTCCGCCAGGTGCATTTCAGCCAGTCCTCAAAGGTATTTCTTTTAATGTTACGGCTGGTGCTTCGGTTGGTATTTTGGGCGCTAGCGCCGCGGGCAAGTCAACATTAGCTCGCGCCTTGTTAGGTATTTGGCCTGCGCAAAACGGCAAGGTTCGTCTAGACGGTGCCGATATATTTAATTGGAAGCGCGAAGAGCTTGGCCCTCACATAGGTTATTTACCTCAGGACATCGAACTGTTTGACGGTACTATTAGTGAAAACATTGCTCGCTTTGGAACAGTGGACCCTGTGGCTGTAGTAGAGGCGGCGCAGCTTGCAGGGGTACACGAGATGATACTTCGTCTACCTCAAGGCTATGACACCATTATCGGCGCTAACAATGGAGCGCTTTCGGGCGGCCAGCGCCAACGGATAGGTCTGGCTCGCGCTGTTTATGGAAAGCCTAGATTAGTCGTACTGGATGAGCCCAACTCCAATCTGGACGAACAAGGCGAAAAAGCCTTGGGCGCTGCGCTTTTGCGATTAAAGCAAACCGGCGCAACACTTTTTATTGTTACCCACCGCGTAAGTGTGTTGGCTTATGTAGATAACCTTTTGGTCATGAATGAAGGCCAAATCGTAATGTCTGGGCAGCGAGATCAAGTTTTGGCTCAATTGCAAGGTGGTAAGCCAGCTTCTTCTGTCGCTCCTGCACCTGCAAGTTCGCCTTTGCCGGCTGGCGCAAGTGGTACTACAAGTTCCCAGAGTATTAGTTAAATGAATGTCCAACGTTTGGAGGTCGAGTCGGAGGACCTTAAAGTTTCTGACAAGCCAATTCGCCGTTTGGGTTTTATTATTTTGTTTGTGGTCTTTGGCTTGGGCGGCTTATGGGCTGGGCTAGCGCCTTTAGATAGTGCGGCTTTGGCGTCGGGCTATTTAACCGTAAAAAGCTACCGCAAAACGGTCCAGCATTTAGAGGGCGGGATCGTTAAAGAGTTAAATGTGCATGATGGCGATCATGTTAAAGCTGGCGATGTTTTGATGGTGCTTAGTGATACTCAGGCACGAGCTCAGCTTGAGGCTGCTCGTAGCCAGTTGATTGCTGCACAAGCTCTGGAGTCACGACTGATCGCCGAGCGTGATGATAAAGAAAGTATAAGCTTTGAGCCTACTGACTTTCCCGAGGAAGATAGACGTGTTCAAGAGGCTCGCAATAGTGAGCGGCAAATTTTTATAGCTCAGCGCAATGCGCGTTTAGGTGAAATTGATTTGCTTAAAAATAAAATTTCAGAATTAGAGCAACAGATTCGCGGGTTGAATGAAGTTGTCCAAAGCAAGCAGGTACTTTCGAGGTCTTATAATAGCGAGATTAAAGACTTGAGCGACCTTTTGAGGGAAGGTTTTGTTAATAATGAGCGCTTACGTGATCAAGAGCGAAATCTTTCTCGGTTACAAGCTGAGATAGCAGATCAGCAATCAGCAATTGCTCGTGCCAAGGTACAGATTGGCGAAAATAAGCTTCAAATTCTTCAGACTACACAAAAATTCAAATCCGACGTTGCTAACAAGCTAGCAGATACTCAGTCAAAGATTTATGAGCTGCGTGAGCGCGTAGGAGCACTGCAAGATACCGTAAACCGTACTTTGATTCGTGCTCCTGTTAGTGGAATGGTTATGGGATTGGCAGTCCATACTATTGGTGGTGTTGTCGCGCCTGGAACCAAGCTTTTGGATATAGTCCCAGGCGGATCAGACTTGGTTGTCGAGGTGGAAATACAACCAAACGATATTAATAGGGTAGAGCTAGGGAAAAAAGCTGAAGTCCGTTTTAGTGCTTTTAAGAATGCAACAACGCCAATTTTAGAAGGCGAGCTAGTGTACGTTTCTGCTGACAGATTGACTGATGAGAAGTCTGGGGCTCCGTACTATCTAGGTAGAGTTGCATTAACTGAAAAAGGTCGTAGAGATTTAGGGAACCGTGAGCTTTTGCCTGGCATGCCCGCTGAGGTTCTAATTAATACAGGTGCCCGAACTTTCCTCAACTACTTACTCAAGCCAGCACGTAACGCAATGGCGCGTTCAATGATTGAGGAGTAGATTTAAAATGTTAAGGAAGTTTTTTGTATTGATTGCCTGCATAGCCTTACCATTGGCTAGTCATGCCCAGTCCTACCGGAATGTAGATCCTGAAAGTTATATTGACCTCTGGCATTTATATCAACAAAATAATATATCGAATCCGAATATATTAAGTGCAGAGGCGCAAATAAATAATGCGCAAGGCCAAGAAAAGTCTGCCTTTGGCCAAATGTTGCCTCAAGTGAGCGCTAGTACTTCTTTCACTCGGTTGAGCCGAGAGCAAGAAATAAAGGAATATACAAGCGGTGAGACCTATACGATAAATTTGAATCAAGCAATTTATAATCCTGCTGCCTGGAGAGGGTACAAAAAATACTCAGAAATGACTGCGCAATACCGTTCTCAGTATGAGGATGCAAAAATACAGGCTACAGCTGAGCTTGTTCAACGTTACTTCGCTGCCTTGGCTGCTGAGGATGAGCTGGAATTAACGATTGCTGAGCGGAAGGCTACCCAGCGCAATTTGGATCGCTTACAGGCAATGTTTGACCGGAAGCTGGCAACAGTAACTGATGTATTACAGGTTTCTGCAAAGGTAGACAGCCTAGAAAGCTCCGAAATTGAGGCAAGAAATCAGATCCAAGTAACTCGAGAAGCATTAGCTGAGTTGATAGGTCGCGAGGTCTATCAACCACTCAAGCGGATCGATACTAATGCGCATTTTGACATGCCGGCGGAAACTGAAGAACAATGGGTTGGCTTGGCCGTTTCTAATAATCCTGCGCTGCAGGCGAAGCAGAAAGCAGTAGATTCAGCTAATTATGCCGTTGAAGAAGCACGGGCTGGCCATCTTCCTACACTGAGTTTGGGTCTCGGTGCGCAACGAAGTGATTTTGCTTATCAAAATGTGCCTTCGCCTCGAACTGATACGTACTCCGCGAGTATTACGCTTCAGGTCCCTCTTTATAGCGGAGGCTCCACCAGCGCTCGTGTAGAGGGACTTTATGGGGCGCGAGATGCCGCCGAGCAGGATTATGAAGCTGTGCGGCGGCAGGTTATCAAGGAAACGCGGACGGCTTATATGAAAAGTGCCTCTGATCTGAGCAAGATCGCCTCGTCACGTCGTGCCTTGGACTCAGCTATCAAATCCCGAGAGGCTAATGAGCGCTCTTTATCTTTAGGTGTGGCTACTGCAGTAGATGTCTTGAATGCCGTGCAGCAGGAGTACTCTGCACGTCGAGATTATTTAAAAGCGCAATATGATTTTATTACCAATCAGCTTGTTCTGCTCCGCTGGCGCGGAGATCTGGCAGATGCCGATATTCGCAAGATTAACGATTGGCTGAGCGTCCCCGTACCAGGCGAAAAGCGCAGCACAGGCGTTAAGGAAGGCGAAGTATCAAAGAAAGGGTGACAATGTTTCCAGACGGTGGCTCTAATCAGCTTGGCCGCCTGGAAACTTTGGCCTAGCCTTTTCGATTAGGTGCTGTATCTAGTCGCCGCCACTGCCCTTGATCCTTTACAAAAGTCACAACGCGATTATCCTTCTCGGTAATGGTTGCCTTGGTGTACTCAGGCAAGTCGACCTGAAAATCTCTGCCTTCCAGATAAACCCCACCGCAATTGCTCGGGTCATTGCGAAAGTCTGCTGGCTGCGGTCGTAGCTCGTAAATACCCCGATGAAAAAGCAGGTTTGCATAGCCGCGAACGCTCATGTCAGTAGATAGCACTGCACATTTAACATCCAGCTCCTGCTCGACCAGCGATGCCAACTGCTTGTTTTGCTCATCAATCTGGGGCCAGGCCGCGTAGGTATTAATGTCCTTCTTATACGTCATGCAGCCTTGTATTGCTGCCAGGACGATCAGCCCTGCCAATACGGTTCTGCCTTTGGTCCTGAAGTAAAGCAAGGACAACCCAACCAGCAGTGCTGCCGGGAAGATGAACTTCAAGCGGTCAAATGAAAACTGCGTGGCATGCTGAAGCATGATCAGATTTTCCAGTAGCGGTACGCTAGCCGCGATGAGAACCACCAGCGTAATCGATAATGCTCTGTTTGACGTACTCTGGCTTTTCTTCAGCCAGATGAGTCCCGCCGCTGTTATCAGCATGGCTGCGATGAAATAGCCATAGGAGAGCACATAGGCATGCAGCAGATCGGACAAACTGCCGGCACCCGCGCTACGGGCCAGGAAGCGTCTGGCAAAGGCCTTGAGTGTGGGCAGCAAACCGGCAGCAAGGCTGTAATGCAGGATAGTGATAACGCCTGCCAGGATGGTGGCTATACAGATTTTCTTGGATAGCCACCGTGAGCCCTCGATTCTCAGGGTGTTTACCCAAAGAATGCAGAACAGCCCGAAATTGAAGAAGTATCCTGTCCATTCGGTTAATGCGCCGAAGAAGGCCAGCGCACAAAGCGCCCAGGCGTAGCGCTGACGACTCTGTATATCGGTCACTGAACAGTACTTGAACAAGACAAACAGCGAAGACAGCAGGATCAGCTGATAGAAGCTTTGTACCCAGTAGATAACGCCATGGGAAAGCAAAGCCTCACGGCTGAAAATACCAATTACGCAGCCCATGAGTGCGCCGGAGACTGCTGACCACGCGTTCAGACCATTGAAGCGAAGAACCTTGAACAAGAAGGTAAACAGCAGCAGCGTGATGACCGAGCCTAGGACAAAATTGAAAAAGGCCAAGCTTTCCAACGATATATTCTGGCCCGATACCTTCAGTGCAAAGTAGGGTGCCAGAAAGCCATAGGGCGTAAAACTGGTATAGACGTAATCACCTGTTCGTGTAGGAATGGTCGCGCCCCAGGCGATGTGCTTGTCCTTTTCTTCGCCTAGCGAAATGGTGGGTAGATACCAATGGTGCGTGACATCGGACTCGTTTAACGCATTCAGAGTAATCAGGACGTGGTAACTCGCTTCCAGGTTCTGGGAGCCTGTTACCTTCTCAAAATCATGTAGCCTGAAAAAAAGAGAGATGGCCAATAAGATACAGACGGCCACTATTCCTAAATAGAAAGGTTTTTGCTCCGAATACGTGGCCGTTTCTAACGAATAATCCAAACTCTTCATCTTTACCCCCTTTGGCATAGCTGAAAGGTCTTCAAAAGCCGGGCGCAGATGAACAAGCGGAGACAGCCCGGCAGGTGGCAGGCATTCCATGCGTATGTCAGGACGGCAATATCAGCAGGCCATGAACGTCAGGCGGAAGACGCGTCTGGAGCGGGCGCTCCGATGGCTACGCACACTGCTGTAAATCAGAATTTCTCTGACGAAGTGGCGGGTCGATCCTAGAAACAGTGACCCTGGTACAGATGGCACTAAACAATACAGACGATTTCAGAGCGCCATCCCGAAGTCTAGAAAGTAGCGGAGGGGCGTCAAGTTATAGCCGAGGGTTGGGTATCTCTATGCTTTGGATATTTGAACTTGACCATAAAATAGCCAAACTTATGCATCAAATTTGGGAAATAGGGTAGAAACTACCGGAGCTTCTCATTTGCCTGATTTTTTCTTTTCGGCGGAGCGCTTGCTGTAACGTTCGAACAGCCCATAGCGCCATTGCCGTACTGCCAGGACGGTCGTAGTGCCAAAACGCTGCGTTATGGGCAGTCCTGCTTCTTCCTCACACAGGTTGTTAAATTCTCGCCCCAAGCGCTGAAGCTTTTGTTGCCACTGTGCATTTCCCGCGCGTGATAGCAGGCCGTTGAAGACCAGAAGTTGCTCCGACTCACCTTCGAAGCGCGAATGAAAGAAGTCCTTGGCGACTTGCTCCTGAAAAAGTTGCTGGATCGGACCACCTGAACGCCAGCGGAAATTTCGGCTGATCAACAACTTGATGCGATTGTTGGGTAGCAATTCGATAAGCTTCAAACGATCCAACCGTACCAGTAATCGGGTGCATTCAGCGGCTGTCAGCTGATATTGCTCAGTAATGTTGGTAAAGCTGTAGCCGTTGATCACGCATACGGCTACAAGCAGAAGCAAGCCGTCGCTGGCAATCTCCTGTTCCTGAGCCTCGCTCAGTTCATCGGTTTGTCGCTGCTGCACGGACATGGCCTGTACAAGTTCGGTAATGTCCATGTCGATCACATTGCATACGAGTGACAAGCGCTGCAGGGTAAAGCTCTCCTCCGCGAACAGACGCTTGACCGAGGCTTCGCTTAGGTCTAGTGCCGCTGCTACATCGGCATACGTCTTACCGTGTGCTTTCAGTTGTTTTTTCAGGGTTTCGATCAGGGAAGAAACTTGGGCCATCTCAAAATCTCGAAGGAAAAGGTAATAGCGGCCAAAAGTATCGAAAATTAATACCTAAGACATTTCTTAACGCTACGTTTTGCATTTTAGTTGTGGATTTTGAAGGGCCCCGGCAGTCTGCCTGCACTTCCATCCCGCTCCAGAGGCTTGTTATGGACAAACTGCACCGACTATCGGGCGCCTGGCCTTATCTGATCGCGATCTTTCTGAACGCATTCGTCGATCTGGGCCATAAGATCATCATTCAAAATACCGTCTTTAAAATCTATGACGGCTCTACTCAGATTGTGCTGACTGCCTTGGTCAATGGGCTGATGCTTCTGCCTTTCATTCTCTTATTCAGCCCTTCCGGTTATGTGGCGGATACCTTTCGCAAGCTATCCGTCATGCGGCTATCAGCCTGGGCGGCTGTCGGGATTACCGGACTGATTACCTGGTCGTACTATGCCGGCTGGTTCTGGCTGGCGTTTGCCATGACGCTGCTGCTTGCTGTACAGGCCACTTTTTACTCACCAGCCAAGTACGGCTATATCAAGACCTTGTTTGGAAAGGCGCGGCTCGCTGAGGCCAATGGCCTGGTTCAGGCTGTTTCGATCGTAGCGATATTGGCTGGTACGTTTGTCTTTACCGCGCTTTTTGAAGGCAGCCTTTCTGCTGAGTCGAAAACCGCTGACGAGATGCTGCGCGATATCGCCCCACTCGGATGGCTTCTGGTAATCAATAGCGTGATTGAGCTGGCGCTGTTGTACTGCTTGCCTGATAAGGAAGTACCCGCCTCCAGCCGACCCTTTAACTGGCAGGATTACATCCATGGTCGTGCGGCTGTAGCAAACCTGCAAACGGTCAAGGCGCAATCGGTTATTCGCCTAGCCATTGTTGGGCTGGCAACATTCTGGTCGGTTGGGCAGGTCATGCTGGCAGCCTTTCCGTCCTACGCCAAGGACAGTCTGGGCGTCAGTAATACTCTGGTCGTCCAGGGCATCCTGGCCTGCAGCGGTATCGGCATTGCGCTGGGTTCGGCGTTGGCAAGCAGCCTGTCGCGCAATCGCATCGAGACTGGCCTTGTTCCGCTGGGGGCGTTGGGTATCGCCGTGGGGCTGGGCGGTTTGCTGCTGCTAGATTCACCACTCTCTCATGCGCTCAACTTTGTTTTCATCGGTGTGATGGGCGGCCTGTTCATCGTACCGCTCAACGCGCTGATTCAATTCCACGCACCTGAAAAGGAATTGGGAACAGTACTTGCCGCCAGTAACTGGATACAGAATCTATCCATGCTGGGCTTTCTGATCCTGACGGCAGTTTTTGCACTGCTAGGCGTCGATAGTCGCTATCTGCTGGGCCTGATTGCTCTGGTTGCGTTGATAGGTGGCGCTTACACCGTAGGCAAGCTGCCGCAGAGTTTGGTCCGCTTTCTGCTCAGCTTTTTCATGACCCGTCATTACAAGGTGGAAGTGCATGGCCTGCAAAATCTGCCCGCACAGGGCGGCGTCTTGTTGCTGGGTAACCACATCAGTTGGGTCGATTGGGCGATTGTGCAGATTGCCTGCCCACGGCCTGTTCGCTTCGTGATGCTCAAGGACATCTACAACCTGTGGTTCATGCGGTGGTTCTTCAAGTCTTTAGGCTGTATTCCGATTCAGCCGGGTGCCGGTGCTGCCCAGGCGTTGGATCAGGTAGCAGAATTACTCAATGCTGGCGAGGTGGTCTGCCTGTTCCCCGAGGGAGCCATCAGCCGCAACGGTCAGCTGGGTGAGTTTCGGAAGGGCTATGAGCGCGCATGTGAAAAGGCCAATGCAGATGTACTGATCGTACCGTTCTATTTGCGTGGGTTGTGGGGTAGTCAGTTCTCGCGCTCATCCAGCAAGCTGAAGGAACTGCGCGACTCACCGTTGCACCGTTCTGTAGTCGTCGCCTTTGGCAAGACCTTGCCCAAAGACACGCCTGCCGATGTTCTCAAGCGCCGGATATTCGACCAGACCATTCGCTCCTGGCAGATCTATATGGAAGACCTGCCAACCCTGGCCGATGCCTGGATCGAAACTGTTAAGCGTCGCAGCGGGCAGTTGGCGATTGCCGACAGCCTCGGCAAGCCAATGAAGGCGGCTCAGGCGCTTGCCGCTAGCAGTGCCATGGCGCGTCGTATCACCAAACTCAGCCCAGAGCAGAATGTGGGGCTGTTGCTACCGACCAGTGCCGGTGGTGTGCTGGCTAATATGGCAACCCTGCTGGCCGGCAAGACGCTGGTCAATCTCAACTATACGGCAAGTCAGGAGGCCCTCCGCTCAGCACTGGAGCAGGCCGGCATACAAACGGTCTATAGCTCCAAACGTTTCGTCGAAAAGCTCGAGCAGCGAGGGCTGCCGGTCAAGGCTGTACTGGAAGGGCGCCGTGTTGTCTATCTGGAAGATATGCGACAGGAGTTCAGCAAGACCGAGCTTGCGGCAACCTGGCTGGCGATCCGCCTATTGCCTGTCTGGATGCTGCGGCCGCTGCTGAGTCGAGCGCACAATCCTGAGGCAACCGCGGCCATTCTGTTCTCCAGTGGCAGTGAGGGTGCGCCTAAGGGGGTCATGCTCAGTCACCGTAATATCATGGCGAACCTGAAGCAGACATCCGATGTGCTCAATACTGAGAATGACGACGTTGTCATGGCCTCGCTGCCGCTGTTCCATGCGTTTGGTTTGACGGTTACACAGTTCCTGCCATTGATCGAAGGGCTGCCAATGGTCTGCCATGCGGACCCGACCGATGTCATGGGCATTGCCAAGGCAGTCACGACGTATCGTGCCACTATCATGTGCGGCACATCCACCTTCCTGCGGCTCTTTACCCGTAACCGCAAGGTGCACCCGCTTATGCTGGACAGCTTGCGCATCATCGTCGCAGGGGCCGAAAAGCTCAGTGATGATGTCCGCGAGTCCTTCAAACTCAAATTCAACAAGGAGATTTATGAGGGCTACGGTGCGACTGAAACGGCGCCTGTCGCCTCGGTCAACCTGCCGGACGCCATTGATGTAGCCTATATGCAGGTACAGTGCGGCGGTAAACAGGGCACAGTAGGGATGCCGTTACCTGGTACCAGTCTCAAGATCGTTGATCCAGAAAACTTTGAAGAGTTACCTTCAGGCCAAGAAGGCATGATTCTTATCGGCGGCCCTCAGGTCATGCAGGGCTACCTGAACAATCCTGCCAAAACAGCCAGCGCCATTCATGAACTTGACGGTGTACGTTGGTACGTGACGGGCGATAAGGGTCGACTGGACGAGGATGGCTTCCTGACCATCGTGGACCGGTATTCACGGTTTGCGAAAATCGGGGGCGAGATGGTTAGCCTGGGCTCTGTTGAACAGGCTCTCATCAAGCTGATCGACAACTCCGAAATCGAAGTCATGGCTGTCAATGTGCCGGATGCCAAGAAAGGCGAACGTATTGTGATTCTTCATGAGCAGCCTCTGGACACTGGTGCGCTGGAAAAGCGCATGCTTGAAGCAGGTTATAACCCGCTCATGGTGCCTTCTACCTGGATTCACGTGGATGCGCTGCCTAAGCTAGGCTCCGGCAAGGCAGATATTGCCTCGGCCAAAAAGCTTGCGCTGACTTCCGCCGTGGAGACCAGTGCTTCTGAGTAAGCTCCGCGTTAACGCTAAGGCCTGCTTATGCAGGCCTTTTGTATTTTAGAGCCTCAAGAGCTGTCTATTAGGCTCTAACGTATTCGCCCAACATCATGAGAGCTGTTGATGAACGAAAAAGAGCTGATCGCTATTGTTACCCGTGCCATTGATTCAGGTGACCTACCTGATTTTAGCCCCTCGATGACAGGCGCCTTGCTTTTCGAGACTCTGGTTGAGGAGTGGGACGCATTGAGCGAGGAGGGCCGAGGCAATCTAATGCTGGTATTGAGCATATTGGCCAAAGAACTTTCGAGCGAAGCCAAGGCAGAGCGGGAGACGCAGAAGATTCTGGATAGGCTGCGCAAGGGTTGAGTATAAGCTCTAGTAGCCTCTTGAGATGGGGACAGTAACGTTGTGCAAGCGACATAAATAAGGTATGGATAAGATTGAAAATTACTTCAGCTGTCCCCTTCCAGCCGTCTTTTCAATTCCTGCCAAGGCCTCCTCTCCCGTATCTCTTGTCAGCTCCTGACACCACGCCTGTGTGGCGCCGAGTCATGACTATGGCTGGTCTTAATGCGTTGTGGGCGCGAGTGATGATGGAGGTGGCGTACGCTTCCAGTGTTGTTTATATATCGTTGTGCTGTGGCAGTAGCTGAGTCTGGATCCAGGCATCTTTCATGGCTTGGCAGCCGCCGTAGTCTAGATCAAGAGGAATGGCGTGGGCTGAGTCTTTTAATAAGGCTAGGCGGCCATCGACAAATGAACGCAGCCTTTGCGGCTCATGGCAAAGGCTAACGGCAAGCCGAAGTGGCTATGCCACCTGGGCCTGCTGTTGTTCTGCCTTATGATCGGGCGGAGCTTAATGACTAGCGGACGGTTTACGACGAAGCAGCTTGCTGGCGATGCCGACCACTATCATGACCACTGCACCGGCGAAGATGCCGAATACAATATTGAACAGCGTAGGCGTCAGTACGCCTAGAACAGGGCCTATTGCCGGTACGCCTGCAGCCACGTGTTCCAGGGTTTCAATCAGATGATGAAGAGCCGGGATGCCATGGGTCAGAATGCCACCGCCTACCATGAACATGGCAATCGTTCCGACAACGGATAGCCCCTTCATTAGCATCGGAGCCGCATTCACAAGGCCTCGCCCGATTGCCTGTACAGCCGAGCCGCCGCG
The DNA here is from genome assembly GCF_019400845.1 of Pseudomonas sp. MAG002Y. NCBI lineage: Bacteria > Pseudomonadati > Pseudomonadota > Gammaproteobacteria > Pseudomonadales > Pseudomonadaceae > Pseudomonas > Pseudomonas sp. MAG002Y. Next base: position 301,465 of record NZ_WOEJ01000004.1, on the reverse strand, counting down.
CTTGGATAGATAAAGCCCAAGATCATCCAGCTTTACGATACCGGCGACCAATCCATAGACGCCAACAGTCATGGCTATGGCAATCAGTGACATGACCACGACTTGTTGCATGAGCGACGCTTCAGCCACGATACCCAGGGTGATGGCAATGATTTCCGCGCTCAGAATGAAGTCTGTTCGAACCGCTCCGCGGATCTTTTCCTTTTCATAGGCCACAAGGTCAATGTTTGGATCAGCGACAGCTTTTACGTGCTCTGAAGAATCGTGACCATGAGAAGGCAAAAACTTATGCGCAAGCTTTTCTGTACCCTCGAAGCAGAGGTACGCACCGCCTAGCATCAGGAGAGGTGTTACCAGCCACGGTGCAAAGGCGCTGATGAGCAGCGCGGCGGGAACCAGAATGGCCTTGTTGATCAGTGAGCCTTTTCCTACGGCCCAGACCACAGGCAGCTCTCGCTCTGCCTTGATTCCAGTTACTTGTTGCGCATTGAGTGCAAGGTCATCACCCAATACGCCGGCTGTCTTTTTTGCAGCCACCTTGGACATGACGGAGACATCGTCCAGTACCGTGGCGATGTCATCGAAAAGTGCAAAAAAACTACCTGCTGCCACAATGGTTTCCTTTCAAGTTAGATGTCCTTCCAGCGCGCGACCGGGCGAGGTTCGGCTCTGGAGCCTGCTTGATAGCGAAGCGGCGCCAGTATAAGGGAGCCGGGCGGTGAAGCTGATCAAGAAACTGAAGTAGGGGAGGCGAGGTTGATTGGGAGAGGTGCGGCCATTCCTGCGTGCGACCTGCTCCCAGCGGGCTGAATAACATCTCGCTGATCAGGAGCTGTTATTCGAGGCGTCCTTCTATATCACCTAGCCAGTCGAATACGCCCCTGTCGGTAGGTGTTTTCAGGAGCTTCATCAATGCCTTAGCCATCGTTTATCTCTCTTCTTCTCTTGTCTCAATAGACCTGAGTCCCGGAGTGAGCCGAGGTTTCAACAGAGGGATGTATAGCATTGGTAAGATGCAACAGAATGTTTCTAAGTTTTGTGCAAAAAGTTCGAATAGGTAATGTGAGGTCCTGATTAAGCAGAGGGCCGCATGGCAAGGCGTTACGAGTTACCGAGTGCAGCCTGTGATTCCGCTGCAAACCCTGAAACGCAAGTCCAAACCGGGACTGCCTCGACTGTTCGACCGGACGAAATACCAGCAGCGAAACATCATCGAGCGGATGTCCGGCTGGCTGAAGGAAAGCCGCCGGATCGGTACTCGTTACGACAAGCTGGCAAGAAGTTTTGCCGCCATAGTCACGTTGGCCTGCACGCTGCGATGCCTACGGCATTACTTTAGTACGGAACCTCGCTAGGTGTGAAGATAGACTCACCGTTAGGTCTATTTTAGAAACACAGCCTTCTTAACGCATGAAGACGCCAAATTTATGACAAAGGAAATTTTAAATAAATAAAGTTTATTAAAAACAATGGTTTAAATCACCGTACTGATCTGGCATGAAAATTGTTGTGGCATTCACTCAGAAGCCCTTAGGGATCTGTTTACGTATGGCCAAAGCTACTAACCGTCAAGCGTTTCAAGTAAGTTGCGCTAGGTATAGCGAATGGCAGAACCACTTAGCAATTTGGTGATGTGCATGCTTAAGCCCCTGTTTTTTACAAAATCTCTAATTATGACTACTGTTCTACTTTTAGGATGTGCCGAGGCAAGGGCAGAGCAAGTAAGCTTAGTTGGCTTGAATATGTCCGGCGCCGGCTTTGCAGGAAGCGTACTACCTGGTGTGAACGGAACTAACTATATATTCCCGGTTGAGTCCTATTTTCAGCAATGGAGTTCGAGGGGTATTAAATTAATTCGTTTCCCTATTCTTTGGGAGCGCTTGCAGCCAGTCTTAGATGGCCCGCTTGATCCAACCTATGCTGGCTTAATAGACAGAACTTTTAGCTATGCAGGAAAATATAATATGAAGGTAATTTTGGATCTTCATAATTATATGCGGTATCGTGGTGAAATTATAGGAGCGGGGAAAGTATCTTATAATCATTATCAAGCTATCATGACAATGATAGCTCAACGTTGGAGCGGGCAGTCCTCATTATATGCATACGATATAATGAATGAGCCGCATGACGCCCTAGCATATTGGCCAACAGCGGCACAATATGGAATCAATGGCGTTCGCGCCATTGATAAAGTGCGTCCAATCATGGTTGAAGGAAATGGGTGGTCTGAAGCAACACGCTGGGCTCTATGGAATGACGTCCTGCTAAATCTAAAGGATCCCTCAAATAATATAATTTTCCAAGCGCATTCATATTTTGATGACAATGCGGGAGGGAACTATATAAATGTTAATGTTGGTGCTTTAAGCCCAAATTATGGCGTAGAGAGAGTCAAACCCTTTATAGAGTGGCTTAAAAAGCATGGTAAGCGGGGAATGATTGGAGAGTTTGGTGTGCCAGACAATGACTCTCGCTGGCTAACTATAATAGATAACCTTCTCGCATATTTGCAGCAGAACTGTATTCCTTCAACTTATTGGGCTGCTGGGCCAGGTTGGGGAAATTACAACCTTTCAGTCGAACCTATTAACGGACAAGACCGACCGCAGTGGGCTGTATTAAAAAAATATATTAATGATACAAGTTGTATTAATTACGGCCCTTTAACTATTGGTTATAACGCGAGCCCGACCCCGACAAGCGCTGCGCCAGAAAGCGCTAGCACTACAGCAGCGACACAAAGTCAACTTAATGCTATACAGCAGCTTTACTTGGCCTATATGGGCAGAGCCTCTGATAAAGCAGGATTAGAGTATTGGGCAGGGGAAATAGCTTCTGGCAAAATGACTATTGAACTTATTGCTAAGAGCTTTACCTTAAGCGACGAGTATCGATCTAAGTATGCTGGCTTGAATTATGAGGGCCTTGTTGAAAAGGTTTATCTGAACGTATTGAACCGTACCGCAGATACGGCAGGTAAGGTCTATTGGGTTAATGAGCTATCTCAAGGAAGGGTTACGACTGATGTATTCGTCTTGGCAGTGATTAACGGCCTCGGAGTAGCGGATAAAGTAGTTTTTGATAAAAAAATCGCTACTGCTTTTTCTATAATGAAGTAAGGTTATAGTCCTAAAATATAATTCTCTTATTTGAGTCGGCGCAGTAAATTTATTTTAAATTATCTGCGCCATATTAATTAAAAATTTAGAGCTGAACTAATGTTATTTCCACATTTTTATTAAATGAGTTTGAGATTTTTTAAATTAGCTTGGGTTGAGTTTATACATTATAAAATCCATGTCGTCTGAAATTCTTAGACTCTATGTGGAAGTATTATATATCCGTTATGCGTCTGCTGATTCGGTTTTCTAATTCATTAATTTGAGATGATGGTGAGACATTAAAAAAGAGCTTCAACACAGGTGGCAGAAATTTTCAGATAGAGTCTAAGCAGGTGAGAGTAAAAATATTCGAAAGGTAAATCTTTTCTATTTTATAACGCACCGTTATAACGGACCATAGATGGATCAGGTTTGAGGTATCGCTAGTGGCGATGGAGAGTTTATGGTAATGAAAGGAAACACGCTTTAGTAAAGCGGCCATATAGCGGAATAGCTTAGGAAGCTTAGAGCCCTAAAAGCAGAAATTAAAAAGGCCCGCATTTCTGCGAGCCTTTGAGTTTTATGGTGCCGGCACCAAGAATCGAACTCGGGACCTACTGATTACAAGTCAGTTGCTCTACCAGCTGAGCTATACCGGCATCAATGGTGCGCATTATAAGGATTCTGAATCAGTTGTAAACCCGTGAATTTGCTTTATTTTCTTTTTTTTCACTTTGCGCCGGTGTTTGGCGTACTGGAGCGCCGTTTGCCATGTAATAGGAGGCGGTGCTACGGGCCAGGGGCTGACGGCCGCGGATGTGGTCGGCAATCTTTTCGCCAATCATGATGGTGGTGGCGTTGAGGTTGCCAGTAATGATCAGCGGCATGATCGATGCGTCCACCACACGCAGGCCTTCAAGGCCATGTACGCGGCCTTGTCCGTCGACGACAGCCATGTCGTCGGTACCCATCTTGTTGGTACAGGAGGGGTGGTAGGCCGTTTCGGCATGCTGGCGCACGAACTCATCCAGCTGGGCATTTGTTACGCAATCCGCGCCTGGATTCAGCTCGCGACCGCGATAGGGATCGAGCGCTGGCTGGTGCATGATCTCGCGGGTGAGACGAATGCTGTCACGGAATTCCTGCCAGTCCTGCTCGGTGCTCATATAGTTGAAAAGGATGCTGGGATGCTGGCGCGGATCGCGTGATTTCAGGTGAACGCGACCCCGGCTCGGCGAGCGCATGGAGCCCACATGAGCCTGGAAGCCGTGGGCTTCGATGGCATTGCTGCCGTTGTAATTGATAGCGATCGGCAGGAAGTGGTACTGGATATTCGGCCACTCGAATTCATCGCTGGAGCGGATAAAGCCACCTGCCTCGAAGTGGTTACTGGCGCCGATGCCGGTGCCCTTGAGCATCCATTCCAGACCGATCTGGGGCTGGTTGTACCACTTCAGCGCCGGATACAGGGAGACCGGCTGCTTACACTCGTACTGCAGGTACATCTCCAGGTGGTCCTGCAGGTTTTGGCCAACCCCGGGCAGATCGTGCACGACGGGAATATCGAACTGGCGTAGCAGGTCACTTGCACCTACGCCGGAGCGCTGGAGAATTTGTGGCGAAGCGATGGCGCCTGCACACAGGAGCACTTCACGGGTGGCATGAACGGTGGTGATATCGCTGCTGTTGCCTTCCAGGAAAGCGACACCGATGGCGCGCTTGCCACTGAACAGGATGCGGTCCGTGGTGGCATGGGTAATGATAGTCAGGTTGGGGCGGCCCTTTGCCTGATCCAGATAACCACGGGCGGTGCTGGCACGTCGCCCATTGGGCGTCACGGTACGGTCCATTGGACCGAAGCCTTCCTGCTGATAACCATTGAGGTCTTCTGTACGAGGGTAACCCGCCTGTACACCTGCCTCGATCATGGCTTCAAACAGTGGGTTCACGCCGGGCTTGGAAGTGGTCACGGATACCGGACCGTCACCGCCGTGATAATCGTTCGGGCCGACGTCACGTGTCTCGGCTTTGCGGAAGTAGGGCAGGCAATCGAGGTATGTCCAGTCCTCCAGACCATCAAGCTTGGCCCAGCCATCGAAGTCCATAGCGTTACCGCGGATGTAGCACATGCCGTTGATCAGCGAAGAGCCACCCAGGCCCTTGCCGCGGCCGCATTCCATCCGGCGGTTGTTCATGTGTGGTTCGGGGTCAGTCTGGTAAGCCCAGTTGTACTGGGTACCCTGAAGCGGGTAGGCCAAGGCGGCAGGCATTTGGGTGCGAAAATCGAGGCGATAGTCGGGGCCACCGGCTTCCAGCAGCAGGACGGTGACGTCTTTGTCTTCAGTGAGACGGGTCGCCAGAACGTTACCGGCAGAACCGGCACCGATGATGATGTAATCGAATTCTTTAGCCATGGTGGCACTCCTCCGTAAAGGGCGTCGAGATTGGCTGCGTGACGCAGCGGCTCGCGCGAAAGCGGTGGGTCATGCGCGTCGGCTGACCCACCCTACGGGTAACGGTGATGCGATTCAGAAGATCGAGGCGTAGTCGCCCAGCTCAACTTGTACAGACTTGATGCGGGTGTAGTTGCCGAGGGTGACCAGGCCATTCTCGCGGCCTACGCCGGAATGCTTGTAACCGCCGACAGGCATCTCGGCTGGGGATTCGCCCCAGGTATTGATCCAGCAGATACCGGCTTCCAGACGATGGATCACACGGTGAGCACGGGCGAGGTCCTTGGTCACAAGACCCGCCGCCAGACCGTATTCGGTGTCGTTGGCGCGGCGGATTACTTCCTCCTCGGTGTCGTACGCCAGAATGCTCATGACCGGACCAAAAATCTCTTCGCGGGCGATCGTCATGTCGTCACGGCAATCGGTAAAGACCGTAGGGGCCACGTAACAGCCGTTGGCGAACTCACCGGTAGTAACACGCTCACCACCACACAGCAAACGCGCACCTTCGCTGCGGCCACGCTCTATGTAGCGCAGGACGTTTTCCATATGTGCCGTGCTGACCAGAGGACCAAAATTGGTGTTCGGGTCCTGCGGGTCGCCCAGGCGGACGCGCTGTACGCGCTCCAGAATCTTGGCTTCGAAACGCTCCTTGAGGGCGCTCGGCACGAAGACGCGGGTGCCGTTAGTGCATACCTGACCGGTGCTGAAAAAGTTGGCCATCATGGCAATATCGGCCGCACGGTCGAGGTCGGCGTCATCGAAAATGATCAGTGGCGACTTGCCGCCCAGCTCCATGGTGACTTCCTTGAGCGTCGAGCCGGCAGCGCTGGCCATAACCTTCTTGCCGGTGGGCACGCCGCCGGTAAAGGAAATCTTCTCGATGCCCGGGTGCTCGGTCAGGGCTACGCCTACTTCGGCGCCAGCACCGTTGAGCACATTGAACACGCCATCGGGCACACCTGCCTCGGTATAGATCTCGGCCAGCTTGAGCGCCGTCAGGGGAGTGACTTCGCTGGGCTTGAAGATCATGGCATTACCGGCGGCCAGGGCTGGGGCGGATTTCCACAGGGCAATCTGGATTGGATAGTTCCAGGCGCCAATGCCTGCGACCACGCCCAGCGGCTCGCGGCGGGTATAGACAAACGAGGTATCGCGCAGCGGGATCTGTTCGCCTTCCAGTGCAGGGATCAGGCCAGCGTAGTACTCAAGCACGTCGGCACCGGTCACGATGTCCACGGCCTGGGTTTCGGTCAGCGGCTTACCGGTATCCAGCGTCTCCAGGGCGGCGAGCTCATCGTTACGCTCACGGAGAATATCTACGGCCTTGCGCAGGATGCGGGAACGTTGCATGGCCGTCATGGCGGCCCAGACCTTTTGGCCCTCGGCAGCACTGGCCACGGCGCGATCAACGTCCTCCCGGCTGGCCTGCTGTACGTGGGCGATGACCTCGCCATTGGCCGGATTGATTGCCTGGAAGGTTTTGCCGCTGGTGGCATCGACGTAACCGCCGCCGATGTAGAGCTTTTGAGTGTCGAGCTGGGTCATGATGATTCTCTCCCTTTTCAGTTAGCCGCTCGGGCCAGCTGCTGGTCTAGATAATCGAAGGCAATGCGCAGCGCTTCGTCGATGTCGAATTCACCGCCTGCAAGGGCACCGCGCAGCCACAGGCCGTCGATGATTGCGGCCAGGCCGCGTGCGGCACGGCGGGCTTCCTGTGCAGGCAGCGCCTTGTGGAACTCACAGCACAGGTTTGAATACAGCCGTGCATCGTTGATGCGTTGCAGGCGGTGCAGGGCCGGCTGATGCATGCTGCTGGCCCAGAAGGCCAGCCAGGTCTTCATGGCCGGACCGTTAACCTGACTGTCGTCGAAGTTGCCTTCGATAATGGCGCGCAGGTGGGCGCGCGGGCTGTTATCGGTCAGCGTGGCGCGACGCTCGCGAACCGCAGTGCGCAACGCCGACATCAGGTGGCGCATGGTCGCTTCGAGCAGGCCATTTTTGTCCTGGAAGTAGTGACTGATGATCCCGTTGGATACACCGGCCTTCTTGGCAATGAGGGCGATGCTCGCCTCGCTCATCCCGACTTCGTCAACCGCTTCCAGCGTGGCAGCAATCAGCTGGGAACGACGGATAGGTTGCATGCCGACTTTTGGCATTGCGGTTATCTCCTCGCATTCACGCATCACCTGAGTTGCCTTCAGTCTACTGTTTTTTAATTGAACGATCAATCAATAAAAAGCCCGGGACGTGTGAGTGCTAGCCCTAAGCCTGTGTTTACTAGGCTCGGGACGGCTAAGCCGATCTATGTCAGAGGCATTGAGGCCGCCCGGGTGGGCGGCCTGTCATGGGTCAGCCGGCCTGGGAAAAGGCGGTCGGGAGAGGAGTCACCTCGGACTCCTCATGGCTTTTCTCCAGGTTTTTACCCAACAGCGCATGATAGAGCTCGGTGTCTCCCAGAATGCCTACCACGCAGCCGTTTTGCTGAAGGATGAGCTTGTTGCCGGTGTGATAGCGGATTTCCAGCGCATCGCGCATCCGAATGCTGGCGTCGACCAGGGTAGGCTGACGCTTGAGCGCTTCGACCGGCTCGCCAGGCGCCCAGCGCTGTACGCTGACACTGTCGCCGCTGCGCCGCAGTGATTTGACGTTACGTGCATCGCTCAGGCTGGCCCAGTAGTCACGGGTGCTGTCCAGGCAGAGTTCATTGCCTTCGCGGCGGCACTGTTCGATCGGCTTCATGAGGCTGTAACCGCACAGCACGTTGAGCGGGTTGGTATGGGCTACGAAGGTTCGTACGTAGTCGTCTGCCGGATTGAGCACGATATCTTCGGGCTTGCCATGCTGGATGATGCGTCCGTCTTTCATGATCGCGATATTGGTGCCGAGCTTGAGCGCTTCATCCAGGTCGTGGCTGACGAATACGATGGTCTTGTTGACCTTGCTCTGTAGGGCGAGCAGCTCGTCCTGCAGTTGTTGGCGGATCAGCGGATCGAGCGCGGAGAAAGGTTCGTCCATCAAGAGAATGTCGGCGTCCATGGCGAGGGCACGGGCCAAACCGACGCGCTGCTGCATGCCGCCTGAAAGGGCAGAGGGCTTGCTGTTGCGCCACTGGGTAAGACCTACCAGCTCCAGCTTTTCATCGATGATTTTCTTGCGCTCGGCCGTGGAGCGGCCCTGCATTTCCAGGCCGAACCCAACATTCTCCGCAACAGTCAGCCAGGGCATAAGGGCAAATTTCTGGAACACCATGGCGATGCGGGAGGTGCGCATTTCTTTCAGGGTTGAGGGCGAGCAATTGGCGATGTCCACTTCGCTGCCATTGTGCTCAATGAGCAGGCGACCACGGCTGACTGTGTTAAGGCCGTTGATGCAGCGCAGCAGGCTGGACTTGCCTGAGCCGGACAGCCCCATGAGGACACAGATTTCACCTTTCTGGATTTCCAGGCAGGCATTTTCCACGCCCAGTACCTGGCCGGTCTGCTCGAAGATTTCGGATCGGCCAAGGCCTTTGTCCAGCAGCTCGACGGCCTGTTTGGTCTGTTTGCCGAAGATGACGTCGACATTCTCGAAACGGATTGCGCTCATCAGTGTTCTCCTCTGGCATTGGGCTGCTTGCAGACACGGTCGAGCAGAATGGCCAGCAGTACGATGGCCAGGCCCGCTTCGAAGCCTAGGGCGATATCCGCCGTATTCAGAGCGTTCACCACAGGCTTGCCGAGGCCGTCGGCACCTACGAGTGCGGCAATTACTACCATCGAGAGCGACAGCATGATGCATTGCGTGATACCCGCGGCAATGCTGGGCATGGCATGGGGAAGCTCAATCCGTGTCAGGAGCTGCCAGCGGGAGCAGCCAAAGGCTTTACCGGCATCCATGAGTTCTTCCGGAACGTCCTGAATGCCCAGGCACGTCAGGCGGATCGGGGCGGCGATCGCAAAGATTACGGTAGAGATCAGGCCGGGTACGACGCCCAGGCCGAACAGGGTCAGCGTGGGGATCAGGTACACGAACGTCGGCACGGTCTGCATCAAGTCCAGCAACGGACGCAATGTGGCGAAGAACCAGGGTTTATGGGCCGCTATGATACCCAGCGGCACGCCAATGGCGATACAGACAAGGGTGGCGAAGATGACTTGAGACAGGGTTTCAATGGTCTCCTGCCAGTATCCCAGGTTAATGATCAGAAGTAGCGAGGCGGCGGCAAACAGCGTGAGGGCAAGGCTGCGTTGAATGAGGTAGACCAACGCCACAAGGATCGCGGTCAGGGCCAGGGGGTTGAACCAGAGCAGGGCTCCCGTGGTGCTTGAGATGACGGTAGAAAGGGCATCGGAAATCAGGTCAAAGAATCCCGAGAAGTTCATGATCAGCCAGTCGACAAAATCGGAAATGGCTTGCCCCAGCGGGAGCTTATGGTCGGTAAGGAACATAGATAAAATCCCTGGAGTTGAGTATCAACAATCCAGCGACCTGGATAGCCCGCCTTTAGCGGCCGGGCTGTCCAGGTCGTTGGGGTGGTTACTGCGTGAGCTTGGCCATGACTTCGGAGGCGGGCTTGCCGTCTCGAGTCGTCACCCCGGCCAGCCAGGTGTCCACTACCTGGGCATTTGCCTTCAGCCACGCTTTTGCGGCGGCCTCCGGCGTCTTACCTCCATTGAGTACGTCGTCCATGAGCTGGTTCTCCATGCCTAGCGAGAAGTTCAGATTGGTCAGCAGCTTGCCGACATTCGGGCATTCCTGGACGTAGCCTTTGCGCACATTGGTGTAAATCGTGGCGCCGCCCAGGTTGGGGCCGAAGTAGTCGTCACCGCCTTCCAGATACTTCATCTTGAATCGGGTATTCATGGGGTGCGGTTCCCAGCCCAGGAAGACGACCCACTGCTTACGACGCTCGGCGCGCTGAACCTGGGAGAGCATGCCCGCTTCGCTGGACTCGACCATCTTGAACTTGCCCAGGTCGAACGCATTTTTGTCGATCATGCTCTGAATCAGGCGATTGCCGTCATTACCCGGCTCGATGCCATAGATCTTGCCGCCGAATTTGTCGGCATTCTTGACGATATCGGCAAAGGTCTTCACGCCGGCGTCGTACACGTATTCCGGGACTGCCAGGGTGTATTTGGCCCCTTCGAGGTTGGCGCGCAGGGTTTCGACACTGCCGTTGTCGCTGTAGGGCTTGATATCGGCCGCCATGCTCGGCATCCAGTTACCCAGAAAGACATCGATATCCTTGTTTTGCATCGACTTGTAAGTCACAGGAACGGAGATCATGTTGGTCTTGGTCTTGTAGCCCAGCGACTGCAGGATTTCGGACGTTACGGCGGTAGTGACGGTAATGTCGGTCCAGCCGACATCGGCAAAGCGAACGGTGGCGCAGGACTCGGGCTCGGCCGCCTGGGCCATAAGCGGGGCGCCTAAGCTCAGGGCCAGTAGTAACGCATTGCAACCTTTCATGGTGAATGTCTCCTTCCTGATGCTGCCGCGCATGCACAAGGCATAGGGCAGCAAATCGTGGCAGACGGGCGTGGTTCGGCAAGGGTCAGGCCGATGTACTCCGCTGCGTGATGGGTTATCTGTAACCGATCGTTCATCAACCGCCTACCAGTCACGTCGCATCCAGTGCAGGCGGCGTCGTAACCAGAGGTCGAGGCGTCGTAGCCAGCACAGTTGTGCCGTATGGCAGGCCCTGACCGCGGCAATTTGATGATCGGAGTGTTCGTTAAAACAACGGGTGAAACAGGGCGGCCGGAAAGAGCCGTGCCTGAGACGGCGGAAAGCGGTCCAGAGGTAGGGACTTTTGCCTTCTGGGTGACCTCACGAATGAGAGAGAATCCATTCATTGAGGGAGAGGGTCTACCGGTAAGAGGCAGGGCACCTGAGCGGCCTGCCTGATAAACCCAGGTTTCACGCATCAAAGCGCGAGCGCTTCCCTGTAACCAAGGGAGCATGCCTGGACATTTCCGGTTTCTAACGGGAAAGCGACGGCGGCCTCTGCCCTGGAATTGGCGCACAGGTAAAGCGAGAAGGTGCCCGGTTCGGTGCCGAGTAGTTTTATCGTTTTAATAGCCATGGCAGCCAAGCTGTCTGGTTCATCCAGTTTCATCGAGCCGGCAAGCCGTGCTCGAAATAGAGATAGCGTCTTGCGAGATGGCCGGTCGCCATGCTCAGTCATTCAGGTTACCCAACATCCAGGCAGCCGACAATGTTGCAACCTGTTGCTGCGCCTGTTATGTCCCAAACGCTGTTTTAGCCTCTACATGTACAGGCTAAAGACATGCAGACCATGGCCTATAGGGGCTGTAGGCGATAGGACAGTTAATAGTCCTTTTTATTGATTACCGGGGCGGCCTAAAAGGAATAGATATGCTTTTTGAGGGGGATTTCACGTTAAGTAATGAGTGTCACCGCAATGCGATCCGTGGGTAATTAGTGAGCCTGAACTGAATTTGCACACACCGGGAAAGCTTTGCCACCTTTTGGCGCATCTTTGTGCAGGGGACTGCTTGGCAGAAAGCGAAAATTCGATCCGCCCTTTGTTACTGTAGAAATCTTTTTCCACACAAGCCAGCTCTGCGAGTTGCTACGGATTTGCACACGGACACAGCCTGCCATGACCCATCGGTCACTGATGGCCTTTGGCACTACCAGCCTCGGAACCGCTTTGCCAAGCATCTTCTTTCTCTTTAATTGAATGGCTGTTCAAGGTAGGCATGACATTTGCGAAGCCTCTATCCAAGGTCATACGGCCTGGCGGTGTTACATCCCGTGACAACGAGTGATTCCGTCAGCAGCTGGACACGACTCACGACGATAAAAAGAGCCTCGATGAGGCCATACCGGGCTTAGCGTGAAGAGGGCGTTCCAATGTCATTGAATCAAAGTCAGCCACAATACCGTGTTCCGCAATCCATCGGGTTCCTGCTGCTGGACAACTTCACCCTGATCTCACTGGCGTCGGCGATAGAGCCACTGCGGATGGCCAATCAGCTGTCGGGTCGTGAGCTGTTCCGCTGGTCTACGCTCAGCCTGGATGGCCGTCCGGTCCAGGCCAGTGACGGCCTGCAAATTACTCCGGACAGTGCTGTCGCGGCTGCACCGGCCATGGACATGGTCATCGTGTGTGGCGGTGTGGGCATTCAGCGAAGCGTCATGCGGGAACATGTGAGCTGGCTGCAGGCGCAGGCACGGCAGGGCCGCAAGCTGGGCGCTGTCTGCACGGGCAGTTGGGCGCTGGCCAAGGCCGGACTGCTCGATGGTTACGAGTGCAGCGTGCATTGGGAGATGCTGGCCTCCATGCAGGAAGCCTTCCCGCGTGTATCACTGACGACGCGGCTATTCTCCATCGACCGTAACCGCTTCACGTCATCGGGGGGTACGGCTCCCATGGACATGATGCTGCACCTGATCGGCCGTGAGCACGGTCGCGAATTGTGCGCTGCGATTTCTGAAATGTTCATTTATGAACGTATCCGCAACGAGCAGGATCATCAGCGTGTGCCGCTCAAACATATGCTGGGCACCAATCAACCCAAGCTGCAGGAAATCGTCGCGCTGATGGAGGCCAACCTGGAGGAGCCCATTGACCTCGACGAGCTGGCCGTCTATGTGAATGTGTCGCGTCGCCAACTGGAGCGCTTATTTCAGAAATACCTGCACTGTTCGCCGTCGCGCTATTACCTGAAGCTGCGCCTGATTCGAGCCAGACAACTGCTCAAACAGACCACCATGTCCATCATCGAAGTGGCATCGGTATGCGGATTCGTTTCCACGCCGCACTTCTCGAAGTGTTACCGGGAGTATTTTGGGATTCCCCCGCGTGATGAGCGGCAGGGCGTATCGATGGGGCAGCCTGTGATGCTGGTGCCGGTTCCGCAGGAGTTGGCCTTACTCCCGACATCCTCGGCCCTGGCCGCGCTCAGTCAGGCGCAAGGAGAGTCGACGTTTGCCAGTGTAAGGCTTGGCTGATAGACGTGCTGCCCTGGCCTAGCGATGCTGGGCCAGGGCAGGTAGCAGCTGACGAGCAATAGCTTCGCGAACGGACGGTAATAGTGTCGCATGACCTGACAGGAGTTCTTCGACCAGACGCCGCAGGGCTGTGACTCGTTCAGGGTTCAGCCCGCATAGCGCCTGCTGGCAGGCTTGCTCGGGAGTAGTACCCGACGGTACGGCGATACCCAGTGCAATCAGGCGGTCCCTGAAGTCGTCCTGGTCGATTAGGTCTGCATGCATCATGACGAATCCTCCGTTAAGTCCCGTACCGATTCTTGGCAGCGGTCAATGGCAAGGCAAGTGCACAAGACGGTACTGGATACGCGCAGGTCGCTTTCCAGCAAGCAGAGCGCTCAATGGTTATTTATCTGTAATAAAACGAAAGTCTAATGGCGTCAGGGAGGGGCAATATGTCACAGGGTGATTTTGGGAAGGTGCTGCTAAAGTAGCGCTTCTTGTCGAGTTGAGCGGCTTAGCTCCTCGAATTTCCGGGAAAAGCGCCCTTACGCTTGGTCTGGACGAAACACACTGAGGCCCAACAGGGCATTTTAACCCCGCGTGCTTGCTAAGGCATTGCGGGGTTTTTTTTCGACATTTTTCCGCTTTTCCGTCTTTCGTCTGCATTAGAACGTTCTGCTCCAGACGTCTGCCCGGCTTTTGGCTGGCGCTGGAGACAGGGCGCGGTCAGCCGTTACTGCCTGTTGAACGCGCATTGACGCTTCTGGTAATCCCCCTGTCGTTTTTACGCGATAGCGCAGAAAACCTGAGGGATATGCTCCTTTCAAAGCGTCGGCACATGATCCGGCGTCGCGAAACCTGGGAGCTGCCCTGATGAATGCCACTGAACTGCACGCCGACAGCATCGTTATCGACGGGCTGATCATCGCCAAATGGAACCGTGAGCTCTTTGAGGACATGCGCAAGGGAGGGCTGACGGCAGCCAACTGCACCGTGTCGGTCTGGGAAGGCTTCAAGGCGACCGTGGACAACATCGCGGCGCAAAAGAAGCTGATGCGCGAAAACAGTGACCTAGTCATGCCGGTCTACACCACCGCTGACATCCGTAAGGCCAAGTCTCAAGGCAAGACCGGCATCATCTTCGGCTTTCAGAATGCTCATGCCTTTGAGGATCAGCTCGGCTACGTAGAGATCTTCAAGCAGCTGGGCGTAGGCATCGTGCAGATGTGCTACAACACCCAGAACCTGGTAGGCACAGGTTGCTATGAGCGCGACGGCGGTCTGTCCGGTTTTGGCCGCGAGGTCGTTGCCGAAATGAACCGCGTCGGCATCATGTGCGACCTGTCCCATGTGGGCAGCAAGACCTCTGAAGAAGTCATCCTCGAATCCCAAAAGCCGGTCTGTTATTCCCACTGCCTACCGTCCGGCCTGAAGGAGCATCCACGCAACAAGTCCGACGAAGAGCTTAAGTTCATTGCCGATCATGGTGGTTTCGTGGGCGTTACGATGTTTGCGCCGTTCCTGGCCAAGGGCATCGAATCCACTATCGATGATTATGCCGAAGCCATTGAGTACGTGATGAATATCGTTGGCGAAGACGCCATCGGCATTGGTACCGACTTTACCCAAGGCCACGGCCAGGACTTCTTCGAATACCTCACCCATGACAAGGGTTACGCCCGTCGATTGACCAACTTCGGCAAGATCGTGAACCCCCTGGGCATCCGCACCGTAGGCGAATTTCCCAATCTGACCGAGACGCTGCTCAAGCGAGGCATGTCCGAGCGCACTGTGCGCAAAGTCATGGGCGAGAACTGGGTAAGGGTACTCAGCGAGGTGTGGGGCGAGTAAGTCATTTCATTTCTTGAAGATCCGCGGCTGGATCCCGCCATGACCTGATTCAGCCTGCACTGATCTTCGACGATCACCGGTAGGGTGGATCAACCGTACCGCGGCGTAGCCCACCCTACACAAGCACATTCGTTTGGAGTTTCACCATGGCCACACATGCTCCCGAAATGCCAATCCAGGTCGACGACGAAACCGGCGTCTGGACCACCGATGCACTGCCCATGCTGTATGTACCGCGTCACTTCTTCGTCAATAACCACATGGGGATCGAAGAGGTGCTCGGTGCAGAGAAGTATGCCGAGATTCTTTACAAGGCTGGCTACAAGTCTGCCTGGCACTGGTGTGAGAAAGAGGCCGAGTGCCATGGACTGGTTGGCGTCGAGGTGTATGAGCACTACATGAAGCGCCTCTCCCAGCGCGGCTGGGGGCTGTTTGATATCGAGCAGATCGACGTGGATGCCGGTACGGCCCAGGTTCGGCTGCGGCACTCCGCCTTCGTTTACGTGTACGGCAAGGTCAACCGCAAGGTGGATTACATGTTTACCGGCTGGTTTGCCGGGGCCATGGACCAGATCCTCGCCGCCAGAGGCAGCGCGGTCCGTACCGTGGCCGAGCAGGTGTACAGCGGGGCGGAAGAAGGCCATGACGACGGCCTGTTCGTGGTGAAGCCGCTGTAACGGCGCAATGAACGATAACAAGACCGACCGTGCGTAATTCGCTGAGATGAGGTGCCGTGATGGCCTTTGAAGCAATGTTCCAACCAATCCAGATCGGCAAGCTGACGATTCGCAACCGCGTACTCAGCACGGCGCACGCCGAGGTGTATGCCACTGATGGCGGCATGACGACCGAACGGTACGTCAAATATTACGAAGAAAAAGCCAAGGGCGGCATTGGCCTTGCCATTTGCGGCGGTTCCTCAGTCGTGGCGATCGATAGTCCACAGCACTGGTGGAGTTCGGTAAACCTTGCTACCGACCGCATCATTCCGCATTTTCAGAACCTGGCGGATGCCATGCACAAGCACGGCGCCAAGATCATGATCCAGATTACCCACATGGGTCGCCGTTCCCGTTGGGACGGTGGTCACTGGCCAACCCTGATGTCGCCGTCCGGTATCCGCGAGCCTGTGCATCGCGCTACTTGTAAGACCATCGAGCCGGAGGAGATCTGGCGGGTGATCGGCAATTTTGCCCAGGCCGCACGCCGGGCGAAAGCGGGTGGGCTGGATGGCGTCGAGCTGTCTGCTGTGCACCAGCACATGATCGATCAGTTCTGGTCGCCCCGTGTGAACAAGCGTACCGATGAATGGGGCGGCAGCTTCGAGAACCGTATGCGCTTTGGCCTGGAAGTGCTCAAGGCTGTACGGGCCGAAGTTGGCGATGACTTCTGTGTCGGCATGCGGATCTGTGGTGATGAATTCCACCCGGACGGTCTGACCCATGACGATATGAAACAGATCGCCAAGTATTACAACGACACCGGCATGGTGGACTTCTTTGGCGTAATCGGCTCCGGCTGCGACACCCACAATACCCTGGCCAACGTAATTCCCAACATGACCTACCCACCGGAGCCGTTCCTGCATCTGGCGGCCGGTATCAAGGATGTGGTCAGCGTGCCCGTACTGCATGCGCAGAACATCAAGGATCCGAACCAGGCGACACGCATCCTTGAGGGCGGTTACGTGGACATGGTCGGTATGACCCGTGCCCACATCGCCGATCCGCATCTGATCGCCAAGATCAAGATAGGGCAGGTGGACCAGATTCGCCAGTGTGTTGGCGCCAACTACTGCATCGACCGTCAATACCAGGGGCTGGACGTGCTGTGTATTCAGAACGCCGCAACCAGCCGTGAGTATATGGGGGTTCCGCACATCATCGAGAAATCCACCGGGCCCAAGCGCAAGGTAGTCGTTGTCGGCGGCGGCCCGGCGGGAATGGAAGCGGCCCGCGTCTCGGCTGAGCGGGGGCATGACGTGACCCTGTTCGAAAAGCAGGAGCAGCTGGGTGGGCAGATTACTCTCGCGGCCCGGGCGCCTCAGCGTGACCAGATCGCGGGTATCACGCGGTGGTATCAACTGGAGCTGGCTCGCCTGAATATCGACCTGCGGCTGGGGACGGCGGCTGATCCTGACACGATCATGGATCTGCGTCCGGACATCGTTGTGCTGGCCAATGGCGGTCATCCATTCATGGAGCAGAACGAGCATTGGGGCGCGGCCGAAGGCCTGGTCGTCAGCAGCTGGGACATTCTTTCCGGTAAGGTCGAGCCGGGCAAAAACGTGCTGGTCTACGACACCATTTGCGAATTTTCCGGGATGTCGGCGGCTGATTATCTGGCCGATAAAGGCGCACAGGTGGAAATCGTCACCGATGACATCAAACCGGGCGTAGCCATTGGCGGGACCACGTTCCCGACCTACTACCGCAGCCTCTACCCGAAGGAGGTGATCATGACCGGCGATCTCATGCTGGAAAAGGTATATCCCGAGGGCGACAAGAAGATTGCCGTACTGGAAAACGAATATACCGGCGCCAAGGAGGAGCGGGTGGTCGATCAGATCGTTATCGAGAACGGCGTGCGACCGGACGAGACCTTGTACTACGCGCTGAAGGACGGTTCGCGTAACAAGGGTCAGATCGATATCGAGGCCTTGTTTGCTATCGAGCCACAACCCGCCTTGAATGAGCAGGGTAGCGGTTATCTCCTGTATCGCATCGGGGACTGCGTGGCGCAGCGCAACACCCACGCCGCAATCTACGACGCATTGCGGCTGTGCAAGGACTTTTAAGTACGCGCCTTTGCGAACCGCAGGGTGGGTTAGCTGCAGAGCAGTCTGACCCACCACGAGGGCTACCCGCGGTTTAGGTACCGCCTGACATGTTGAGGATGGGTAATGCCTCTGGCTCACCCACCCTACGAGGCTCCGGTATGTTAGATATCCTTATTCCCGTTCTGCTCTTTACGGCCTTGGCACTGGCTGCGATCGGTGCTTTTCGACGCGTACGGCTCTGGCGGCAGGGCCGGCCCGCCCATGTCGACCTGATTCGGGGTCTGCTGGCCATGCCGCGGCGCTATCTGGTGGACTTGCACCATGTGGTCGAGCGGGATCGCTATATGTCGCGAACCCATGTGGCCACCGCAGGCGGCTTCGTTCTGGCCGCCGTGCTGGCTGTACTGGTTCATGGATTTGGCTTGCATAACCGTGTTCTGGGTTGGGCGCTATTGGCGGCCACCGCTTGCATGTTCACGGGTGCCTTGTTCGTGGCCAAGCGTCGCCGCAACCCACCGGCACGCCTGTCCAAAGGGCCATGGATGCGCTTGCCCAAAAGCCTACTGATGTTTTCCGCGAGCTTTTTCATTGCTACGCTGCCCGTAGCGGGCGTACTCCCGGAAAATTTTGGCGGCTGGATACTGGCGGCCGTGCTGGCCGTAGGCGTGGCTTGGGGCGTGTCGGAATTATTCTTCGGCATGACCTGGGGCGGTCCGATGAAGCACGCCTTTGCCGGTGCGCTGCATCTAGCCTTCCACCGTCGGCCCGAGCGGTTCCGTACTCCTTATAACGCCAGCGCGGCGCGCTCCAGTGGCTTGAAAGCGCTGGACCTGAATGACCCTGCTGCACCGTTGGGTGTGGAGAAACCCAAGGACTTTACGTGGAATCAGCTGCTGGGCTTTGACGCCTGTGTGCAGTGCGGCCGCTGCGAGGCCATGTGCCCCGCTTATGCGGCCGGTCAGCCGCTCAACCCGAAAAAGCTGATCCAGGACATGGTTATCGGCATGGCGGGTGGCACCGACGCGCGTTATTTCGGCTCGCCTTATCCCGGGAAGCCAATTGGTGAGCACGGCGGCAATGCCCATTCGCCCATTGTTTCATTTGAAGGCAAGGCGCTGGTCGATGCCGAGACGCTATGGTCCTGCACCACCTGTCGGGCCTGTGTGGAAGAGTGCCCGATGATGATCGAGCACGTCGATGCCATCGTTGATATGCGTCGCCATCTGACCCTGGAGAAAGGGGCAACCCCCAACAAGGGCGCTGAGGTGCTCGATAATCTAATTGCCACGGATAACCCCAACGGCTTCAACCCGGTCAACCGGATGAACTGGGCTGCGGACCTTGATCTGCCTCTGATCGCCAACCAGCAGCGCGTCGATGTGTTGTTCTGGGTGGGTGATGGCGCGTTTGACATGCGCAACCAGCGGACCCTCAGGGCTTTCGTCAAGATTCTCAAGGCTGCCAAGGTTGATTTTGCCGTGCTGGGGCTGGAAGAGCGCGACAGCGGTGACCTGGCGCGACGCCTGGGGGACGAGGCGACCTTTCAGCAATTGGCCAGGCGCAATATCGCCACGCTGTCGCGGTACCGCTTCAACCGGATCGTGACATGCGACCCGCATAGCTTTCACGTGCTGAGAAACGAATACGGCGCGCTGGGCGGGGCTTATACGGTCCTGCATCACAGCACCTTTCTGGCAGAGCTGCTGGATGCCCAGGCGCTTCATCTCGGGCAGCACAAGGGGGGCAGCGTGACCTATCACGACCCCTGCTATCTGGGTCGATACAACGGTGAGTACGAGGCGCCTCGCAAGGTACTCAAGGCCATCGGGATTGAGGTCAAGGAAATGGAGCGCTCCGGCTTCCGGGCTCGCTGCTGTGGCGGTGGAGGAGGCGCGCCGATTACCGATATTCCCGGTACGCAGCGGATTCCCGACATGCGCATGGCCGATATCAAGACGACTGGAGCGGAGGTTGTCGCTGTGGGATGCCCTCAATGTACTGCCATGCTGGAGGGAGTAGTCGCGCCCCGTCCAGAGGTAAAGGACATTGCCGAGCTGGTCGCCGAAGTTGTAATCGAGGCACCCGCCGTGCCGGTAAAGCAACCAATCACGCCCAGGCGTGAAGCGGTGGAGATCTCCTGATGAGCGCATCCCGTATTACCCGATTGGCCCTGAGTGCCGCGATATCCAATCACGCACGGACGTTTTTCAAAGGAGCAGGGCATGACTGACATCATCCGCCGTGATCCGCATGCCGAATGGATCGCCCGTAACCGGCTTCATCCCCTGCACGCCTTGATGCAGGCGAGTACGCGCGATGAGCAGCCTCGCTGGATGGGCCCCAACGGCATCATTCGCAAGAATCCCCACGCAGCTCTGGGCTTCAAGGGGCCTAGCGGCTTGCGCCGTATCGATCGCAGTGGCGCTCAGCAGGGCAACGGGGTTCGTCGGCTGGGTGAGGCCCAGGAGGTGCTACTGCCGTTGCATCGGGTCGAAGAGCCCGCCTTCATCATTGCCGTAGTGCCCGATCTGGTAGGCGGACGGCTTTCCAGCCACGACCGCGATCTGCTCGGTCTGGCGCGACAGCTGGCAGGCTCAACAGGGGCGGTGTTGGCCATTGTCTTTGGCGAGCACAAGGAGTCTGGCTTCGATAAGGCAGGCGTTGACCGGCTATTGCAATTGAGCGGTCATGAATACACGGGATACTCACCTGAACAGCGCGTGCTGGCGCTGCGTGCAGTAGAGAGCCAGTTCTTGCCACGTCACTGGTTGTTGCCGGACAGCCGTACCGGTGGTGGCGAGCTGGGTCGTCGTTTCGCTGCTACGCTACATGAGCGGCCTGCCACACGTGTCTGGCAGATAAAGGATGGCCTATGTACCGGCCGTGCCGGCGCAGGCAGCGAAGATCTGACGCGTCCTGTCCCCAGGGTAGTGTTGGCCTCTGCCGAGTGTGCGGAGCCGGTCAGTGAAACACGACATGAGGCACGTACGGTCACGCTGGCTGACGGCAATCAGTTGCGAGCGCTTGTGCGTATCGAGGACATGGGAGCCGTGGCCGTCGATCCGGCGCTTGTTCCCATGGCCGAGGCGGAATTCATCCTGTCCGGTGGTAATGGCGTTCAGGACTGGGATCTCTTCCATCGGGCAGCCCGGGCGCTTGGGGCAACAGAAGGGGCTTCGCGGGTGGCGGTAGACGACGGGCATATGCCACGTCACCGGCAGGTAGGCGCTACGGGGACCTGGGTAACGGCACGGGTCTACCTGGCCGTCGGGATTTCCGGCGCGGTACAGCACTTACAGGGCATAGGTGCCTGCGACAAGGTCATTGCCATTAACCTCAATCCGGGGTGCGACATGATCAAGCGGGCAGACCTGTCAGTCATTGCAGATTCGAACGCCGTGCTGGAAGCCTTGATCGATCTGGTCGAGGCCTACCGCCGCGGTGAGCAGAGGGAAGCGGCCTGAAGCGGTCGTCCGCAGGACTACCGCTTCAGCAACGCAACGTGAGTCTTGAAGGAGGTAAACGGTATGTCCGACGGCCAATTGAATGTGATTACGCTGGTATCGGTGGGGTCGCATCCCATGTCGGCCCGCGCCCGCCGCGCAGAGCAGGATGCCCGAGCGGTCGAATTGGGGCTGCATCTGGCGGGTGATCGACTCACGGTACTGCATGCCGGTAATCCCTACGAGGAGTCGCTGCGCGCCTACCTGGGTATGGGATTGCCTGCCCTGCATGTCCTGGAGCAGCCCAAGGGCGCCGATGCTCTACCGGTGCTGGTGGAATACCTTCGGGAGGCTCAGGTCCAGGTTGTATTGACCGGCACTCAAGCCGAGACTGGGGAAGGGTCGGGCATGCTGCCCTATCTTCTGGCCGAATCGCTGGGTTGGCCCCTGGTAGTTGGGCTGGCAGACGTTGAATCGGTAGACGCCGGACATGCCCAGGTACTGCAAGCCCTGCCGCGCGGACAAAGGCGACGGCTAAGGGTACGCCTGCCTTTTGTCGCCAGTGTGGACAACGCAGCGCCAGCCGCCCGTCAAAGCGCCTTTGGGCCCGCAAGGCGTGGAGAGATCAAGGTTGAAGACGTGGATATCGTCGATGACCTCCTGTGGCAAGAGGCCGTCTTGCAGCCGGCTCGTCCACGGCCGAAGCGGCTGAAAGTCATCAAGGCCAAGACGGCTGCCGATCGTTTTCGCGCCGCCACGGCCAAGGCAACAGGAGATGGCGGTCAGATCCTGAGAGATGTCACCCCGCAGGCGGGCGCAGAAGCCATTTTCAAGGTCCTGCGTGAGGAAGGCGTCGTTCGGTAGGACGACTTTCATATCTCATGTCGGCTTCCGGCTTGCTGGAGGCTTTTGGGTGCCTGTCTTTTTATCCCTTCAAGCCCACAAATTGTGTGCACGAGCCTGTGGATAATCTGTTGGATAATTATTCGACCCTAGTAACCATGCGGCTTTAGCTGAAGTGGTCACTTTTTGATCAAAATGACAGGGATGGCTTTTCCTGTAATCACAACAACTTGTGGATAAGTTTGTGAGTAATATGTTTGGAAGAGGCTGTAAGCCTTGATTTTAAAGGGATAGAGGCAACTACTGTATTGTTGATCAGTGTTGACAAAGCTAATGAGCTCTCTATTTCAGCACTGTATGAAGAGCGTGCGCTTCATTGAGTTATCCACCCGATATAAAGCTAAAAATGCCCTGAAAAGGTGGATGAACCGTGGGAAGAGCTGTGGATAAGCTGTTGCTGAGGGTTGGTTAACTCATCTGTCAATGACTTGGATGACAAAACTCTGTCATCCACAAAGGCCATTATTAAGCCATTACAGGGCAATTATGAGACGGTTTAGCCTTTTATTCAGGCAGAGCCCATCCGAAGGGCTCGCCCGCTCAAGCCATACCTAACCGCTTTCCCACAATTACTGTGCGTCTGGCTGTGGACAGCATGTTCGTTAATGTCGCCAAGCCTTGCGCCATGCGGCGTCCAGACAGTTGCTCATTTATTGATCAATTAATTCAAGATCGATTTTTCTACTCACTATTACTGTGGTTTCGCTTGTGGATACAGTGTTCATGATTGCCTGGAGGCCACGACATACAAGGCCTCCAGAGGATTGATCGTTTTTTGAGCAGTTTTGTTGGTCAGCGAAGCTTGATGGTAATAGCTTCAATAGAGTCGTTGAGCTCGAAGCGTGTTTCCTCAAACGTGGCCTTACGCATCTTCAGTGGAGGGTTCTGGCTGTAGCCATACTGCTCAGTCGGCATCCCGATAAAGTTCGTATCGAGCTTCTGATTGCCGTTGGCATCTCGAATGACCGATACCGCATAGGTGCCGGGCTTCAGGTTCTTGAAGGTATGCTGCACCGTGGTCCCTGTAACTGGAATATGGGCGGATGCCTCCAATGGTTTGTCGTTATCCCACGCGTCGGCCGAAGCGAATACGGCTACCAGCAATTCACCTTTGGCCTCCTCGATATCGGTAAAGGTCACGTTGAGATCAGCAGCATGGGCACGGCCCAGTGTCCAGATAAGGCCGAAAACGCATAGGGGCAAGCGCTTCATGCAAGCTCCGTTGTAGGGTGAGAGACAAGGGTGTGAGTAATCGCGTCGAGGCGTTCGAAAAGATAGTCGGGCCCGGCTCTGCGTAACGCCTCTGGACTGGCATACCCCCAGCTGACCGCACCGCAGGCAATACCTGCCTTGCGCGCCGCCTGAATATCCCGCAATTCATCCCCAATGCAGATCGTGGCATCGGGCGAGACATTACAACGGGCGACTACCTGTTTAAGGCGTGAGCTTTTGCCGAGCAGGGGCGCGTTACATTCGAGACAGTCCAGATAGCGAGCCGACGGACCAAGAATGCACTCGACATTTTCAAGTGAATTGGACGTGACCAGCGCCAACTGTATTCCGGCCTGATGCAGGGCCTCCAGCATGGCCGGTACCCCTTCGAAGGGCCGCACGGTATGGCCGCCGTGCGCCATCAGGTGTTGAAAGTGGCGCGCGACACGTGGAATTTTCCACAAGGGAATACCAAAGTAACGCAGCAGCTGACGGGTGTCGTAGCTGCGGATGCGATCAAAGTCGGCTGGGTCGTACCGGTTGAAGCGATGTGCCTGAGCCAGTGTGTCGAGCGACTCGAGAAAGAATGGAAAGCTGTCGGCCAGGGTGCCATCAAAGTCGAAAATGACAAGTTGGTAGCGCATGGGCAGGGCGGCTGGCCGTGATAGGAAGAGAAGAGAGAGTAGCCGGGGCGGACGCCTGCGACAAATACAACCGGTGCCAAGTGTGATGGCACCGGTTGTATCAGGGTTACAGCGAGAAGCGACGCACCAGACCGTTGAGGTCTACGGCAAGGCGGGCAAGCTCCTGCGTGGCAACGCTGGTCTGCTGTGCACCGGCTGCCGTTTGCACAGACAAGTCACGGATGCTGACCAGGCTGCGGTCCACTTCACGGGCGACCTGAGCCTGCTGCTCGGAGGCGCTGGCAATCAGCAGGTTACGGTCGTTGATGTCGGCCACATTCGACGTGATGGTCGACAACGCTTCGCCAGCCGCGTTGGCTTTTTCCAGCGTGCTGCGGGCACGCTCGGCACTGCTCTGAAGCGCTTGTACGGTGTGGCCGGTCCCCTGCTGGATGCTACCGATCATGGATTCGATTTCACGGGTCGATTCCCCGGTACGGTGTGCCAGGGCACGGACTTCATCGGCCACGACGGCAAAGCCACGGCCAGCATCACCTGCACGGGCGGCTTCAATAGCGGCGTTGAGCGCCAGCAGGTTGGTCTGCTCAGCCACAGCGCGGATCACATCCAGGACCTTGCTGATATTAAGGGCCTGCTCGGCAAGCTCCTCGGCACTTTGAGAAGCGCCCAAGACATCGCTGGTGAGTGCTTCAATGGAGGCAATGGCATCGCTTAGTTGTGCACGGCCCTGTTGAGCTGAATGACTGGACGCCTGTGATGCTTCAGAGGTGCTGACCGCGTTGCTGGCAACGCCTTCTACAGCAGACGTCATTTCGTTCACAGCGGTAGCCGCCTGCTCGATCTCATCGTTCTGGCGCTGAAGACCCCGGGTAGACTCTTCCATGACTGCGCTCATTTCGTCAGCCGCCGATGACAGCTGAGTAGCCGAGTCGCCGATCTGGCCGATGGTCTGGCGTAGGTTGACCTGCATGGCGGCCAATGCCTGAAGCAGTTCCGCTGCCTCGTCCCGACCTTCGGCTTTCACGTTCTGGCTCAGGTCGCCACCGGCAATCTGTTTGGCAACGCTTACTGCCTGGCCAATAGGTTTGACGATGCTGGCTGTCAGCAGCAGGGCCAATGCGATCGTGACGATCACGGCCAGTACAATGATACCGATCACGATCGCCTGGGCCTGGCTGTAGCTCTCGGCTGCGGCCTGACCAGCCTTGGTCGCTGCATCCTGGTTGATCTTTTGCAGCAGCAGGTTCTGATCGTTGACGATGATGCCACGAGGCGCCAGTTCGGTATTGATCAGCTTGTTGGCGGAGGACAGATCCTCTTCGCTTACAAAGCCCTGTACCTTGGCCAGAATGCTCATGTATTCCTGAAAGGTGGTTTTGAGCGTGGAGAGTGCCTGGCGCTCCTGTTCGCTGGAAATCAGCGTCTCGTATTTCTTGAAAGTTTCTTGGATCTTTCCATCCAGTGTGGCAATGGTCTGGTTGCTCTTGGCCTGCACCGCCTTGTCCGGGTTCGCTACCAGGCGAAGCACCTCGACACGAAGACGGGTGATGTTCAGCGCAATTTCGTCTGCCGTTGCAAGGCTCGGCATGGCGTTGTTTTCGATGACTTGTCCGGCACGGCGGATATCAGCCATTTGCACCAAGTTGGAAATGCCAAGGATGATCAGTAGCAGGGCTACTGCACCAAAGCTCAGAAGGGTCCGGTAAGAGATCTTCAAATGTCTGAACATGATCGGTCCTGTTAGAAAATAAGGGCAGGCGATCCTTCGCTCTGTAAGGGATGCCTGCATATCGGACGCGATCGGGAATGCTTAAGGGTAGCCATCAGCTAAAAGCCAAACGTTTGCGACCTCTACAGAAAAGGGGCAAGACCGCTTAAGAGGTTAAGACAGAATCAGTGCTCGCCCAGGACGTGTTGTACCAGGGCCTTGTGAGCGGCTTCGTCCTTTCGGTCAGACAGCAGCTGTACAACCGCAACCCGCGCATCTGCCTCGGCAATAAAGGCGGTGCTGCGCATGGGCGTGCCGTTCATGACTGACGTGGTTTCCAGTTGCTGAAGGGTCAGGCCGTCGCGCTTTAGGGTCTTTTCCTTGAGCACTTTGAATTTGCTGCCGCTCAGTTTCTGCCGTGCATAGAATGCGGCTTTGGCCTTGGCAAGCACGACTCGGTTGCTGGCGGTTTTATCTTCTGGCGTTGGTGTTTCAGAGGTAACGATCAACTGTTGGCTGGCTTTGTTGATATACAGTTTGCCGCGTGCTGACGGGTCTTCGGCAGTTGTGCCGGGCGGCAGGGGACTGACATCGAACCCCTCGGGTAATGCCAGCACTAGCTGATGGTTCAGCAGGGAGATGGAGTGGCTATTGGCTGTCTGGGTGGTTTCGGCCTTGCTGGCAGCCTGGACCGGTAGAGTGACAAGGCCGAATACAAGGGCAGCCGAAGCCAGGGCCATTTTCAGGCTGTTGTTGTTCATGTCAGATCCTTGAATGGATTGCGTTGAGTCCTTTGGGTGCCGAAAGGCTTGGCAGCCAGGGCCCAACGACTGGCCGGATTATTTCATAGCGACAAGTCTGCATTGCGCTGTGCTTTCCTGAAGCGTGCAGTGCTTGGCAGTTGAAAATGCAACGGTTTTTGACTGAACAAAAGAAACCCCGCCGAAGCGGGGTTCTTAAAACAGAGTAGTCAATCAGCCATCGGCACCCACTTGACGCAGATGGGGTACAGGCTGTTCCTCGCCCAGGTTGGCCAGTAGGCGTTCGCTGTACCAGTCAATGAAATTAATGACGCCAAATTCATAGGTCTGTGAATACGGGCCGGGCTGGTAGGCCTTGGAGTTGATGCCGCGCTGATTTTCCTCGGCAAGCATTCGGTCCTGCTGGTTAGTGGCATCCCAAACCTTGCGCAGATTTTCTACCTCATAATCGACGCCCTCTACTGCATCCTTGTGCACCAGCCACTTGGTGGTAACCACGGTCTGTTGGGCGCTGATTGGCCAAACAGTGAACACAATCAGGTGATCCCCCATGGCGTGGTTCCAGGAGTGCGGCAGGTGCAGGATGCGCATGGAGCCCAACTCCGGGTTCTTGATACGTCCCATCAGCTTCTTGCAGCCGGGCTTGCCATCCAGCGTCATGGACGCCGTGCCCTTGAGTAGCGGCATGCGCACAATGCGGTTACGCAGGCCAAAGCTGGCGTGGGCATACGGGATCTGCTCGGCCTCCCAAGCGGCGGCGCTTTCGGCAACGTGATCCTTGAAGGCCTGGTTGGCGCGCGGATCGGTTACATCGTCCCATTCCAGTAGTGTCTTGAGCAGCTCTGGGTGCGAGCCGTTGCAGTGGTAGCACTCGCGGTTGTTTTCAAGCACCAGCTTCCAGTTGGCGGCTTCCATCAGGTCCGTACGGGCTACGACCTTAGTGTTTTCCATGTCGTACGGTTCCATGTAATGGTCGAGCGTACGCAGGAAGTCATCAATAGCGGGAGGCTCTTCGGCCAGGCAGATAAAGATGTATCCGCCCGCCGTTTTCACATGCACCGGCTTCAGGTTGAAGTCCGCCATGTTGAAGTCAGCGCCCATTTCGGTACCGGCAAACAGCAGGCGGCCGTCCAGCTCGTAGGTCCATTGATGATAGGGGCAGACCAGCTTGGCCACCTTGCCTTTCTCGCTGACGCACAGGCGAGAACCGCGGTGCCGACACACGTTATGAAAAGCGTGTACCTTGCCTTCAGCACCACGCACCACCATGACGGGGTTATCGCCAATCTGCAGCGTGAGAAAATTGCCTTTGGCAGGGATTTCACTCGTCATTCCGGCAATCAGCCACTCCTTGCCAAAGATCTCCTGCATGTCGATCTGGAACAGACGCTCATCGTTATAGAACGGCTGTGGCATCGAGTAAGTTCGCTCACGGGTACGCAGCATCTCTGCGGTGGCCTTGCGGGCCGATTCCAGCGGATCGCCCAGACTCAAAGGGTAGGTGACGTCCATCGGTATCCTCATGCGGCGGCATACAGGTGCGCCGGTGAAAAAGTGGCTGATAGGGTTGTGATGCAAGGCGTTTGGACAGCTTGTTCAAGACTGCCCGTGTGGTTGGTGAAATCAGTGTGGGGCTGCGTCTGGATGGGGCCTTATCCACGCGCGACATGGTCGAATCATTTCCCGACGCGGCAAGTCCCGTGGACGCTGGGCTGGTCGCTCTAAGCATGCCGATGTCGTTGGCAGGTAAATGCCGACGAAAGGGCCTCTCCACAATCGCCCCATCACCGCCTGAAGATGCGGCGGGTCTCAACGCGTGAGGGCACGTGCATGAACAGCTTTCTGAATCCGGTTACTACGCAGACCTGGGCCAATGGTCGCCATGCGGTACGTTGCGTCAAGGCGATTCAGGAAACCTGGGATGTACGAACCTTCTGCTTCATGGCGGACGTACCCCTGATGTACTTTTTCAAACCCGGTCAGTTCGTGACGCTGGAGCTTGAGATTGAGGGTCAGCAGATGATGCGTTCATACACAATCTCCAGCTCGCCCTCCGTGCCCTACAGCTTCTCGATCACGGTCAAGCGTGTCCCGGGTGGCAAGGTATCGAACTGGCTGCATGACAACCTGCGTGAAGGGCAGGAGCTTGCGGTGCATGGGCCGGTGGGGCTGTTCAATGCCATCGACTACCCGTCCGACAAGGTCCTACTGCTCTCCGGTGGCGTAGGTATCACACCGGTGATGTCCATGGCCCGCTGGTTCTTCGACACGAACGCTAACGTGGACATGGTGTTTGTACACAGTGCCCGCACGCCAAAGGACATCATCTATCACCGCGAGCTGGAGCATATGGCCTCGCGGGTCTCTAATTTCTCGCTGCATCTTGTGTGCGAGCGGAGTGATCTTGGTGAGGCCTGGGCGGGATATCGCGGTTTCTTTGATCGGCGCATGCTGGAATTGATGGCGCCGGATTTTCGTGATCGCGAGGTGTTCTGCTGTGGCCCGACACCTTATATGAATGCTGTGAAGACCATGCTGCGCGAGCTGGGCTACGATATGGCCCGTTATCACGAGGAGTCCTTTGGCGCGACGCCTGCGGATGTCAAGGAAGAGGTTCTCGAACAGGCCGGTCTTGCGGCCGACACACCGCCGGTTCCGCTGGCGGATCAGTGCGAGGTGTTATTTGCGGGCAGCGGCATGAGTGTACGTGTTGGACCAGGTGAGACTGTGCACGGAGCGGCTGCCAAGCTGGGCCTGCATATTCCAAAGGCATGCGGCATGGGCATCTGCGGCACCTGCAAGGTGCTCAAGACCCGTGGTTCGGTTGTCATGGAGCACAACGGCGGCATTACCGAAGAGGACGAGGCCGAAGGTTACATCCTGTCCTGCTGCAGCGTTCCGCAAGGGGACGTTGAAATCGATTTCTAAATACTCTACAGCGGACATGCCTGTTTGGGCGTGTCCGTCACCGTTTCCTTTTCCCGTCTGATATTACCGCAGCGGCACAATGCCCCTATTTTTCATGTGGGCTATTCCTGCTCTAATACCGCCAGGCACTGAGACAGCTGCTAAGGTAAGGTAGAAGATCGCAGCATTGTGTGATCAGATCGCTACAGCATCGCTCCTTTCTGATCGAGGGCGTCAAAATGGATGTCAGAACGCTGCGCAACCTGACGCGGGTGGCGCGTACAGGCTCTCTGTCTGCCGCGTCAGATGAGGCCTGCCTGACCGTGCAGGCCCTGGCGGCGCAATTGAACAAGGCGGAAGACCAGTTCGGGTTCAGGATTTTCAAGCGATCCAACAAGGGATTGCACCTGACCGAGCGTGGTCACGCGCTCATGCCTTATATCGAGAAGGTGGTGGAGTCCGCCCGGCAACTGGACAGCAAAGCTGCCGAGTTAAGCCAAGCCACGCCACGGCTGCTGCGGGCCGCACTGAACAGCACGCTACCGGCCGATATCAACCAGTGCATCGTCAAGCGGATGATGCAGGTCTTCAGCGATTATCACCTGGAGTTCAGCTTTGCCGAGTCCATCGAGAACCTCAGCAAGCTGCGTAACGACAATATCGACCTTGCGGTACTGATCGGACCACCGCAAGCCGATCTGGCCAGCCTTGAGCTGGCTGATATTCATATTGATGTCGTAGGTGCTTACCACGGTGCCGATGCAGAGGCGTACAGCGACCTGAGTGACAAGCTGCTTGTTAGGCCGACCAGCGACTGCCCTTATTCCACCAGTTTCGAGCGGTTTCTGGACAGTGGTCAGACGGTGAGCCAATGGGGGCATCGCATGATCTATTCGGGTAGCGAAACCCTGACCGTCTCGCTGATCAAACAACTCGATGGCTTGGGCGTCGTTTCACGGGCGGCGGCTTGCAAGCATGGATTGTCCATCGTACCGGGGTTTGAGGATTCGCTGCCGGTACGCCTGGTCGTCAACAATGTCGACTTGCCTATTCGTGCCCTGGAGCAGCTGACCCGTCCCTTACAGCACTCGCCCCAGCGCAATATACGACAACAGGCCTACCGCCACACTGAGGAGCAGGTTCTTACTGAAATAAGCGCATAACAGCGTCGGTATGGCGGCAACGAATTCGGGCCGCATGAGGCTCACATGCTTTTCCGTCACCACCAGTGGTGTGAGGGTAATGGCCGCAACGATGCAGACGGGCAGAAACTCCAGCGTTCGCGTGAGGAATCCTGGCCAGCGCTCGGTACTGAGCTGCATCGGTAGCACCCGTGGTAGCAGTGTCACCGCGGTCATCAGGACGATTATCAGGATCAGGAACGTTTCTTGAGACATACGCCTATCCAGCAGCCAAAGAACGTGGCGATAAAGACATTCAGGGCGGACTCGAACAGCAGGTTCAGCACACCCATGCAGGCCACCGCCGCCAGAGCAGCCACCAGCTTGCCCTTGGAATCACAAAGCGAGACCAGCACGTACAGCATCATGGCGGTCAAGGCATAGTCGAGCTTGTACTGGACCAGGTGGGCAGTGTAGGTCGAGCTGAGAGCACCCAGCAGCGCGCCCAGCACCCAGGCACTGTGACAGAAGAGGTTGAACGAGATCAGATAACGGGCATTGACCGCAACGCCTTTCTGCAACTTGCTGCTGTGAAAGGCAAAGGACTCGTCCGTCAGCTCCGCCGCATACACCCACCGTTCCAGACGGCTCAGGCCTGTCGTGCGCAGGGCTCTGGACATGTACATCGACATCAGCATGTGACGGGCGTTGATCAGAAAGGTGGTCATCACGATAGTGATGATCGAGGCGTTAGCCGTCATCAGTGCCAGAGCGGCGAACTGCGAGGCACCGGCATAGACGAACAAGCACATGGCGACCGGCAACCAGAGCGGATAGCCTGCATTCACAGCCATCAGGCTGAAAACGAACGAGACCGTAAAATAGCCAGCGACGACCGGACTGGCCTCGCTGAAGGTGCGTAGCTCAGGAGCTTTCCGGGTTAAAACACGCGTATTCACACCATCCTCTCATTGCCGGGCTGAAATCGGACCGTTCATAGGTTTACCGCACAATGTCATGGGCCGTCCCAGGTTTAGAGAAAGAGATGGCGATGATCTGACGGAATGCCGGGCGCTTTGGGTCCTTCGTGGACGCAGGCGTCACGTAATGACGCATCTCCCGGTCCAGGAAAAACGTCGTGTCCAGGATGTGCTCGTAAGTCAGCGCGGCGAGCAGCTCCTCTTGTACGTTATATAACCGACTTTCGGCGCCTGTGATGTTATGCCGACCCCAGAAATGCATTGCGCTGAAGGGGTAGCCGTCGCAGTGAATTCCCTCAGGCGTGATTTCGACCTGCTGGCCGGGGTTGATCTCGATCCGAATCTGGTGAATCTGGCACTGCCACATATCGTTATGCAGATGCGCTGGCAATACGCTTTTGTACACCTCGAAATCCAGGGCGATCAGGCTGCGAAGAACAGGGGAGGCGATTACTTCATCGGAGAAGTCCTGAAAATGCCGCTCCATGCCGCCTACATAGCGATTGTTAGCCAAGGATTGTACATAGGGGCGATGTTCGAGCTGGCGCAGCTCCTGATTGACGGGGTGGTACTCGAAATCGCTGTAGCGTCTGAACCGTGCGCCCGACTCGGCCTGGCCATAATAACTGTCGCGCTCCATAGCTTCCCAGCTATGGGTCAGCCGGACGAATTCGTCAAAGTTGCCCGTCAGGCTGAAGTCTGCTCCTTTCACATTGGCAAACTTGTTTTGACGCAGGGCGTCACCAACCGCCTTGTTGAGAACAATCATGATCGTCTCCGCTCCATTGAACGATCCACTCTAAGCGCTGGGCAGATTTGCTCTATGAGAAATAATTTAAGGCATCTCAACGAAAAGTTGAGATTGGCTGAGGGCCTGCTGCCTGCATGAGGTATCCACGGTCTGATGGTCATCCATCGGGCGATCGGATGGTCATGTCAATTTGTTGCAGGCTGCGCCGATACAGGGTGTACAAGATGCGTCCTACCTGGAGGCACCCCAGTTACCAGACTTCTGCCATGACCACTTCTGCTTTCATGCTCGATAGCGAATCTCAGCTCCGTGGCCTTATCGATGCCATACAGGAGTTCATTGTGCTCAAGGATGGGCGGGGACGATGGCTGATTACCAACAGGATCGTGATCGACACCTATCGCCTGCAAGGCGTTGACTATGTGGGCAAGACCGACATGGAGCTGGCGCTGATTCGACCGGAGTTCCATGAGGCTTTTGTCTACAACGTGCAGACCGACGAGCAGGCCTGGCAAAAAGGGTCGGCGCTGCGTATCCAGAAATCCTTCATGGGGCTGGACGGCCGTCTCAACACGTGGGAAGTGATCAAGACACCCAGTTTCGATGAAGCGGGTAATCGCCACCAGCTTGTGATCGTCAGCCGCAATATTACCGAGCGTCGTGTGGCTGAGCAGGCACTGGAAGCCAGTGAACAGCGTTATCGGCTGATTGCTGACAACATGCTCGACATCATTGGTGTGTTCAAGCCGGAAGTAGGCATCGAATATGTTTCGCCTTCCTTTGAGCATGTCCTGGGGCATCGGGCGGCTATCTATCTGGGGCGTGACATGTTCGAACTGATCCACCCGGACGATATTGATCCCTTGCGCAGTGCGTTTCGAATGCTATTGGAGGGTAGCGTCTCGCATACGACGGTCGAATGCCGCTGTTACCATGCCCAAGGGCACTGCATATGGTTCGAAACGCATCTCTCCAGTACCTATACGAATGAGGGCGTTCTGGACAATGTCGTTTTTGCCTGCCGTGATATCTCAGCACGTAAAGCCTACGATCAGCATCTTCAAACGCTGGCCTACCACGATCCTCTGACGGGAGCGCCCAACAGACGCTTCCTGATGGACCAGATTCAGCTCAGGATCGATCAGGCATCGGCCGATTCAAACTTTGCCGTCCTGTATCTGGATCTTGATCGATTCAAGCCCATCAATGACGAGAGGGGGCATGATGTGGGGGACGAGCTGCTGATTAGGTTCGCCAGCAGGCTCAAGCAGAACCTGCGTGCCAACGACCTGTATGCCCGTATTGGCGGCGACGAGTTCGTGATCGTACTGGCCCAGGTAAACGAGGTTCAGGCGGTCACCATTGCTGAGCGGTTATGTCTGGCCTTGCAAGCGCCATGGATGCTGCCGTGTGGAGAGCTCAAGACCACTTCGTCCATTGGTGTGGTGCTTTACCCTGATGCCGGTCTGTCTGTGCACACCCTGCTGCGTCATGCTGACGAAGCCCTGTATGAGGCCAAGCGGGCAGGGCGAGCCTGTGTCATGGTCTACAACGGATAAAAGCAAATAGACAGGCGCCAAGTTTGGCAGGCGGGGCGGGGTATCAAGAAGAGGAGATAATGCAGGGGGGCAGGCATTGTCTGGCAAGGCCTACCCCTGAACAGTCACGCGTCGCAGAGGGCGCGCATGCCGTTGACAGTCATCTCAAGGTGCTGCTCCAGACGCTCCAACTCAGCCTGCAGCGGCTCGGGGAACGGATGGCAGTCCAGTGCCTGGGTTACCAGGGTGCTTATCAGGACGAAGAAGGCGAGTACCTCTTCCGGATCGGAGCTGGCATTCAGGCGCGAATAGCGGGCCTGCTCCGAAGCATAATTGGTTTCAGCGACATCAAACTTGCGCAGTACAGCGCCCAGCCACTGGGTCGAATGCACACAAAACGGCGTGCCCCGATAGGCTTGCGGCTGGCGTTGTTCGTAATGCTTTTGAGTGTTGTGTGTATTCATGATCTGTATTTGCTTCTAAGGGCTAACAAGGCTCAGCAAACTGGATGACGCAAACTAACTGGACGGTATTTACGGTCCGTCGAATTTCCTGCCACCTAAGGCTCATGCCTGAGCGTTTTCAGTTGGCTTCATCAGCTCAATCAGCTTGATCGTTGTATCGGCGCCCCTCACAAAAACATGAGTACGAAGGTGCAACGGGCAGACGGACGATCATCTGCTGCTAGCCTTGCCGATTGATGGCTATTTGCCAACAAGAAGCGGCGTAGGGTAGTGAAACGGTTGGCATCCTGCTACTGATTTCTGATCACGTTATGTGACCGCGGCAAGAAAAACAGGCTAAACGACTTGCATGGGTACGCGGGGATGGTAAGGCGAGGAAAAAGACTTTCTGGCGGGCAACAAAAAACCCGCCGAAGCGGGTTTTCTGGTTGACCTTACTCAACGTCCTGTCGAGCTGCCATCCTGGCCTGGTCATTCATCCTTGATCTACCTGAGCGCTTCCTGCGCAGCAGTCCGATAGGTGTAGATTACGCACCTTACGCATTCATACCTAGAGCCAATGACGCCTTGTGCGTGTAAGCCTTTGGCTATACCTGTTCTGCGCTCATCTGCATGCCTTACACCGGTCGGCTTTCGCTGCAGGTCAGACCTTAAACTCCATTGCTTTCTGCCGATATGAAGACTGGGTTACCGCCTATCCATCTGACTGTCTCGTTGAATGATCATGTTTCAATCCTCGTTTTCCCTGTGGCTAACCCAGCGCTCCCTCGTACTGGTCTCCAGTGTGGCAGCCCTTGGGCTTACCGTGACGCTGTTTGCCTGGCACATCCTGCAAGGTTCTGAGCAGGAGGCCGCCCGTGAGCGCTTTTCCCGTGGCGCATCGGAAATTACCCGGGAGCTGGATGGCGCAATGGCGCGCTATGAACGCCTGTTGCGGGCGGGGAGTAGTCTGTTCAATGCCGGCGATGAAATTTCCCGACTGGAATGGCGCCAGTTTGCCGAAAACATGCGACTCGAAGAGGATTACCCGGGGATGCAGGGTTTTGGTTTCGCCCCGTTGATTGCCGCTTACGATAAGAGCAGTTTTGAGGAGCGTGTCCAGAAAGAGGGCTTTCCAGGTTACGAGATCAGAACCGGCAGCGGACGCGATACGTTCATTCCTGTTCTCTATATTGAGCCCTTTATGGGACGCAACCTGAGGGCATTCGGGTTCGATATGTTTTCCGAGGCGAACCGGCGAGCGGCGGCCGAACAGGCCCGTGACTCAGGCCAGGTAAGCCTGAGCGGGAAGATCACGCTTGTGCAGGAGACCGAGAACCCTCAGGCCGGTACCCTGATGTTCGTACCGTCCTATTTCAGCGACATGCCGACCCAGACGGTCGAGCAGCGACGCAAGGCCTTGCGAGGATTTGTTTTCGCCCCCTTCAGGATGGGCGATCTGATGACGGCCGCCCTGAAAGACCGTGCCGATGATCTGGCACTTGAAATCTACGATGGTGAGCAACCTGCAGCGGCAAACCGCCTGTATTCAAGGCGTATGGATCTAGTAAGTACCCTGCCAGGTTACATACCCCGCTTCGACAGCCTCCAACATATTGACGTAGCCGGACGGCAGTGGACATTGCGTTTCGTTACCTTGCCTGCCTTCGAGACAGCAGCCCCTGCCAGCCGTGCACAGGTCGTATTGTTCAGTGGTCTGGGACTTACCCTGCTGCTCTGTGTGTTGGTGGCGTCATTGGCCACCATGCGTGCCCGTGCCGAGCAACTGGCAGATCGTATGAGTCGCGCCTACCGGGAAAGCGAAGCGCGGATACGCTCTATTATCGACGGGGCGGCGGAAGGCATCGTGATCACGGAAAGCGACCCGGCCATGACTGTCTTGAAAATCAATCCAGCAGGTGAGCAGATGCTGGGTTTGCCGGCTGCTGAGGCCAAGGGGCGCTCGCTGGCGCATCTGCTGGCTATGAAGGGTGATCGCATTTTGAATGATCTGCGTCAGGGTACGACCAGCAGTGTCTGGCTCGACACGCAATACGCGTCGGCAAAAGGTCAGTGCCGCAGCCTGAACATGGCCATTACGGTCGCCGAGCAGGATGGAGTCCAGCGTTTGATTGTGCTGATCAGTGACCAGACTGACCTGCATCAGGCACGGCAGCAGGCTCTGATGACAGGTGCTCTGAACGAGGCGATCCTGCTGCATTCGCCGTTCTGCATCTTCTCGACCGATCCTGAGGGCCGCCTGCGTACAGTTAATCCGGCCGGTGAGCGGCTGCTGGGCTACTCCCGGGCAGAGCTGGTCGAGACGCAGTACATCAGCGACCTGCTGGATGCCAATGAGCAATCGGTCAAGGCCGAGCAGCTGAGCCAGGCGCTGGGCCGTACGGTGACGGAGTGGGAGAGCTTTGTCAGGCTGGCGCAGGAAAAGCCCGAGGAGGAACACGAATGCGGTTTTGTCTGCCGTGGCGGGGTAAGGTTACCCGTCAACCTGGCAGTGACGGCGTTGCGTGGCCAGACGGGCCAGATCACGGGGTATCTGGGGATTGCCTACGACATTACCGAGCGCAAGCGGGCCGAGGAGCTGATGCGTTATCAGGCTCTGCATGACGGTTTGACCGGCTTGCCCAATCGCACGCTGATGGCCGACCGGATGAGCATGGCCATCGAGCGGGCCAAGCGAAATCAGGAGGTCTTGGGGGTCATGCTGATGGACCTCGATCACTTCAAGGAGATCAACGACACCCTGGGGCATGACGTGGGCGATGAAGTCCTCAGGCAAGTAGCGCATCGCCTGAAGAGTGCTGTACGCCAGAGTGATACGGTGGTCCGCCTGGGGGGCGATGAGTTTGTTGTGCTGTTGGGTGATTTGAAGCGGATCGAGGATGCCAGCAATGTCGCCACGAAGATCCTGAAGACCATTGAGGCTGACCTGATCATCGGGCCGCACCGCCTTTACCTCTCTACCAGCATCGGTATCGCTCTGTATCCGGAGCAGGGTGTGGATTTGGACGAGCTGCTCAAGAATGCCGATCGGGCCATGTATGAGGTCAAGCGGCGCGGCAAGAAGGGGTTCGCGCTGTCCCAGACCTCATTGACACCAGAAGATCAAATAAAACAGCGGCTTGTCTGATGACCTTTGGCTATGATTGAAACACTGCGGTGATGGGTTCGCCGTCGTAAGAAGATTATAAGGATAGCGAAGCATGCCAGACCCCCACGAGATCTCGAAGAGGGCCAGCCGATGGCCGTCACAGCGTCTCGCGCTCGGCTTCGTGATCCTGGTCTGCCTGTCCCTTTTCAGTCTGGATATCTGGCAGGCCTTACGGGGGCGGGGCGAGCGGCTTCAGGAGGCCGAGGTCGCCACTTCCAACCTGGCACGCTCACTGGCGCAACATGCCGATGATACGGTCGAAGAGGTCGATATTGTTCTGGCCGGCATTGCCGAGCGACTAGCCTGGGATGGAATCGAAGAGACCAACCGGGTCCGCATGAAGGCCTGGTTGCAGGATCGGATAAATGCACTGCCCCAGCTGCATGGGTTGTTCATCTACGACCAGGACGGGCGCTGGATCGTCACCTCGAACAGTCACGATCCGGTAAACATGAACAATGGGGATCGGGAATATTTTGCCTATCACCGTACCCATAAGGACCTGGGACCGCATATCGGGCCGGTCATCCGTAGCCGCACGACAAACGAGCTGGTGATTCCGGTGTCTCGGCGGATCAATCATCCCGACGGGCGCTTCGCCGGCGTCGCGCTGGCAACATTGAGAGTCGAGTATTTCAATCGTTTCTACGCAGACTTCGATATCGATCAGCAGGGGACTATCTTCCTTGCCCTCCATGACGGAACCATACTGGTGCGCCGCCCGTTTGACGAAGCCTTGATCGGCAAAAGCCTGGCCAAGGGGCGTATCTTCAGCGAGCTGCTACCGGTCTCAGCAACCGGGACGGGCATGGTGAAATCCATTGTGGATGGGGTCGAGCGTATGTCGGCCTACCGCAAGATGGACAAGTACCCACTGGTGGTCATGGCGGCTGTTTCCAAGGAAGCGGCCCTGGCGTCCTGGTACAAGGACATGAGCCGGTCGTTTATTACCGGGATTCTGCTGATTGCCGTAGCCGGGTTCGGATTGGCCCTGATTCGGCAGATCCGTATCGACCTGGAGACGGAGCGGGCGCTACGTGAGTCGCACCATGCGCTGGAGAAAATGGCCATGGAAGACAGCCTGACCGGGCTTGCGAACCGGCGGCAGTTCGACATGGCCCTCAAGGCCGAGATCAGCCGGGCCCGGCGGGCGCAGACGTCGCTGGGCATCATCATGATCGACATCGATCATTTCAAGCGCTACAACGACCTCTATGGTCATCCAGCTGGCGACGAGTGCATCAAGGCCGTAGCGGAAGCCGTGCTGTCCTGTACCCGTCGCGCTGTCGACTTGGCTGTCCGCTATGGGGGCGAAGAGATTACAGTGCTGCTCCCGGATACAGACGATGCCGGTACCCATCAGGTGGCCGAAAACATGCTCAACGCTGTTCGCAAATTGGCGATCCTGCATGAGGGTAATGAAAACGGCCGTATCGTCACGATCAGTGCCGGTGTCTTCAGTTGTGTTCCCAAGGGCAAGGGGGCGACCAGCCAGCACTTGATCAAGTCAGCCGATGAGGCGCTCTACGCCGCCAAGGCGGCCGGGCGCGACCGGGTTTATCCTCCGCTAAGCAAGATGTGAGGCGCTGGGTCAGTATTAAAATGGAATTGAAACGCCATCCCTGTTGTCGCAATAGCGAGGTTTGAAGCCGAGCGGCCAAAGCCTCTCGCTTCGTAACGCTTGCCCTTCAGGTTTTTATGGACGTCACTGATCCCGCCCTGCAGATCGCCCGAGCCCAGTTTGGCATCACTATCGGCTTTCATATCGTGCTGGCTGCGTTCAGCATCGGACTCGCCAATTTTCTCATGGCCCTGGAAGGGCTCTGGCTGTGGAAAAGACAGCAGGCCTATCTTGATCTCTATAAGTTCTGGCTAAAGATCTTTGCGCTGAACGTGGCGGTCGGGACCGTATCGGGTGTGGTCATGGAGTTCGAGTTCGGGACTAATTGGGGGCGCCTTTCGACTCAGGCGGGCTCGATCATCGGCCCGTTGATGTTCTATGAAGTCATGGTGGCGTTTTTTCTGGAGGCCGGTTTCCTCGGCGTCATGCTGTTTGGCATGAAGAAGGTAGGCCCCAAGCTCCACTTCTTCACAACCTGTGCGGTAGCGGTGGGTTCGCTGTTCAGCGCTTTCTGGATTCTGGCCGCCAACTCCTGGATGCACACGCCTGCCGGTTACTCCATCGGGCCGGATGGCCGTTTCGTGCCGGAAGAGTGGCTCGCCATTATTTTCAATCCCTCCTTTCCTTACCGCTTCGTTCACATGACCTTTGCCGCCTTTCTAGGCACCGCTTTCATGGTGGGGGCTGTTGGCGCCTGGCATCTGCTGCGCGATGCGTCGAATCCGCGGGCGCGGATCATGTTTTCCATGGCCATGTGGGTAGTAGCCATCGTTGGGCCGCTGCAGATCATTGCCGGGGATCTGCATGGGGAAAATACCCTGGAACATCAGCCGCAGAAGGTCGCGGCTATGGAGGGGTCGTGGAACCGACCGGCACCGGGGGAGGGCGAGCCGCTACGGCTGTTTGCCGTACCGGATATGGATCAGCAGCGTAATCATTTCGAACTGGCGATCCCGCATATCGGCTCCTTGTACCTGCGCCACAATTGGACCGGCACCATCCAAAGCCTGAGCGAGTTTCCGGCCAGCGATCTCCCTCCAGTCCCTATCGTATTCTTTGCCTTTCGGCTCATGGTAGGGCTGGGCCTGCTGATGGCGACCGTCGGCATTGCCAGCCTGATCGTGCGTACGCGTGGACGCCTGTACACCGCCCGCTGGCTGCACTGGATCGTGCTCCCGATGGGACCGGCCGGCTTTATCGCCATGCTGGCCGGATGGGTCGTGACCGAGACCGGGCGACAGCCATTCACGGTCTATGGATTGTTGCGCACGGCTGACAGCAGTTCGGCACAGTCCTTTTCTTTCGTCATGACCTCAACCTTAAGCATTCTGGCTGCCTATGTGATCGTCTTCGGGATCGGGCTTCTCTACATGCTTCGGGCCATGGCCAGGGCACCCAGGGCTGATGAAAAGGGCCCCGAACCCTCCCTTGCCAACGAGACCGGTGAGTAATTCCATGTCCGCCGATTTGATCCATCAACTTTCTGCCGCGGCGCTGGCATTCGCCATCATCACTTATGTGGTGCTGGACGGGACGGATCTGGGTGTCGGTATTTTGTTTCCGTTCCACAAAGAGACGCAGAGCCGCCATGTCATGGCGTTTTCCATTCTCCCCATCTGGGATGGCAACGAGACGTGGCTGGTGCTGGGTGGCGGCGGATTGCTGGCTCTGTTTCCCGCGGCATACAGCATCTTTTTTACCGCCATGTATGTACCCATTATTGCCATGTTGCTGGCTCTGGTGTTTCGGGGCGTATCGTTGGAGTTTCGTGACCGCGCAACTCCGGCACATCGGCGCTGGCATGATGCGGCATTTGCAGGGGCGTCTACGCTGGCCAGCCTTTGCCAGGGCATTGTCCTGGGTGGGTTGATTCAGGGGATTCCAAACGATGGCAGCCGGTACACGGGTAATGGCTGGGACTGGCTGAGTGGTTTTACGCTGACCTGTGGCATCGGCCTGGTGGTGGGATACGCGCTACTGGGAGCCTGCTGGCTGGTCTGGCGCACGGAGGGTGATTTGCAGGCTCGGGCCCGAAAACAGGCATCGCTGTTGGGTGGGTTCACCTTGCTGCTCATGGGGCTGGTCATCGTGTGGACCGCAGGACTTCACCCCCTGTATCGGGAGCGCTGGGCCCAGGGCGAGTGGGTGATCCCCCTTCTAGGACTGATGGCGCTTCTGGCGCTGGCCTTCTGGAAGGCATTGCCGTGCCGCATCCATTATCTGCCCCTGTTTGCTGTATTAGGCTGGTTTATGGTGGCGTACGCCGCCTTGATTCTGGCCTTGTACCCCTTGGTCATCCCGCCTGCGCTGACCATTTTTCAGGCATCGTCACCGACCGCGAGCCAAGCGTTCATGCTGACTGGGTTTGCCGTACTGATTCCGTTCACCCTGGCGTACAGCACGTACGGCTTCTGGGTGTTCCGCGGCAAGATCCGTCCACGAGAAAAGGCTGATGGAGAATAGGTTTCAGCCCTGCAAGAGACCAAGTTCTACGCAGGGCTGGTAAACAGCGGATCAATCGATCGTCTTACGACCTACTTCTTCACGATCGATTTCTTCCTGGATGATATTGCCGGTACGGGGATCGGCCCGGAAACGATACTTCTCCGAGTTGAGCTTGAGGCCCTTGCCAACCCATTCGCCATTTTCGGCATCCAGGCGGCTCACGGAGGTATAACCGCTTTCAATGATCTTGGCTTCGACTTCTTTCTTGGGCATCCAGTCCGCACCAGGCTGATCGGCCCAGGCGAAGCCAGTGCCGGCAACCGACAGCAACAGACCTGCAATCACGTGTTTCGTCTTCATGGCACACACCTCAAGGAAATAGGGGATGGCCGCCGCACGGGCTGGCACGTCTCGTCCAGCATGCGTCATGCACAAAGTGTTGATTTGTGACGGTCGGCTTGATCTGGCCATATCTGAAAGAGTGCAGGCGCTGTTGCCGCTCCCTTTGATCTTTTTGCCTGGCTTGACCGACCATCCCGCATCGAACACTAGCTTCGAAGCGCACCGAGGAAGACAAGTTCCAAGGCTAATTGAAGGAAATGTGCCCGTTAATGTTGCGAAATTTGCAGAAAAAGGCAGGAACATGTCTAGCTCGGGCCAGAGCGGCGATTAGCTGCCCTGACCCGCATGAGGCGAGTCGATCCGCTTATGCGGTGACCGGCTCGACCAGATAGGGCAACAGGCCGGCTGGCTCGTGTTTCTTGGCTTTTTTAGCCTTGCTCGGCATGGCTGTGATGTTCCACAGCTTTTCCCAATGCTCCAGGAGCGCGTCCGGCTTATCTACGTAAATACGCTGCCCCAGCTCCATGGCCTTGGCCTGTAATTGCGCGCGGTGGACAAGAATGCTTTCGTTGATGGCCTGACGTGTGCTGACGGCACCAAACAGATCAGACTCCTGCTCGAGCAAAAGCTGCATCACCGCCAGGTCGTGGTCATCACCCAGATAGGCAGACAGCTTTTCCAGGCACTTCTGGCGTGATTTGAAGTGCTCTGGCCAGGCGTCCATCAGCAGCTGTGTGTGATACCAGTGATCCTTCACACGCTTGCGCCATTCGTGCAGGGTTTCGTCAGTGGCATTACTGCGAGCGACCTTAAGTGCCAGACGGCCGTCTTTGTAGGTCTTGAGAATGCCGCTTTCCAAAAGGCCAAAGTCTTTGCCTTTGAACTTCCAGGTAGACACCTTGTACTTGGCGTCTTCCAGTTCTTCCACCAGATCGGCATGGGAACTGGCTGCCTCGCCTTGGGACGCCTTTTCAGCCCGCTCGACGAGTCGACCCCTGACGCGCTTCATGGCCGG
This sequence comes from Pseudomonas sp. MAG002Y, assembly GCF_019400845.1. Lineage (NCBI taxonomy): Bacteria > Pseudomonadati > Pseudomonadota > Gammaproteobacteria > Pseudomonadales > Pseudomonadaceae > Pseudomonas > Pseudomonas sp. MAG002Y. The sequence continues at coordinate 258,328 of NZ_WOEJ01000004.1, read as the reverse complement.
TGAATTGAAGCGCTTGCGGTTGGTTTCGGTCAGGGCATCCCAGCTTTCGATGACGGCTGCGGCATCACGCAGGCTGGACAAGCCCTGACCGAGATCGCGAAAGCGAATGTTTTGAGCCGTGAAGACTTTTTTGCCTAAGGGTTCGCGCACCAGTCTCAGCACGGCGCGGATTTCTTTTAGCCGCTTGCGGGCGTTGTGCACGCCTTTGGCCGAGCCTGCGCTCAAGGATTCCTGGGCTTTTTCTATCCGTTCAACCACTACACGGCGGATCTCATCGTCAACCCGCTTACGCGCTTGAATACGAAACGACATTTCCCTCTCCTGTAAGGACTTGGTGCTCAGCTGAGCATATCGCCTCCGAGAGTATCGGGGGCATTGCTGGCGAACCAGTGGCGTCGATCAATCTTCATCAAACTGTCATATAAGCCTGACAATAGTTAAAGATTTGCCTGTGCGTTTCGCTGTCAGCCAAGCGGTGGGTTCAGTAAAGATGAGTGAAAAAGCAGGGGGTTAGTTCGGCCCTAGAGCGTGTGGCCGTTCACGCCGGGGAGTTTTACCGCTAGAGATCTAGCGTGCTGATAAAGACGCCAGTCCAACCGACGCCCATCGACGTTTTCTTTGTAATGCCCGGTCAATTCAGCAGGGCGCAGCCTTAGCTATCCTTCGTCGGATCCGGTATTTCCGCCGCGCGGGTGGCATGCAGTTCCTGGCGCAGCGTTCGGACTTCCTCGTGCAGTTCATCTACTTTGGCCATTAAGGCACGCATCATCTCGCGGTCAGTGTTCTGCTCGTGGGCGTCCTGCTCATCCTTGTCCGTCAGAACCAGCGAGCCGATGTACGCGGCAAAGCTGCCGAATAACCCCACGCCGCCAATCATTAGCATGACAGCCACGATGCGGCCTAGCGTTGTGACTGGATAAAAGTCGCCATAGCCTACGGTGGTCACGGTCACAAAGGCCCACCAGAGCGCTTCTTCGGCAGTGTTAATGGAGCTTTCAGGGTTGGGTGCTTCGACCATTAGCATGGTAATGGCACCAAATGCCACCAGAAGCAGGGTCGCCGTGGCGGCCGATGCAACAATGCCTTCGGCGCGATTGCGAAACAGGAGTCGCCAGATCATCGCAAGCGACTTGATCGCACGCAGGATGCGCAAGATCTGCACCACGCGGACCAGCTTGGCGCCCTGAAAACCGGCTGCGGGAATACAGGCCAGCAGATCAAGCCAGCCCCAGCGCATGAAGTGCCATTTGTTGGGCGCTGCGCGAAAGCGCAAACAGAAGTCGATGAAGAAAAAGACACAAACCCCATTATCCAGATAACCGAGCAACTGCGAGACTTCTGGCGGCAGGGCAAAAAACAGATCGGCTACCAGTGAGCCCAATACATAAAACGACAAGACCAGGATCAGCAGTTGAAAAGGCGTAATGTGTTCTTTCATGAAGCGTCCGGTAATTACGGTATCTTGAATGTAGGGGTCGTTAGACCCGGTAAAGTCACGTTCACTGGAACGAACGACCCGCATCGCTTGGGTTCCAATACAAGACGATTACTGTGCCATACGCGCTTGAAAGGCTGGGCTGACAGGGGAGAGCCGCATGTTTGAATCCGCCGAAACCGATCACGTCATCGACAGGGAAACCTACGAGGCGGCTGTACCAAAGCTGCGTCAGGCGCTGCTGGATGCGCAGTATAAACTCAAGGAGCAGGGGCGGTTTCCGGTCATTCTGCTGATCAATGGCGTAGAGGGTGCCGGCAAGGGCGAAACAGTCAAGCTGTTGAGCGAATGGATGGACCCGCGCCTGATCCAGGTCGAATCCTTTCTGGAGCGAACCGAGGAAGAGCGGCTGCGCCCACCGGCCTGGCGCTACTGGCAGCGCCTGCCGCCCAAGGGGAGGATCGGCATTTTCTTTGGTAACTGGTACAGCCAGCTCCTGCACGCCCGCGTGGAAAAACGCATCAAATCGGCTGAGCTGGAGGAGGGCATCGGCGACGCCGAGCGCCTGGAGCGCATGCTCAGTGACGAGGGTGCATTGATCCTCAAGTTCTGGTTTCACCTGTCCAAGAAACAGCTCAAGCACCGGCTCAAGGTCCTCAAGGACGACCCATTGCATAGCTGGCGCATCAGCCCGCTGGACTGGCAACAGTCCCGGACCTACGACAAGTTTGTCGAGCACGGCGAGCACGTTCTGCGGCGGACCAGCCGCGACTATGCGCCCTGGTATGTGGTAGCCGGTTACGACGAAAATTACCGCAGCCTGATGGTAGGCAACATCCTGCTCGAAGCCTTGAACGGCGCGCTTGAGCGAGACGCACAGCCGCCCCGCAGCCCACACACCGCTCCACTACCGCCTAACCTGGATGGACGTGGCGTGTTGAGCAGCCTGGATATGTCCCAGTTCCTTAGCAAGGACGAATACAAGGAGCAGCTTATCGCCGAGCAGGCACGGCTGGCCGGACTCGTGCGGGACAAGCGCTTCAAGCGTCATGCGCTGGTCGCCGTGTTCGAGGGAAACGATGCCGCTGGCAAGGGCAGCACGATCCGCCGGGTAACCGGTGCGCTCGATCCTCGGCAATACCGTATCATTCCCATTGCCGCGCCGTCTGAAGAGGAGCGTGCGCAACCCTATCTGTGGCGATTCTGGCGGCATATTCCACGATTAGGCGGTTTTACCGTCTTTGACCGTTCCTGGTATGGCCGCGTGCTGGTAGAGCGGGTAGAAGGCTTTGCCAGCGAGGCGGACTGGCTCAGGGCTTACAGCGAAATCAACGATTTCGAGGAGCAGCTGACAGATGCCGGTATCGTACTGGTCAAATTCTGGCTGGCCATCGATTCGGATACGCAGCTCAAGCGCTTCAAAGAACGTGAGGAGACCCCGTTCAAGCGGTTCAAGATCACTGAGGAAGACTGGCGCAACCGTGACAAGTGGGATGTGTACAGCGCCGCAGTCGAAGACATGGTCGCGCGCAACAGCACCGAAATTGCCCCTTGGACACTGGTCGAAGCCAACGATAAACGCTTCGCCCGGGTCAAGGTATTGCGTACCATCAACGATGCCCTGGAAGCGGCATTTGAACGAAACCGTTGATTGACCTGGACGACGCCATGACCTTGCCTGATGAGCTCGAACGAATCACTGCCCTGACGCTGGCGGACTACGACCAGACGGCCGAGCGTTTTCGCGAGGGCACACGAGATCATGATGTCAGCCAGAACATCGAAGCGCTGCTCAGGCATTTGGAAGGTCAGGCCCCGCAGCGCATTCTCGACTTTGGCTGTGGGCCGGGTCGGGACCTGAAAACGTTCACGCGTCTGGGGCACTCTCCCGTGGGCATCGACGGGTCTGCCGAATTCGTAGCCATGGCTCGCGCCGATTCGGGGTGCGAGGTCTTGCATCAGAACTTTCTTGCCCTGGATCTTCCGCCAGCGCATTTCGATGGGATATTTGCCAACGCCACGCTGTTTCATGTCCCGCTCAGCGAGTTACCACGCGTACTCAAGGCGTTGCATGCCACGCTCAAGCCGCGCGGCGTGCTGTTCAGCTCCAATCCGCGAGGTGACAACCGCGAAGGCTGGAATGGTCGGCGCTATGGTGCCTACCACGACTTCGACAGCTGGAAGCGTTATCTAACCGACACGGGGTTCGTCGAACTGGAACACTATTACCGGCCCGCCGGTTTGCCTCGGGAGCAGCAGCCTTGGCTGGCGTCGGTCTGGCGCAAGGTATAAACGTAACGTAACGAATTGAGTCTGCCACCGACCCAACGCTGGCTTCCTGCGGTCTACCGTTCTGTAATGCGGTCTGCTCCTCGCAGGCTGGCCTGACTGCGGAACGACGTAAGGCGGATGGAATGACTCAACACAAATGGCTGCTTCGATCACTCGTCCTCATCGTATGTGCGGCACTGGTCGCCTCCAGCATCACGCCCTATGACCGCACGACATGGCTGATGGAAATCTTTCCGGTGCTGATTGTGCTGCCGCTGCTGATCACCACGCATGAGCGCTTCAGCCTCACACCGCTGCTTTACATCCTGATTACGATTCACGCCTTGGGGCTGATTGCAGGAGGCGCCTACAGTTACGCCCGCGTGCCCCTGGGGAGCTGGATTCAGGAGTGGCTGGACATGGACCGTAATCCCTATGACAAGCTGGGGCACTTCATGCAAGGATTCGTGCCGTGCCTGCTGGCTCGCGAGATCCTGATCCGTGAGCGGCAGGTGTCCGGTTACAAGATGCTCGCGTTTCTCTGCGGGTGCGTGGCGGTGGCGGTCAGCGCCGTCTACGAGATGATCGAGTGGTGGGCTGCATTGGCGCTGGGGCAGGGCGCAGAGGAGTTTCTAGGTACGCAGGGGTATGAATGGGATACCCAGTCCGACATGTTCTATGCCCTGATCGGTGCAACAGTAGCGCTCGTGACCTGCTCGCGGTTGCAGGATCGCCAGATTCGCCAGCTGGAAGCCCACCGGCCGACACCCTCAGCCGCCCGACCGCCTTTGGATCGGCCGGCGCCCCGACACGAGCAGGCCCCCTGAGGGTTCCTAGATGCCCAGATTAGCCAACGCATCTCCTGTGGCCCAGGCTTCTTCGAAGCGGGCCTTGCTGCGAAGAATGGCCTGCTCAAGCGCGTCATCGTCCTCCCAGAGCGCGCCGGGTACATCAGACGAGAAAATTTCCAGAACGTAGGGCCCGTCGTAGCCGGTTTCATTCACGGCAGCGAGCAGGCGATTGACCGGAATGATGCCATCGCCCAGGGTACGACGATCAAAATAGGACCGCGGGCGCTGCCAGTCGGAAAGCTGGGTCAGAAAAATTCGGTCACCCGCCAGTCGAATGGCGTCGGTGAGGTCTGCATCCTGCCAGCTGTTATACAGGTCCAGGCACAGCCCTACATTCTCTCGTGCCACCGCCTGCACCAGCTCATACCCCTGCATGAAGGTATAGAGAATGCTGTCGCGGCTCATCATGGGCGGGCTGAGCGGCTCGATGGCAATGCTCAACCCTTTGTCCGCGGCGTGATCGGCCAGTTCGCGGTAGTGCTTTATGCAGCCCTCCCAGACTTCCGCCTCGTTGCCGCTCTGGCCGAGCGCGCCGGTATTGGTAATGACCGGAATGCCTGTGCAGAAGGGGGCGAAGCGATCAATCGTAGCCTTGATCAGGGCCGTACGTTCAGCAGGATCAGCCGGTTCGAGTGCACTGGTCGCCGGATAAATCGTACGGACTTCAGGCTGCAGCGAGACGGGCCTTAACCCATGCGCATTCAACTGAGCGAATTGTTCGGCGAGCTTGCCGTCGTCCTTGTCGAACTTCATTTCCGCCAGCTCGATGTCGGCGTTGAGATGGGCAAACAGCTCCAGGTCACGTGTGAGTGGCCAGGGTGTGGTGGTGAGTTGACTGATGGCGAAGCGGGGTGTGGTCATAAGGCCTCACACGATCATAGGATAAATGCACCCGCTCTGGCATAAGGCTTTTAGCCAGATCGGCACCGTTCTGGTGTGAGCTGTAAGGGCATGCCGGGGTTCCTGACTCACAGGCGACAAGAGACCAATGGCGCCATTCTTATGTATGCCTACCTGTGCACCTGTGATCGACGGCCTGTTCGATGCAGCCGACTCGTCTGGCGCATGGATGCGAGGGCGATGTCGCAAACGCACCGCCTTGTGGCGTGAACAGGCATTCTGATGCGCAGCCTCGGTCCTACCATCGCTCTCAAGGATCAGCCCATTGACGGCCATGCCGGCCTTCCGCTGCGCTGCAGGAGAGACGCGATGTTTACCAAGCAAGACCGCATCCAGGGTTACGACGACGCCTTGTTCGCTGCGATGAGCGAAGAGGAGCGTCGCCAGGAAGCTCACCTCGAATTGATCGCCTCGGAGAACTACACCAGCCAACGGGTAATGGAGGCGCAGGGCAGCGGGTTGACCAACAAGTATGCCGAAGGCTATCCGGGCAAGCGCTACTACGGCGGTTGCGAGTTCGTCGATAAGGTCGAGCAGTTGGCCATCGAGCGGGCCAAGCAGCTCTTTGGTGCTGACTACGCCAACGTTCAGCCGCACTCTGGCTCCCAGGCCAACGCGGCGGTCTTCCTGGCTTTGCTGCAAGCAGGTGACACAGTGCTGGGCATGAGTCTGGCTCATGGAGGACATCTGACCCATGGTGCCAAGGTCAGCTTTTCCGGCAAGCTCTACAACGCGGTGCAATATGGGCTGAATCCCGCAACGGGCCTGATCGACTATGACGAGGTCGAGCGGTTGGCCGTAGAACATCAGCCGAAAATGATCATTGCCGGTTTTTCGGCCTATTCGAAAACGCTCGACTTCCCGCGCTTCCGTGAGATTGCCGACAAGGTCGGTGCCTATCTGTTCGTCGACATGGCTCACGTGGCGGGGCTGGTTGCGGCGGGCCTGTACCCCAATCCCCTTCCGTTTGCCGATGTGGTCACCACCACCACCCACAAGACCCTGCGTGGCCCCCGCGGTGGGCTGATCCTGGCGAAGGCCAACGAGGAGTTGGAGAAAAAGCTCAATTCCGCCGTTTTCCCGGGGGGACAGGGCGGTCCCCTGATGCACGTGATTGCAGCCAAGGCGGTGTGTTTCAAGGAGGCCCTGGAACCCGGCTTCAAGACTTATCAGCAGCAGGTCATCCACAACGCCCAGGCCATGGCTGCGGTGTTCATCAAGCGCGGCTACGACGTGGTCTCCGGCGGGACGGACAACCATTTGTTCCTGGTCAGCCTGATCAAACAGGGCATTACTGGCAAGGATGCCGACGCCGCCCTGGGGCGCGCCGGTATCACGGTCAACAAGAACGCCGTGCCCAATGATCCTCAGTCACCCTTTGTGACCTCCGGCCTGCGAATCGGCACTCCGGCTGTGACCACGCGTGGCCTGGGCGTGGCCCAGTGCCAGGAGCTGGCCGGGTGGATCTGCGACATCCTCGATCACTTGGGCGATGCCGATGTGGAGGCGCATGTGGCCGAACGTGTGGCCGGGCTCTGCGCAGATTATCCCGTCTACCGCTAATTAGCCCTTCATAAGGTGGGTTGGCAGGCGCGTAACCCACCCCTGTTCGATTGAGTCAGCTAGTCATAGGCCACCCTACGAAAATCCTTATTCATGCGTGGGGACAGGTTCAGGAGTCAAACAGATGCAGCGCTATTCCGGTTTCGGCCTTTTCAAGCATTCCCTAAGCCATCATGAAAACTGGCAGCGCATGTGGCGCACGCCAACCCCCAAGCCGGTGTATGACGTAATTGTCGTGGGCGGCGGTGGTCATGGTCTGGCAACGGCCTATTATCTGGCCAAGGAGCATGGCGTCAAAAACGTCGCGGTCATCGAAAAAGGCTGGCTGGGCGGTGGCAATACGGCGCGCAACACCACCATCGTACGGTCCAACTACCTGTGGGATGAATCGGCTCACTTGTATGAGCATGCGATGAAGCTATGGGAAGGGCTCTCGCAGGACCTGAACTATAACGTCATGTTTTCGCAGCGCGGCGTCTACAACCTGTGCCATACGTTGCAGGACATGCGCGAAGCCGAGCGCCGCGTCAGTGCCAACCGCCTGAATGGCGTAGACGGCGAACTGCTCGACGCCAGGCAGGTGGCCGAAGAGGTGCCTTACCTCGACTGTAGCAAGAGCACTCGTTATCCGATCATGGGCGCGACGGTACAACGCCGGGGCGGGGTAGCCCGCCACGATGCGGTAGCCTGGGGTTTCGCCCGTGCAGCCGATGCGCTGGGCGTGGACCTGATTCAAAACACCGAGGTCGTTGGCTTCCGTAAGGAAAATGGCGCAGTCGTTGGCGTCGAGACCAACAAGGGCTTCATTGGGGCCCGGCGCGTCGGTGTCGTGACGGCCGGTAATTCGGGTCATATGGCCAAGCTGGCCGGTTTTCGCTTGCCGGTGGAATCCCACCCCTTGCAAGCGCTGGTGTCCGAGCCGCTCAAGCCGGTGATCGACAGTGTGATCATGTCCAATGCAGTGCATGGCTATATCAGCCAGTCGGACAAAGGCGATCTGGTGATCGGTGCCGGTATCGATAGCTATGTCGGCTATGGTCAGCGCGGCTCGTACCCGGTCATCGAGCACACTCTGCAAGCCATCGTCGAGATGTTCCCGATTCTCTCTCGCGTACGGATGAATCGCCAGTGGGGCGGCATCGTCGATACCACGCCTGATGCCTGTCCAATCATTTCCAAGACACCGGTAGAAAACCTGTTTTTCAATTGCGGCTGGGGCACTGGTGGATTCAAAGCCACTCCCGGCTCCGGCAACGTCTTTGCTGCTTCGCTCGCCAAAGGGGAAATGCACCCATTGGCGGTTCCGTTCTCCATCGACCGTTTCCATACCGGCGCGCTCATCGACGAGCATGGCGCGGCGGCTGTCGCGCACTAAGGAGCCCTGATCATGTTGCACATCCATTGCCCTCATTGTGGGGAACTGCGCTCCGAAGAGGAATTCCATGCGGCAGGCCAGGCGCATATCCCGCGCCCGCTGGACCCGGACAACTGCACCGATGCGGAGTGGGGCGACTACATGTTCTTTCGCGATAACCCGCGGGGCATCCACCATGAACTATGGGTCCATGCCACCGGGTGCCGTCACTATTTCAACGTGACCCGCAATACGGAAACCTACGAAATTCTCGAAACGTACAAGATTGACGAGCAACCGCAGGTAAACGGCAAGCCGGTCGTGGTGGCCAAGGCTATCGAAGGAGAAACCGTATGAGTCAGGTCAATCGCCTTACCCACGGTGGTCGGATCGATCGCCGCCAGCCGTTGACCTTTACCTTCAATGGTCAGCGCTACCAGGGCTTTGTCGGCGATACGCTGGCGTCGGCGCTGCTGGCCAATGGTGTCGATGTCATCGGGCGCAGCTTCAAATATTCCCGCCCGCGCGGCATCGTGGCCGCCGGGGCTGAAGAGCCCAATGCCATCATGCAGATCGGCTCCACCGAGGCCACGCAGATTCCCAACGTGCGTGCTACCCAACAGCCCCTCTACGCAGAGCTTGTGGCCGCCAGCACCAACGGTTGGCCGAGCGTGAACAATGACCTGATGGGCATTCTTGGCAAGGTCGGCGGCAAGATGATGCCGCCCGGCTTCTACTACAAAACGTTCATGTACCCGCAAAACCTGTGGCTGACGTATGAGAAGTACATCCGCAAGGCGGCGGGGCTGGGTCGTGTGCCGACCGAAGTCGACCCGGACAGCTACGATCACATGAACCAGCACTGCGATGTGCTGGTAGTAGGTGCCGGACCGGCCGGTCTGGCTGCCGCCCTGGCGGCTGCCCGCAGTGGGGCGCGTGTCATCCTGGCTGACGAGCAGGAAGAGTTTGGCGGCAGCCTGCTCGACACGCGTGAGCTATTGGATGGCCAGCCCGCCGCCGATTGGGTTGCCAAGGCCATCGCGGAGCTGGAAGCTACCCCCGACGTGACCCTGCTGTCTCGGGCGACCGTCAACGGCTATCACGACCACAATTTTCTGACCATCCATCAGCGTCTCACCGATCATCTGGGCGAAAAGGCCCCAATGGGACAGGTGCGCCACCGAGTGCACCGTGTCCGCGCCAAGCGTGTCGTTCTGGCCAGTGGTGCCCATGAGCGTCCGTTGGTATACGCCAATAACGACCTGCCTGGAAACCTGGTGGCGGGTGCTGTCTCCACGTATGTACGTCGCTATGGCGTCGCGCCGGGTCAAAAACTGGTGCTGTCCACCAACAATGATTATGCCTACCGTGTCGCGCTGGACTGGCTGGAAGCAGGGCGTGAAGTCGTTGCCATCGCCGATGCACGTCAAAATCCGCGTGGGGCCTGGGTTGAAGAGGCGAGGGCGAAGGGGATTCGCGTCTTGACCGGCGCAGCGGTTACCGAAGCCCGTGGCTCAACGCGGGTGACCGGCGCGCGTGTCGTCGCCATCGACATCAAGGGGTTCCGTACTACCAGTCCCGGCGAGTGGCTGAGCTGCGACCTGATCGCCACATCCGGTGGTTACAGCCCTGTGGTGCACCTGGCATCCCACTTGGGCGGTCGTCCCTTGTGGCGTGAGGATATCCAGGCGTTCGTACCGGGCCCGGCTCCGCAAAAACGGGTCTGTGCTGGCGCTGTGAACGGCGTGTTCGCCCTGGGCGATGTGCTGGCCGATGGCTTTGAAGCGGGCGCCACGGCTGCCGGCGAGGCGGGTTTGAAGCCGGTAGCCGGCGAAGTGCCCCGGGCGGAGCACCGCTTCGAAGAACCATCGTTGGCGCTTTTCCAGGTGCCTCACGAAAAATCCACGGCCCGCGCACCCAAGCAGTTCGTCGATCTGCAAAATGATGTGACGGCAGCGGGTATCGAGCTGGCGTGCCGTGAGGGTTTCGAGTCCATCGAGCACGTCAAGCGCTACACCGCCCTGGGTTTTGGCACCGACCAGGGCAAGTTAGGAAACATCAACGGCCTCGCCATCGCTGCCCGTGTACAAAACAAGGCGATTCCCGAAGTCGGCACCACCATGTTTCGCCCTAACTACACACCGGTCACGTTCGGCGCCGTCGCCGGTCGCCACTGCGGCCATCTCATGGAGCCGGTACGTTTCACCGCGCTTCATGGCTGGCACGTCAAGCAGGGTGCCTTGTTTGAAGATGTCGGTCAGTGGAAGCGCCCCTGGTACTTCCCCAAGGCCGGAGAGGATCTGCATGCCGCCGTGGCCCGTGAGTGCAAGGCCGTGCGCGAGAAAGTCGGCATCCTTGATGCCTCGACCCTCGGCAAGATCGATATTCAGGGCCCGGACGCCCGTGAGTTTCTCAATCGCGTCTATACCAATGCCTGGACCAAGCTGGAGGTCGGTAAGGCCCGTTACGGCCTGATGTGCAAGGAAGACGGCATGGTCATGGACGATGGCGTCACGGCCTGCCTGGCCGACAATCATTTCCTGATGACCACCACGACCGGTGGCGCCGCGCGTATCCTTGAGTGGCTGGAACTCTACCATCAGACCGAATGGCCGGACCTCAAGGTGTATTTCACCTCAGTAACCGACCATTGGGCGACCATGACCCTGTCTGGTCCGGAAAGCCGTAACCTGCTCGCCGAGCTGACCGACATCGATCTGGACAAGGATGCGTTCCCCTTCATGAGCTGGAAGGAAGGCACCGTGGGCGGCGTACCGGCTCGGGTGTTCCGCATCTCCTTTACCGGCGAGCTGTCTTACGAGATTAACGTCCAGGCCGATTATGCGATGGGCGTATGGGAGCAGCTGATAGAGGCTGGCAAGAAGTACGGCCTAACACCCTACGGTACCGAAACCATGCACGTACTGCGGGCCGAGAAGGGGTTCATTATCGTTGGTCAGGATACCGATGGCTCCGTCACCCCACAGGACTTGGGCATGGGCTGGGCCGTCAGCATGAACAAGCCGTTCTCCTTTATCGGCAAACGCGGTATGAACCGGCAGGATTGTCTTAAAGCAGACCGCAAGCAGTTGGTGGGCCTCAAGCCGGCCAATCCCAAGGCGGTTCTACCGGAAGGTGCACAGCTGGTGTTCAACACTCAGCAGCCGATTCCAATGACCATGGTGGGGCACGTCACATCCAGTTATTACAGCGCCTCGATGGGCTTTGGCTTCGCCTTGGCCGTTGTAAGGGGTGGCTTGGGCAAGATGGGACAAAAGGTTTATGCCGCGCTCAGGGATGGCACCTTCGTCGAAGCCGAAATCGTTTCTTCCGTTTTCTACGATCCGAAAGGGGAGCGTCAGCATGTCTAACGTGAACGTTTATCAGCAGCGTCCCGCCGGACCTGCACGCGCCGAATCCCCCTTGTTTCATGCTGAGCTCGACAAGCTGGCGGGCCGGAGCGCTGGCAGCGCAGGCGTGACCTTGCGCGAGAAAAAGCTGCGGGGCCATTTGGTCCTGCGGGGAGAGGCCAGCGATACCGGGTTTACCGGTGCGGTCGAATCCGTACTGGGTTTGGAATTGCCCCCCGCCCTGGGCTTGACTGTGAAAGGTGAAACCTCCCTGCAATGGCTGGGGCCGGATGAGTGGCTCCTGATCATTCCGCAGGGCGAGGAGTACTCCACCGAACTGAGCCTGCGTGAGGCGATCGGCGATCGGCATATTTCCATTGTCAATGTCAGCGGTGGCCAGACCCTGTATGAGCTGACAGGACCGAATGTACGCAACGTCCTGATGAAGTCCACATCCTACGATGTCCACCCCAGTCAATTTCCGGTAGGCAAGGCGGTCGGGACGGTATTTGCCAAATCCCAGCTGGTTATCCGCCACACCGGTGAGGAGACGTGGGAGCTGGTGGTTCGCCGCAGTTTTGCCGACTACATCTGGCTCTGGTTACAGGACGCCAGCGCCGAATACGGATTGGCCATCGCCAGCTGACCGCGTACGGACAGGATGGGTTGTGCGTATCGATCCCATCCTTCCGCGAACTAACCATTTGGCTGGATACAACAGGTTAAACGTATACATTTGATCAGTAAGGTGCGTGGGGCGCAGCGATACCTGTGTCCCTGGCCCCAGGTCATTCAACCCACAACATCCAACCTATTCGGTAGCTATCCATGAGCCGCACCCCTGATACCTGGATTCTCACTGCCCAGAGCCCAAGCCGACTGGGGACCGTGGACGTCGTGACCCGCTTTCTGTTCGAGCAGCAGTGCTACGTCACCGAGCATCACTCCTTTGATGACCGACTGGCCGCGCGCTTTTTTATCCGCGTGGAGTTCAAGGCGCCGACTGCCTTCGACGAGACTGCTTTTCGTGCCGGTCTTGCCGATGCCTTGGGACCGTTCGACATGCAAATGGAGCTGACCGCGCCAGGCTACCGCCCAAAGGTGGTGATCATGGTCTCTAAAGCCGATCATTGCCTGAACGACTTGCTCTATCGCCAGCGCATCGGCCAATTACCGATGGATGTGGTCGCAGTGATTTCCAATCACCCGGACCTTGAACCCCTGGCCCGCTGGCATGGCATTCCCTATCACCACTTTCCGCTGGACCCCCACGACAAACCTGCCCAGGAAGCCCGCGTCTGGCAGGTGCTGCAGGATTCCCAGGCGGAACTGGTCGTGCTTGCACGCTACATGCAGGTGCTTTCGCCCGAGTTGTGCCGTCGTCTCGATGGCTGGGCAATCAACATCCATCACTCCCTATTGCCAGGCTTCAAGGGCGCCAAGCCTTACCATCAGGCCTATCAGAAGGGGGTAAAGCTGGTCGGTGCCACCGCCCATTACGTCAATAATGACCTCGACGAAGGGCCAATCATCGCGCAGGGCGTAGAGAGTGTGGATCATGCGTATTACCCAGAAGACCTTGTAGCCAAAGGCCGAGACATCGAATGCCTGACCCTGGCTCGAGCTGTGGGGTATCACCTGGAGCGCCGTGTTTTCCTGAATGCCAACCGGACGGTGGTGCTATAGCCGCGCCTCATGTCACTCATAAATTTTTCGGGAGGTTTAGGAAAGCTCTGGTCGCGCGATGAATTGAGGCGTACGGGATGGGTTGAGCAAGGCGATATCCATCAAGGATAGTCCAATTATAAAAGCAGAACCTGCCGCTTTCCGTGCGCTCACCGCACGCTTTCATTGACGTTCGGTTCACGTTTTCTACGCTCAGAATGCCCGTCGCAGAAGGGCTTAAGCGTAGCGCTACCCCATAGCATTCACTGTTGTATCGCTTTTCATGAACCACCGCCCACTCATGGGCTCACTACAACAACAAGAGGAAACGCGTATGTCAGGCAATCGAGGCGTCGTCTACCTGGGCGCTGGTAAAGTCGAAGTACAGAACATTCCCTTCCCCAAAATGGAAACGCCCCAGGGACGTCAAATCGACCACGGTGTGATCCTGCGAGTCGTCTCCACCAACATCTGTGGCTCCGACCAGCACATGGTGCGTGGCCGTACTACAGCCCCCGAGGGTCTCGTACTGGGCCATGAAATCACTGGAGAAGTCATCGAGGCGGGCAAAGGGGTGGAAAACCTCAAGGTAGGGGATCTGGTCTCCGTCCCCTTCAACGTAGCCTGTGGCCGCTGCCGTACCTGCAAAGAGCAACACACCGGCGTCTGCCTGTCGGTAAATCCCTCCCGTGCTGGCGGCGCCTATGGCTACGTTGACATGGGTGGATGGGTCGGTGGCCAGGCGGAATATGTCATGGTGCCCTATGCCGATTTCAACCTGCTCAAGCTGCCTGACCGGGATCGGGCCATGGAAAAGATCCGCGATCTGACCTGCCTTTCGGACATTCTGCCCACCGGCTACCACGGAGCCGTCACGGCGGGCGTCGGACCGGGTAGTACCGTTTATATCGCCGGCGCAGGTCCTGTCGGCCTAGCCGCCGCTGCTTCAGCGCGCCTGTTGGGCGCTGCGGTCGTCATCGTGGGTGACGTCAATCCGGTACGTCTGGCTCATGCCAAAGCACAAGGGTTTGAAATTGCTGACTTGTCCCAAGACACGCCCCTACATGAACAAATTGCGGCACTTCTAGGCGAGCCGGAGGTGGATTGCGCCGTGGATGCGGTCGGCTTCGAAGCCCGCGGCCATGGTCACTCCGGATCACAGCACGAAGCACCTGCCACAGTCCTTAACTCACTGATGGGTGTTACACGTGTCGCCGGCAAGATCGGTATTCCTGGCCTCTACGTGACGGAAGATCCTGGTGCTGCGGACCAGGCAGCCAAGCAGGGTAGCCTGAGTATTCGCTTCGGCCTCGGCTGGGCTAAATCTCATAGCTTCCATACCGGGCAAACGCCTGTCATGAAGTACAACCGACAGCTGATGCAAGCCATCATGTGGGACCGCATTAAGATTGCTGACATTGTAGGTGTCGACGTTATTACCCTGGATGATGCACCCAAGGGCTATAGCGAATTTGATGCGGGCGTACCCAAGAAGTTTGTGATTGATCCGCACGCTTTGTTCCGCGCGGCATAACGCGGTTGGCGAGGCATAAGGACATGCCTCCTTGATCGATACGCTTTACCCAGGGCCTGGTCATACAGGTATGCTAGGGAGACGCTATCAACCAAGGAAAACGCCATGCCTTTTTTGATCGAAACCTGGGACAAGCCCAACACTACCCAGCTGCGCCAGGACAACCGTCCTGCCCATCTGGATTTCCTCCGTGAAAATGCCAGCAAGCTGCTCGCCTGTGGAGCCAAGCTTGACGACGAAGGGGCAAACGCCAGCGGAAGTGTCTATATCGTGGATGTCGAAACCCGCGAAGAAGCCGAGGCCTTTTTGGCACAGGATCCCTTTAGCCAGGTTGGCCTGCCAGAAAAGGTCAATATCGTGCGGTGGCGTAAAGCAGTCCTGGACGGTAAAGCGTTCGTCTAACGCATAATGCTCATAGCGTATCTGTCACGGCATGCGGCTAAAATGCGGACCGTTGCAGATACGCCCGCCATCAAAACAGTCCCGTTTATCTATTTGTAATGAGTTTCACTCAAAAAAAATATATAAACCCGAACAATAAGGGTATTGATCTGTCCTTATCCTGCTTGAGTTCGCTGAAGTCTGATATCAATACGATATCGATATGTCGCTTAGTTTGACACTGGCAGATACAAAAGATAATTGAGCGACTTGGCGAGCTCTATTTCACAGGTTTTCAATGAAGAGACGCAATATTAATTGAAAACTACTGCATCCTTCCGAGCTTAAACGCTGTACATCGGTCAGCATATGGCAGTTAGAAAGTGATTCAGTTCAAATACAAGCCAAGTATTGAGTGAATATAAAAATGGAGGGCTTTCTGTGGCCTATCCTCTCAGGTCAGTAGATTAATAGTGGTCGATATCCGAGCGATATCATATGTATTGATTTAAGGAAGGGCGCCTAATGAGCACTACCAAACCCGAAAAAGATTTAAGGATCGAAACGATCAGGGGGTTGGCGCTATTTTTAATGGTAGCCGGTCACGTTATTGGCAGTTCGGGTGATCAGGGAATGAAAGTCGCGGATGACTCATTCCTCCGTTATCTCTACGACTCGCTTGTTTACATTCGCATGCCGCTCTTCACGGCCATCTCGGGGTATGTATATGCCTTGAGACCCGTTACTTCCGCAAGCTCCCTGCCGCGTTTCTACCAGGGCAAGTTTCGCCGGATTCTGATCCCGATGATCGTTGTCTCAACGCTCTTCTTCATCTCGCAAGCGTTGGTGCCCAACACCAATACGAAGCCGGAATGGAGCGATGTGTTCGGTATCTATTTCTTCAGTTATGCCCATTTCTGGTTCCTGCAGTCCATCTTCTGCATCTTTGTCATGATTGCCCTGATGGAGAAGTTCAGCCTGCTGTCCTCTCTCAGGAATTACCTGATCATCATGTGTATCGCCTTGGTGGGCTCCTTGCATTACGAAGTATTCCCGGACTTCTTCTGCCTGTACAAGGCCATCCAATTGCTGCCCTTCTTTCTGTTGGGGCTGGGGCTTTATCGCTTCTCCGACCAGTTGAATACCGCCTCAAAACAGCTAGTGATTGGCGTCGTGCTGGCGGCATTGGTTGTCATTGATCAGGCCTATCTGTGGAATCAACTTTCCATCAGTGATCGTGGAATGGATTACATAGGGACGGCTCTGGGGATTACTGCCATTTACATGATCATCACCCGCCGGGTCTATTTCAAACCGTTAGCGTGGTTGGGGTATTTCTCTTTCGAAATTTACCTGTTTCATGTATTCGGAACGGCGGGTAGCCGTATCGTATTGAACAAACTGGCAATCCATGATGTATGGATTACCTTTACAGTCAGTATGATTCTGGGGCTTATCCTGCCAGTGGCCCTCAAGAAGGCAGTCGGTCGTTTCAGCCTGCTTAATCTGGCGTTCTTTGGTATACAGTCAAAGAAGAAGCCTGCAATGAAGTTGCAGGAAAAAGTCTCGCTTAGTTAAGGCATGTAATAAGCAAAAAGCCCAACACTAACGTTGGGCTTTTTTATGCCTGCCAAATAACTTCGTTATAAAGATCCCTTCGCAGAGTGTCGCGTGTTGACTTGACCTGGTATCGGCTGAGTGCTGCAGGTAGTTATTGCTTGTAAGTACATATGTAGCAGCTATGGCTATATCGCGGCATTGAAGATTCAGCCAAGCCTGTCCTGAGCATTAATACCTGTAGGGGAGCCTGCAGTAACAGTAAAGCGGTTCCGAAGGATTTATTAAGGCATAAAAAAAGCCCTTCAAACGAAGGGCTTTTTGACCATCCAGAAAGCTCTTACTTGAAGCTCTGGTTGGCGTTTGCAGTGGAGCTAAGCACGTTTGAGGAGCCCAGCAGCTGGCTGACGAAGCGGTTCCAGCGGGTGATTCCGGCAGGACCTACGAATACAACGTCTTGCGGCTGTAGTGCAAAGTGCTGTGCCAGAACGAAAGCGGTTGGTGAGGAAGCGCTCAGGTGGAACACTTGAGCTTTCGCGGCTGGAGAGGAGTTGAAATTCTCCGGACCACGGATTACATACACTTCATCCGCATCGGCAGTTTCCTGGTTCAGGCCGCCTGCCTGGCCGAGTGCATCCATCAGCGTCAGGCTGGTAGTCTTGAAGTTGGCTGCCAGTGGGCTTCTCACTTCACCCATCACGTAAACCTTGCGGTTATCGTTGTAGGGTAGGTGAATGCTATCGCCATCCTTGAGGTATACGCCGTACAGCTTGGAGTCCTTACGGTTCAAGGTGTCGGCATCCAGGCGGTACTCCTTGCCGTCACGTACCAGGGTCAGGCCGCTCAGGTCAGCTGTCTGGGTGTCAACGTTCGCCTGACCCAATGCTTCGACCAAAGTCATCGGCACAGTTGTCAGCGGAATGGAGTCGCCCTTGGTAAAGGCACCTGACAGGGTGACTTTCTGACTGCCAAAGCGCAGGACGCTCACGTCGACCTGAGGATTGTCGATAAAGGTCGCCAGACGAGTCGAGATGACCTTACGGATCTCCTCAAGCGTCTTGCCTTCTGCTGTCAGGGTGCCAACGTACGGATAGAAAATAGTACCGTCAGGACGTACCAGTCGACCGTTCGCCTCGATCTGCTGTTGGGCACCAGAAGGAGCGGTTAGCTCGGGGTGATCCCATACAGTGATATACAGCAGGTCCGCCTTGCCTACACGATAAGCCGCTGGATGATACTTGAGCAGTTCCTGCCAGTTCCCAGTGTCTGCAGTCGGGTTAACGGAGTCATGACTTTTCAAATAAGCCGATGTGATAGGAATCAGCTCAACCTTTGTCCCCTCAATGGAGCCGTTGGTCTTCAAATCGTCCCGGTGCAGGTATTGGCCTGGAGACCATACGCAGCCCTGCAGAAGCAGGGTGGAAAGTAGTGCAAGGGTAAAGGTACGTTTCATCTATTTTCTTCCTTGATCGCTGTAAAAAAGTTTTTAAAAACTTCGTATCGATCGATTTATAAGCGTCAGAACGTGTTTGGGCATAAGAAACTTTATGAATCATGTAGGCCTGTGGCGCGCCTGGCGCTGGATAATTCGTAACAGCTCCGTATCCAACCAAACCATACATATCAGCGCAGGCTGTGACAGAAGCTTAAAAAATTAGTTCACTTTTGCGGAAACACTCTTTTTAAAAGTAAATCGATCCAATTTTTGGCTTTATCCTGACGTTATATGTCAATAAGCCACTAGCTGATTTTTCGTGACATAACTTCCAGAGCAATGAAGTCAACAGCCACCCTGATCGACCAGGCAATGGCAGCTCCCTGAAGAGAAAACAGGTGTATGCACACGACCAGCAAGCCTATATAAGGCAAAAGCTCAGCCAGATGGATAAAAGCGGTGATCTTCGAATGGCCCTTCGCCTGGATTTTCGCAAAGGGAATCTGTGCCAGCGCGTTAAAGATGAAGCCAATCAGGAGAATACGCAGCACCTGTGCGCCTTCCTGACCATATTCCGGTCCCATCCATAAAGTCATGACCATGGGGGCGAGTATGAATAGAGGTAGCACCATGACTACACAGGCAGCGAGCAGGGCCCAGAACGCTCGATTGGCCTGAGCAGTCGCATCCGCCGAACGCTTGCTCAGAAGCGGGAAGATAACCCGAGCGACCGCATTGGGAATGATCAGCATGCGTGAGATGGCTTCAGAGGGCGCGGTATAAAAGGAAACGCGCTGGGCTCCGACCATGTTGGACAGGATAAAACGATCAAAATACACCATGATAGGGCTGATGATATTGCTCACAGTCATCCAGCTGCCAAACGCGAAGAGTTCCTTGAAAACGCTCTTTTCAAATCGGTAAAAGCCCGGCGGAAATTCTCGCCAACATGGAATGAACGCCACGGCCATCGAAATAAGGCGGGCGATGACAAGCCCTATTGCCGTCGCGGTAAAAGACTCATCGACCAGCACGGCTACCAGGGGGCAAACAGCCAGAATGGAGTTGGTGATGGTGCGTAACAGGTTGAATTCTGCAAACCGTTCGTTTCCTTCCAGATAGGAAAACCAGATCATGGTGAGTAGAAAGGGCGGTATCGAAAGGCTTAGCCACTTGAAGCCAGCCACCGCAACGTCAACGTTTTCTGCCGAAACGTGTAGCAGGGAAACGAGTTCTCCTGCGCCCAGCCATAACAAGAGCACCGCGAGTGCGCTCAGACCGACCACCGCATAAGTAGCGGTCGCGATAACGGATTTATTCTTTTCGACATTGCCATGGTGCATGGCCACGGCTCGTATGACGGCGCGTGTCAGTCCCGCGTCAAAAATGGTGGCATAACCGACAATCGCAAACGCCAGTGTAAACAGGCCGAATTGCTCGATACCTAACTTTCGAGAAAGAACACCCATGGTAGGGAGTGCGATAAGGCTTGGAATGACTACACCCAGAATATTCCAGGTGCTGTTTTTCAGCATTGTCATGGAGGGCTCTTTTTGCAGAAGGCATGTCTGCCCTGGCCGGGCAGACATGCAGGGGAGGGGGCTATCTAAAGCTGGGTTGCATCAGTGGATGTTCTTCAACATACGAATCCAGCGCTGGGCTTTCCACGTTTCGGTGGTAGGCCTTGAGTGCCTGAATCACAAGCAGGAACGCAATCGTTGCTTGCATATATTCGAAGATACCCTGAAGCGGCCAGATCACCATATACGCCAGCAGGGCGGTAACGGTGAAGCTGGTATCCTTGTGTAAGCGCTTGGCGAAGTAGTAATAGCAGAACAGGGTCAGTGGGACGATCAGGAAGGCCAGGAAGCCGAATCTGAACAGCGTACCGAATATCCCAACGTCGGAAAGGAAGAAGTACTCGCCAAAGTGGGGGATAAAGCCATTGTTCCACATCAGGGACAAGGAGCCACTGGGTAACCAGTTATTCGCATGCAAATGGCCGAAGATATAACCAATGGTTTGTTCACGGACATTATCGGTTGGACCGTTTTCCAGCGATTCGGCATAGAAGTCAAGATTGAGTCCCAGCTCTTTCAGCAGATCCGGGAACAGGTAGAGAGGAGAAATCAAAATACCCGATACCACGATCCAGATAACCGACTTGCTCTTCAGGCAAAGCAGCGTGAAGCAAAGGGACAGGAAGATCAGCTGGCGCGTTTGTGTTGCAAAGACCAGAGTCAGCAAAATGAAGCAGGCGAACACAATATAAGGCGTCTTGGACCTGGGCGAGCCATCAATGGGCGATATCCCTTTATTCCATACCTGAATGCAATAGAAATAAGCCAGGCACTGTGCCAGTGCACCGATTGAGGAGCGGTCTGGCCGGTCGAAGGATGCCACCTTGTCCCGCAGGTCCGGCAATACAGAGAACTTGAACATCCAGGCCAGAATGCACGCCATGAAACCTACAAACAGGAACGCCTTTTCAAATTGGGCAGCACTCATGTTCCGGGCGAGGTAAAGCATGACGGAAAAAGTGAAGCAATACAGTATGCGACGCTCTTCGATAATCCCGTATATCAATGGTTGCCCATAGTAGAGATTCGAGAAAATCGCTGGCAGCAGAATGAAGATAACCGACGAGTAGGCGCAATAAGTTAAAAGGATTTTCAAATCCTTTTGCTCTTTTCCCACGGACGCCAGTACATAGAAGGCTGTAAACGCCAGACAAATAACCAGATACAACTCGCTGACATACAAGATGCCAATCGGGTTATGGGGGGTTTCTTCGAAAATACCAAAATGTAATACGAAGACGAAAATTAATAATATGAAGTAGGCACCGCTTTTGCTTACTGCTCTCATATCGCTTCCCATCCAGCGTAACGTTGCATTCCATCCAGCATGGCTGTCTTCCCTGTCCTCAGACTGGCCAAAAAATGCAGTCGCAATCGATTAATTTACTTCTTCACTGCTTCGTCTTCCTGATCTTTCTTTGAGATAGATAGGAAGAATATGGGTGGCGTCATGAACATAGCGACGCACCAGACGCTGGGGCTCCGATAGCATTCTATGCAGCCACTCGATACGGGCTTTCTGCATCCAGACCGGCGCTCGCTTCAGGCTGCCGGTAGCAAACAGAATCGAGGCCCCGATGCAAAGGCCAACGCCTGTACGCTTGGTAGCATCGACCATGCTGGCCAGCATTTCCTGCCGTGGCGCACCAACCGCGTAGAAAATGAGGTCCGAAGGGTTGGCATAGATGAAGTCGAGGCACTTCTGCACTTCGTCAGGCTTGTTGATAAAGCCCATCGGAGGGTTGTAGTGATTCAACCGGATACGTGGATACAAAGCCTTGAGCTTTACCACGTCCTTTTCTTCGGAGCCAATCAGCGTAATGGACAAGTCTTCCTGGTCGGCTTTCTTCAAAAGCGAGACCGTAAGGTCGCTGCCTGTGATTACTTCCTTGACCTCAACGCCCAGGGATTTGAGCAAGGGCGACAGGATACGGCTATCGCAGACACGCTTGTCAGCGGTGCGATACGCCTTTTGCAGATTCTCGTTTTCCTGGAACTGGACAACGTGATCAATGTTTGGCGTAACGATATAGGTGTAAGGTTTTTTCAGGCTGGCTGAAATATGCTTCAGTAGCTCATCCTTGGTGCCCAGGAAAAAGTCGATACCGAATGCCTGGCTTACTACTCCATTAGACATGCATTGTTGCCCCTTTGAACGCGCCCTTGATACCAGACCAGGCCAGCTTTGGACTTTTGTATTCCTTCAATACGGTTATGCCGGACAGGAAAACCGCAGACATGAGTGCATACGGTGAGCCATAGAACTTCTTATTGAAGCGAGTGGCCGCACGGTTACGGAAGTAGTAGTAAAACTCGGACTTTCCGCCTGAGCTCATTGAGCCATAGTGATAGAGCTGGCTATCCGGTGCGACATACAGTGCAATACCGTGCTTTTTCGCCTGGTGCTGCCAATCCACTTCTTCGGAGTACATGAAGTAGGATTCGTCCATGTAGCCAACCTTATCCAGTATCTCGGCGTTGAAGGCCAGGCTGCAGCCCATGATGTAGTCCGGCTCACGGTTGAGCTGGCCGATCTCATCAATAGAAAGCCCTTTGCCGAGAAGTTTGGATTTGCCTAACAGGGGATACATGATCCCGCCGCCATAGCATTCGATCTTTCCTGTTTGAGAACTCAGAATGACCGAACCGGCAATGGTGTTCTTGTCAGCGGTGATCTTATCCAGTAACGGTTTAAAGGCATCGTCTTTAACATAGGCGTCGTTGTTGAGAATCCAGAAGTTCTCAACCTTGAACTGTTCGCGTGCCCATTTCATTCCAAAGTTGTTACCACCGGCATAGCCGCTGTTAATAGGGCTGGCGATAACGGAAACCCGGTCTACGTTATGGGTTTCTTTCCATTGTTTCATCGCTTCGTAAGAGCCGTCCTTGGAGTCGTTATCTATAAGGACGACGTGGTCGATTGTCTTACAAAAGCCAAGAATGCTTTCAGCGCAGGAAATGCTTTCTTGCGGAGCCTTGTAGTTCAGCACCATTGCAACGTTCATTTCGATATCCCTTTAGCCTAGAAAATCAATTTACTGATCTGAAACGGTCAAAAGCCTTGAAATAACGTAGGAGCTCAAAAGAGCTCCTACCTGTGGACTTTTATGCTTCATCGTTCAATTGAAGCTTTCTCATGCTATGCATGGTGCTTTTTAGTCCCATTCCATGTTTGCAAGCGCTGCTGCCTATAACAGGCTTCAGCTCTTGCTTGGTCTCTCATAGGCGTACTGATAGTTACCGTAAGAGGAATAGTTGGAAGCCTTGCGCTCTACAGCGTTCAGGATCACACCCTTGAGCGGTACACCATTGAGATCAAAGCGACGCTTGGTAGCCTCCAGCTCCTTGGCACTGTTCATGCCGAAGCGGGCGACGATCAGGCTGGTACCTACATGGGCGCCAATGATGGCGGCTTCGGTTACGGCCAGGATCGGCGGAGTATCGATGATCACGATGTCATACAGGTCGCCGAGTTGCTTCAGAACAGTGGTAAAGCGATGGCTCATCAACAGTTCGGAAGGGTTCGGCGGGAACTGGCCACAAGACATGAAATCAAGCATGTCGACTTCGGTCTTCTTGATGGCATCGTTGATTGCAATGCGATTGCTCAGCAGATCGGATAGACCGTCTTTCTGCTTCACATTGAAGATCTTGTGCATGTAGCCCTTGCGCATGTCCCCGTCGATCAGCAGAACGCGCTGACCCGACTCGGCAATAACGGCTGCCAGGTTGGATGAAACAAAGGACTTACCGACATCCGGGCTTGGGCCGGAGATCATCAGAATGTTGTTCTTAGCCTCGATCATCGCAAAGTGCAGGCTGGTCCGCAGGCTACGCAGCGCCTCGGTACTCAGGTCCGTAGGATGAGCGATGGACAGCAGCGCCGATTCGCCAATCTTGCGGGAGCCGCGGCCAAAGAGCTTTTCGGATTCGGACTGGTTGCGGCTGTACGGAATCGAAGCATAAACCGGCAGACCCAACTGCTCGATGGCTTCAGGTGTTTCAATACCGCGCTTGAGGGTATGGCGGGTATAGATAACGGCCAGGCCCAGCAGGCAGCCCAGAACCAGTGCAGCAACTACGATCAGCGGCTTGTTGGGGCTTGCAGGATCATCAATGTTCGCGTTTGCATTATCGATGATACGCACGCTGCCGACAGTACCAGCACGGATAACATCAAGCTCCTGCACCTTGTTCATCATCAGGGTGTAGGTCTGGCTGGTCACGTCAACGTCACGCTTGAGGCGGAGCAGCTCTTGCTGAGTAGAAGGCAGATTGCCTACGCGCTTCTCAAGCTTGTCCTTTTCAACTTCAAGCTGGCGCAGCTGGCCGAGTACGGCCTGGAATGCCGGGTGCTGAGTGGTGAACTTGCGGCTCATCTCAACACGCTTGAGGTTCAGCTCGGAAATCTGGCCATCCAGCGAAACGATCTGATCCAGAACACCCTTGGTCTCGCTGTCGATATCAACAGAGCGGCGGTTGGTCTGATATTCGTTCAGCGCACGCTGCGCGTCTTCCAGTTCTTTCTTGACAGACGGAATCTGGCTACGCAGGAACTCAAGGCTCTGAGTCGATTCTGCTGCGTTGCGGTCAATGTTCTGAGCAACGTACAGATCGATCACTTCTTGAACAATGCGCTGAGCACGCAGAGGATCGGAGTCCTGCAGGGCAACAGACAGAATGCCTGACTGCTTGCCACGCTCGCCTGCGCTGATGCGGCCCTGGTATTCCTGAATTGTTCTGGACAGTCGCTTCTTCATGACTGTGAATTCAGTACCGGGACGTGCTTGCAGCTTGCTGACCTGGATGAAATAGCCATCCTGCTCGACAGGCTGGTTGACAGTGCCGTGCAGCAGAATCTGATTGTCGGCATCGAAAACCGTGAAGCTCTGGTTTTCTTCGACTTTCAGTGTCATAGGCTTGTCCTGGGCGCTGTCGGGGACGCGCAGCTCAGCAACTTCTACATCCTCACCGCCCCAGGCAAAGCTGTTCAGGCCCAGAACAGGGGAGGCAACTTCGTCTTCGCTTTCAGCTTTGAAATGACGAGCGACATAGCCACCAAAAATAGGGAAGTACTTGGGCGTTACGACAACATCCAGGTGCAGATTCTTGACCGCGTTGCCAATCACCAGACGGGATTTGAGCAACTCGATCTCAGTCACTGCCTCCGGAAGTGGCGGTGGCATGCCGGATGTTTGATCAGTCAGGCGTGTTACACCTTTCTTTTCTTCGATCTGCAGCATTGCATTGGATGCATACATGGGCGTAGCCAGCATGGCATAAGCAATACCGAGGAAAGTGAAGATACCGATAATAGAAAGAAGCTGCCATTTGTAATCAACGAGGATTCCAAACAGTGCTGAGAAATTAATATCGGTATCGTTCTTAACTTCAGTGGCCGTAAAACGAGGCATCGTGGTCATGAAATTCCTTCTTCCCCTTATCTAATGTATGGAAGCCAGCTATCTACGCATTTTGCTAAAAGTATATGTACTTCTTTGAACATTTCTTTTGAGAGGCGGTATGGATCGGGTACCTCACGGTTATTTACCCATTTACCAATCAGAAAAACTCTCCCTTTGATTTCTGGCGCCATACTTTCAACAGAACGAGAATGAAATTCTTCCATCGTCAAAATAAGGTCTGCCTTCCGAAGCATTTCTGCATCAACCTGGCGAGCTTTATGTGTCGATAGCTCAAGTCCGTTTTCTCTTAGTACTTCTTGAGCCGTACTATCCATAGGGCGGCCTACCAATGCACCAATACCCGCTGAACTGACTTCTATATTCCGCCCTTTCAGGCCTTCCCTTAGAAGCGTTTCGGCCATTGGACTTCTGCAAATATTTCCAACGCAAACCACTAAAACTGACTTAATCATGAAAACTCTTCCAGACGGGAAATCAGATGCTCTTGATGGCATTTACCAATCGTATCTGGAGCTCACCCTGACATGTCTTCCGCATCTGAACTCCTACTGGGATTCGATCAGGCAAGCTCTGACATCTCTACCTTAGAAAGTTCAGCTGTTGCCGGCCTGAATCACCTTTCGGTCGTCAGGTCCGGCAGCAGTTCTCAGTAAGCGTTCTTGTTGATGAAACCCTTGAAGAGGGTCAGGAAGATGATCTTGACGTCCCACCAGAAGGACCAGTGGTGGATGTAGTCCAGATCGAACTCGATGCGCTTCTGCATCTTGTCCAGGGTATCCGTCTCACCACGCCAGCCGTTGACCTGGGCCCACCCTGTAATACCGGGCTTGACCTTGTGGCGCAGCATGTAGCCTTGAACCAGCTTGCGGTACTGTTCGTTGTGAGCAACCGCATGGGGTCGTGGGCCTACGATCGACATCTCACCGCGCAGTACGTTAATGAACTGGGGAAGCTCATCGAGTGACGTGCGTCGTAGGAACGAGCCAAAGGGAGTAATGCGGCTATCGTTCTTGGTCGCCTGCGTCACCTTCTCGCCATTCTCCATGACCTTCATGCTACGGAATTTCCAGACTTCGATCGGCTTGCCGTCCATGCCATAACGCTTCTGGCGGAAAAATACCGGGCCAGGAGAGGACAGCTTGATGCCAATGGCAATAACCAGCATGGGAATGGAAATGATCGACAGAATGATCAGGGACAGAACGATGTCCTCGATACGCTTGACGATCAGGCTGGCACCATCCATTGGCGTATCGAAGATACTGATGCTGGGCAAACCATCGATGCTTTCGCTGCGGGCATGGAGCAGGTGGAACATGAAGACGTCAGGAATGATGTAGACCGAAGCGGTCGTATCGCTGAGTTCTTGCACCAGCCAGTTGATGTGCTCCTGGTGCGCCATGCTCAGGGTGATGTAGACCTTGTCGATATAACCGGCGCGCGCATCGTCTACCAGCTGTTCCAGGTTGCCGCGAATCGAAAAACCGGGCTCGCTACGGTTGAGCTCGGGATGGTCTAGCGGATTCTCGACATAGAAACCGAGCAGTTGCAGGCCCATCCATGGCGCTCTGTCGATTGTATGGGCAAGACGCTGACCGATCTTGTCGGCACCTACGATGGCTACTCGGCGCGTATTGAAACCGGCTTTTCGCAGCGAGTGCATAACAGAGCGCAGCAGCACCCGATATCCGCACAGGCCAATCAATGAAAGAGCCAGCCATGCCTTCATGGTACTGCTGATTAAAAAGGATTCATTAAAGAAGAAATAATCAACCATGAAAACAGTTGAGAATGTTAATACCCAATAAGTTGATATTTTTATTAGTTCATTGGATATTCTTTCGCCACGCCATGAAAGATACATTTGATTCATTTCTGTCAGGAAATGAAATATCAAAAGAGCAAGGAATACTATTACCCAGTGCTCAGGTTTCATGGGGACGCCAGGAATCACGGAGCCAGCCAGATAAGCTGTTCCGGAAATTACCATTAAATCTAACAAGCGATGTGATAATGAGATCGCTGATGAATTCGAATGTAAAATACCACGTTCTTTAAAATTCATAGTTCCATCCTTGTGCATAAACGTATGCACGAACTTCAACAGGACCGAATAGTCATGGACAACGATCGATGAACATTCGTAGTCGATAACAACCGAACGTGTTTAGGATTCCATCGCGCTGACTCAGGGAATGCTTCAACGGTGACTATAGCCGTCGGTAGGACCGCCCGAAGATTCAAAGGTTCCTTGACTTTGAAGCCCTCGATAAGTGGTTACCGATTCATTCAAGGAGCAAAAGATGAAGGCGTGGTTATAGTCGTTTTAAAAGGTGAATTGGATCACCTTTTAATGGTTAAAAGTGGGCGGATGTTCAAGTTTTATAGGTATTCCAACACCGATAAGCGGTGCTCATAGGGATAAAAGGTCGCTGTGAATCTGTTACAAATTCTAGAAAATTATTTTTGAAACCTGTTCGTTAGACCTTGAGTGACAGTTGTTGTCTTTGCGGCTTGAAAGATCATTGGATTCCTTCAAGTGCTTCAGATGGAGCGTGCTCGATATACCGCTCCGCGTATCGCTTGGATTATCGATCTGCCTGGTCGGTCGGGCCGCGCAAGGGACGCTCGGGTACAGACAACGCGCAGGCAAGTGCAAGCAGGGAAAGCCCAGCCGATACCAGAAACAGTTTATGAAAGGTTGCAAGAAGCGTTTGGCGTAATGGATCGATCGTACCGGCTGACCCAACCAGGTATGTCTGCAGCACGTTTTCAACGGAGTCCGCATGACCCTGCATAGGGGGTAGCCATAGCAAGAGTAGTGCGGACAAGCCAGCGGCGCCTACCGCACCTCCCAATGAACGGAACAGCGAAATCGTACTGGACATAACCCCGATATCAGCCTGTGGAACAGCATTCTGGGCGGCAACCAGTGCAGTGGGAAACTGCATACCCGTTGCAAGTCCTGCCAGAAACAGACTGCCGCCGGCCAGTAACCCACTGCGCGGATCAATAAAGGCAAGCATTACCAGAGCGCATGGCATGATTAGCGTACCCACCAGGATCTGAGGTTTGTAACGTCCCAGCACGGCGGTCAGCCGCCCACAGGTAAAGGCACCCAAGGGAATGCCCGCTGCAAACGGAATCAGATGCAGTGCCGCTTTGCTCATGTCATGGCTGGCGCCAGCTTGAAACCATAAGGGGATCAGCAGCGTTAGCCCTATGGCCTGGAAGTTGGTAAGGAAGTTGAGCATACAGCAGAGCCCGGCCGTTCTGTTCCGGAGTAGGCGTAAGGGCAGAAGTGGTTCTCTGGCGCGCTGCTCATGGTATGCGAATAATGTCAAAGCTGTTATTGCCGCAGCGGCAAGCCAGAGAAGATAGCCGCTGCTTAAGGGCGCTCCTTTGCCGATCAATGTTGTAGCCATTAAAAGCGCAGTAAGGCCGGTAGCCAGTAGCAGAATGCCCGGGTAGTCAATGATGGCCTTGCGGCCGGGCACGGGAAGGCTGGCTAGAACGCGGTAACAAATGAAGAGCCCGGCAATGCCAACGGGCAAATTGATCCAGAAAACCCAGCGCCAGGATAAATACTCGGTCATCAAGCCGCCCAATACGGGGCCTGCGATACTGGCCAGCGCATACATGCTGCTGATATAGCCTTGATAACGGCCTCGCTCGCGTGGCGGTACGACGTCGCCAATGACCGCTTGGCTTACGGCAATCAGCCCTCCTGCACCCAAGCCCTGTAAGATTCTGGCCAGGATCAGTTGGGGCATGTCTTGGGCAAGCGCACAAGCGAGTGACGCTACCGTAAGAGGCTGAAAGCTGCCGACATCATCTTTTGTCGGCCATAGAGGTCGCCAAACTTTCCGTAGAGCGGCATCGAGACGGTCATGGCAACCATGTAGCCCGATATTACCCAGGCTAGAAGTCCGGTGTCATTGAGCTGTGCAGAGATGGCCGGCAGCGAAACCGCCACGATCGTTTGATCCAGAGCGGCCAGCAAAATAGCCAGCATGGGTGCCGGCATAATGGCCTTTATGCGATGTGAACGTGCCGCGTCTGAGTTCAACTGCATTCTCGATAAGATAGGAACGATACCGGTCTGTTTCCATGATCGCTTCGTAGTATCAGTAGCAATGTATGGATAAGGCCTAATAAGGACAGGTCTGCCTCCTTTTTATAGTGCTTTTTTCTAAGGCTGAAATTTTCTTATTCACCTATTGAAAATTACCAAGAGCCTTGGTATCAGGGCTTTTCCTACAGGCTATACAGAAACTGCGCACAGAGTTATCCACAGGTTTTAGAGGTCATGCTCATGGGTATGAGTGGCAGGGGGCATCGGTACGATGAACGCTCTGCCATGGCGTACCCCACGCTCTGCAGTGACATGCTGGGCCAGCTCTCGGACCTCCGCGGTAGTTCCCTTCAACACTGAGACCTCCATGCAGCTTCCATGATCCAGATGGACATGCAAAGTAGCCAGCGTAAGGTCGTGGTGGGCATGAAACGTACGGGTCAGCCGCTTCGAGAGTTCACGAGCATTATGGTCATAGACATAACTCAAGGTGGCGATACAGGTGGAGTCGGCTGGCAGATCTTGCGCGACGGGCTCGCGCATGCCTTCTCTCAGCAGGTCCCGGATGGCCTCGGAGCGTCCTTGATAACCGTGGCTCGCCACACGATCGTCAACAGCGGCCAACAGGTCGTCATCCAGTGTAATCGTTACTCGTTGCATAAAAACCAATCACCTTCAGTATGAAGTTTTCTCGTAGACATCATACTCTTCCCTGACTATTCTCCCGCGCTTGTCTACGCATAACAGGAGTGGGAGTGTGAATCAGCTTGGCTTCAAGAGAAAGCTCGGGGTGCTTCTATTGGCAGCGGGATTGGTTCTGCCTGTTATGGCGCAAGCTGAGGTGCTTACCTACTCCTGGCCGACGAATGCCGGGCCGCTTGATCCTCGCGGTTATTCACCGAATCAGATGTATGCCCAGGCGATGGTCTATGAGCCACTGGTACGCTATAGGGCCGATGGCAGTGTCGAGCCCTGGCTGGCGACCCGGTGGGACATTTCCCCGGATGGACGGACCTATACGTTTACCCTGCGCGATGGCGTGCGCTTCAGTGATGGCAGCGCGTTTGATGCGGCAGCGGCAAAGGCCAACATCGAAGCCGTTCTGGCAAATCGCAAACGGCATGCCTGGATGGAGCTGGTTGAAACCATCGATCATGCCGAAGCGCCAGATGCCCATACGCTGCGTCTGGTTTTAAAGCATCCTTATTATCCTACCCTGCTTGAGTTGGCACAGGTGCGCCCCCTGCGGTTTGCAGCGCCCAATGCCCAACCTGGACAGCCGATAGGAACAGGCCCCTGGCAACTGGTTGAAAGTCGTCGAGGCGAGTTTGATCGCTTTGCCCGTAACCCTTATTACTGGGGCCCAAAGCCTGCCTATGACGAGGTGCTGGTCAAGGTCATTCCTGACCCGAGTGGGCGGGCGATTGCGCTCGAAACGGGGCAGCTTGACCTGATCCAGGGTTCCGAGGGTGAAGTTTCCGCCGACACTTTCGTTCGCTTGAAACAGGTGGGCTACCATACGGCTATCTCAGCGCCTCTGGCGACCCGGGTCATTGCACTCAATACCAACCTTGCGCCTACCAATGAGCTGGCGGTGCGACAGGCCATCAATTGGGCCGTCGACAAGGATGCGATCGTCAAGCACGTCCTGTATGGCCTGGAACCACGGGCCGATACGCTTTTCTCAACCAACCTGCCGTATACCGATGTTGGCCTGAAGCCGTATGGCTATTCTCCTGAGAAGGCTAGCGAGGCGCTGGAACAGGCTGGCTGGATACTGAGTCCAGGCGAGAAGATTCGCTACAAGAATGGGCAGCCGTTACGCCTGGAGCTGTGCTTCTATGGGGCAAATGCATTGCAGAAGAGTGTGGCTGAGGTTGTTCAGGCCAACCTGGGTAGTCTGGGTTTCGATGTGGTTCTCAAGGGAGAGGACGAGGGGGCTTTGGTAGAGCGCCAACGTGATGGTCGCTTTGGAATGATCTTCGCAGAGACATGGGGCGCACCCTACGATCCGCACTCTTTCGTCAGCTCCATGCGTTATGCCGGGCATGCGGATTATCAGGCACAGCAAGGCCTGCCAATGAAGGCCGCCATTGACCAGGAGATCGGTGAAATATTGGCGTCGGTAGAGGAGGGCAAACGGCAGGCGCTCTACAAGGACGTGTTGACTACTTTGCATGAGCAAGCGGTTTACGTGCCGATTTCATACCTGACCGCTACCAGCGTAAGCCGCGATTCAGTCGAAAACGTGCAGTTCGGCTCGACTCTTTTCGACGTGCCTTTCGAGGTCATGAAGCCGGGCGGAGAGTAATTCATGCTGCGTTATATCGCCTATCGGCTGGCCCTGCTGATACCCATCCTGCTTGCTGTTTCGCTACTGGTATTCGTGCTGCTGCATATGGGGCGGGGTGATCCTGCTCTGGATTACCTGCGTCTCTCCCAGATTCCGCCTACGGACGCGGCCCTGGCGGAGGCGCGGCATACGCTCGGGCTCGATCTTCCCTTGGTTGAGCAGTACTTGATGTGGCTCTGGCGCGCGCTGCATCTGGATTTCGGAACATCATTCGTGACGGGACGGCCCGTCCTGGATGATCTTCTCTATTACCTGCCCGCCACCCTTCAGCTAGGAGGCACTGCGCTGGCGGTCACTTTGCTGGTCAGCTTGCCGCTAGGCATCTGGGCGGCCCGCAGACCGGGTGGCTGGCCGGATCAGCTTGTACGGTTTATCGCCTTTTTTGGCGTCTCGATGCCCAATTTCTGGTTAGCGTTCCTGATGGTCGCCCTGTTTTCCGTGACCCTGGGATGGCTGCCTCCCATGGGGCGGGGAGGAATAGCGCATCTGGTCATGCCGGTACTGGCAGTGGCGCTGATGTCGTTATCGATCAACGCGCGGCTTCTTCGTGCCAGCCTATTGGAAGCCAGCGGGCAGCGACATGTGTTGTACGCACGCCTGCGTGGGCTGCCGGAAGGGCAGGTATGGCGCAGACATATCCTGCGCAACGCCTGGCTACCCGTCGTGACAGCCATCGGGATGCATGTCGGTGAATTGATTGGCGGCACGCTGGTCATCGAAACGATTTTCGCCTGGCCCGGGCTGGGCCGCTTTGCAGTCAGTGCCGTTTACAACCGGGACTTCCCTGTATTGCAGTGCTTTACGCTGCTGATGACCGGGCTGTTTGTCCTCTGCAATCTGGTTGTGGATGTACTGTACGCCTGGCTCGACCCTCGCACGCGATTGGAAGGAGCACAGGCATGCTAGTAGAGACGATGAATGTACCCCGGACGCGCTCATGGGGGGCTTGGCTGGGTGGTGTATTGGTCATCCTTCTGCTCGCCTTGACGCTGCTGGGGCCTTGGTTGGCTCTCTACGATCCGACTGCCGTCGATGTGAGCCAGCGGCTACAGGGGATGAGCGAAGCACATTGGCTGGGAACCGACCATCTGGGGCGTGACGTCCTGTCGCGCCTCATTACTGGGGCACGTTTGTCCCTGGGTACGGTTGTGCTGACGCTATGCCTGATCCTCACGCTTGGCATTGTCGTAGGCGGTGTGGCCGGGTTTATCGGTGGTCGACTGGACACGGTGCTGATGCGAGTCGGCGAATTGTTCATGACCGTACCCACCTTTGTTCTGGCGCTCTTCTTTATTGGTGTGCTGGGAACAGGGCTTTCGAATGTCATCCTGGCCATCGCTCTTTCGCATTGGGCCTGGTATGCCCGGATGGTTCGCAGCCTCGTGATCTCGCTGCGTGGGCGAGACTATTTGCTGGCATCCCGTCTGGCGGGTGCGTCACGTCTGCAGAGCTTTGTCAGCCACATCCTGCCAAGCGTGCTGGGTCAACTGATGGTCCTGGCCTCGCTGGATATCGGCCACATGATGCTGCACGTATCAGGTTTATCCTTTCTCGGTCTGGGCGTCAGCCCACCTACGCCGGAGTGGGGTGTGATGATCAACGACGCCAAAGAGTTTCTCTGGACGCATCCTCAACTCTTACTCTGGCCGGGCCTTATGATTTTTCTGACCGTAATGGCCTTCAACCTGCTTGGGGATGCGTTGCGGGATCGCCTGGATCCTTCGCTGCGCACAGGAGGGCATTGATGGGTCGTGTATTGGAAGTCCAGGGCCTGACCTTGGCTGTTAATGATCACGTCTTGGTCAAGGATCTGAGCCTGACGGTCAGGGCCGGGCGTGTTACCGCTTTGGTGGGTTCCAGTGGCTCTGGCAAATCCATGACCTGTCTGGGCATGCTCGATCAACTTCCCACAGGCGTGACAAGGGTGTCAGGACACGTGTTGTGCGACGGACAAAGGACGAGCGGCGAGCATCTGCGGGGGCGTCAGGTTTCCATGATCATGCAGAATCCCCGTTCTGCCTTTAATCCTGTACTGACGATGCGGGCGCATGCCTACGAGGTGCTGGCGCTGCGTAACATCCGTGGTGCAGATGCCCAGGCGCGTCTGGACGCCTGCCTGGTGGATGTTGGCCTGAATACTTCCTCTCAGGTGCTTGACCTTTATTCCTTTCAAATGAGTGGCGGCATGTTACAGCGCATGATGATTGCGTTGGCACTGCTGGCTGAAACCCCTTTTCTATTGGCCGATGAACCAACAACGGATCTTGATCTGCTCATGCAGGCACGTGTGCTGGATGTACTTGATCGACTGGTTGAAGAGAAAGATCTAGGAATTCTGCTAGTAACGCATGACATGGGAGTTGTTGCCCGTTGCGCCCACGATGTGTTGGTGATGGATGAAGGGAGCCTTGTGGAGGCTACGTCTGTCGAGCAATTGTTTGACGCACCATGTAGCCCTGCCGCGCGTGATCTGCTGGCTGCGCATCAGGCGCTCACCTTGGCGGAGGATTATGAATGAGACTGCTCAGCGCTGAGGGTATCGGGCACGGCTATCGCTCGGGAGGTTTCTGGTCACGGCGGCCCTTGCAGACCGTATTGCATGGTGTGGATTTTCACATTGACGAAGGGGAAAGCGTTGGTCTTCTGGGAAACAGCGGCAGTGGTAAAAGTACATTGGCGCGTCTGTTGCTGGGACTTGAAAGACCGGTAACCGGGCGCGTCAGCTTTCGGAATGAGGTGCTATCCGAGCTACGGGGTGAAGCGCTTCGTACGTTTCAGCGCCGTGTCCAGTTGGTCTTCCAGGATGCACCAAGCGCATTCAACCCTCGCCACTCGATTGGCTGGAGTCTGTCTGAACCGCTTCGACACTTGATGGGTCTTTCCAGGCCGGACTGTTTGCGGCGAGTTGCGCAGCTGTTGGAGCAGGTTGGATTGGCGGCTTCTATAGCTGACAGGCTCCCCGGCCAGCTCAGTGGCGGACAGCTCCAGCGGGTCGGCATTGCGCGGGCGCTGGCATCAAACCCCTCGCTTATTGTACTGGATGAGGCGCTGTCCAATCTGGATCGAGTCCTTCAGGTGCAGATACTGGATATGCTCAGCGAAATACGTGAAACGCAAGGAACAGCCTTTCTGTTGATTACCCACGATCTAAGCCTAGTACAGCGGCTGTGCCATCGGGTGGCTGTGCTGGATCAGGGGCGGCTGGCCGAAGAGTGTAAGGTAACCACGGGGCTGCGTTTTGAGCATCCGGCTGGAGTGGCGTTACAGAAAGCCATTCTGCCGGCTCGACCTGTAAGGCGCGCGCCGGCCGTTCTCTGAGGTTTCTCAGCCAGCAGCATCAGATTGCGGGGTGTCAGGCTAGGGTCGCAAAAGCTGCCTAGTCTGACCTCGTAGCCCTGTTCCTCCAGAAAGAGCGCCCGATCAAGGAGCAGCCAGAGCTCGAGCGGTCGCCGGAAAAGCCCGCGGACCAGTTCAAGATTGCGAACAGCGGCGAGACGCTTCCAGCCGGCGGCCTCAAGTGCCTCCCAGTTGCGCTCAGGGATGGGCGGCAAGCCTTTGAGCGTGGCAAGCTCCAGGCAGTAGTCGCGAAAGGTGCACTGCAACCAATGGGTTGCCAGTGGAGGAGTAGGAAGGTATTCATCGGCTCCGCGGATCTCTCGCTGAAGCAGGTCGAATCCCAGCCTTCTGGCCATGGAAAGGTCACGCTGGCGGCGAACCCGGGCACCGGCGGTCACGGTTTCACACAGGGGCAGCCCAAGGTCCTCCTTGCTCAGGAGAAGTGCTGACTGCCTGGCGTTCGCGGAAAGCGGGCGGTACTCATCGCCGCTGATACGGTTATAGCAACAGGGCGCTAACGCCAAGGCAGGGCAGCCTGTCTGGCTGGCTACCTGCATCAACCGCACATGGAGATCACCGCACGCATGCAGCGCTACAGGCGTGTGAAAGGCCTTAAGCCTTTCCGTAACAGAATCAGCCATTACATCCTGTTCATAATGATGGGCTGAAAGCCCCAGGCGCTCGCTGATACGTTGCCCTGTCTCTACCAGTGAGGGATCGTATTCCAGACAGTCGAACGCAGCGCCATGGACGCCCAGGCGTCGTCCTAAATGACCTTTGCCTGAGCACCAGTCCAGCCAATGCGAGGGAGGGCTGCTGAACAAGGCGTGGTGAGCGAATGCCTCCACCTGCTGCCATTTGCGTCCCGGCACGTCCACGCTCAGCCTGTTAGGCGCTTCGCTGTACTGTCTGGGCAACTCGCCGATCATGCACAGCTGACGTGCCTCTTCGGCCCAGGCTGGAAAAGGCGAGGGGGCCTTGAGTGCATGGGGATGTGTATGCGTAGCCTCCGCCTCTTCAAGTGAGCGGGTGCGAAGCCACGAGGATAGCCCCGGGTTGGCCTTCTCCCAAGGCAGTGTTGGCTGGGTGAACGGCTTGGGTCGCCAGAGCGCCTGGTGCTGTATCAGGAAGCTGTCCAAGGCATTGAAGCGTGCTTCTAACGCACTGCCCTGGAGGAAGGAAGCAGGATAGGTCTCACTCATGCCGATCACGGAGGCTAACGGGGCGGCGAAGCATAACGCACCGCCCTGTCGCTGTGATCAGTAGAGGCTGAACGGAAAGTATCGGGCGTTGATCTGCTGGTATGTCCCGTTGGCGAGAATACCTTTGAGAGCTTCATCCAGGCGGGCTTTCAGCGGATCGTTCTTGCGTACCGCTATCGCAATGCGGTCCTTTTGCAGGACGGGTTCGCCTTTAAGCTCGAAGCGTTGCCCCTCTGGGGTCTGCAGCCAGGCGTAATGCGCAAAGCGGTCTCCCAGTACGGCATCCACACGCCCATCTGCAAGGGCCTGGTTGGCTTCCTCCTGGGAGTCGTAGAAGCGCATGTTGACCTGACCGCCCAGATGGTTGGAGAGCCAATCTGCCGAAAGCGTCGCGCGGCCGGCACCGATAACCTTGCCTTTGAGTCCGCGGGGGTCTGTGCTGAACGGTTTATCCCTGGGGGCAATGAACTGAATGCTGTTCATGTAGTAGGGGATAGTGAAGGAGACGAGCTGCTCGCGCTCCGGTGTGATCGACATTGAGGAAATGATGGCGTCGAACTTGCGTGCGTTCAGTGAAGGCAGCATGCGATCCCAGCTGGTGATCACGAACTGGCATTGCACCTTGAGTTCTGCACACAGTGCCTGGGCAATATCCACATCGAAGCCGGTCAGCTTGCCGTTACCACTAACGCTACTGAACGGGGGAAGCGAGCCTTGAACGCCCACTTTGAGAACGTCGGCTGCCAGAGCTGTGCCGCACAGGCTTAAGCCCGCCATCAAAGAAATAACCCATCGCTTGAGCCGCTTCATTCATTCCTCCATCTACAGGTCTGTATAAGCTTTACAGCTGTTTAACCGCAGGTTGTCAAATAAAAGACCCAAGACGAGCAATTGAGCGAACGGGAGAGAATCGTGCTGAAGCCTTTTCGGGGCAGTGATACGAGGCGGGACAAACATGCAGGCAAAAAAAAGCCCGATCAGTGATCGGGCTTTTAGAATCATGGTGCCCAGGGACGGAATCGAACCGCCGACACGGGGATTTTCAATCCCCTGCTCTACCAACTGAGCTACCTGGGCAACGGGGCGCATTAAACCGTTATAAACGATTTGTGTCAAGCGCGAGTTGAAAAAAATTCAATTTTTACCGTGACTTAAGTGTTTGCCCCAAAATCAGAAGGGCTAGCCCCCAGATCATTCACTGGGCGGTACATATCCTTCGGCTTGCGCGTACTCTTCGCCAGAAAGGAATTTATCCATTTCCTGCTGAAGGAATTTACGGTCGTCGGCATTCATCATGTTCAGACGGCGCTCGTTGATCAGCATGGTCTGATGTTTCTGCCAGTCATCCCAGGCCTGCTTGGATACATTCAGGTAAATGTCCTCGCCCTTGGCGCCCGGATAAGGCGGGCGATCCAGGCCAGGCAGTTCTTGCTTGAGCTTGCGGCACATGACAGTGCGGGTCATACGGTTTCTCCTTTCAACGCCTCTTCGGCGCGCTTGAGCAATTTCTTGACCGGGGCTGCCAGCCCCAGGCGTGGCGGATTGGCGAGGTTATACCAAAGCCAGTCCGGTTCGGTCATGGATTGATTGCGGCTGTCCACATGAATCAGCCAGGGCTCGATGTTGAGCTGGAAATGGCTGAAGGTATGTGTAAGGCCAGGCAAGGCCTGACGCTGTTCCATGATCAGGCTGTGGCGCTCAATCAGGGCCCCCAGCTGATCGACCGTATCGAGCTCAGGTGGACTCCAGAGACCACCCCAGAGCCCGGAAGAAGGGCGCCGGTGGAGCAGGATGGCATTGTCATCATTGATGATCAGTGGCATCAGGGTCCGCTTTTGCGGCAAGGTCTTCCGTGGCTTGGGTTCGGGAAAATCCGTTTCACGTCCCAGCCGATGGGCCTGGCAGCCTTCTTTCAATGGACAGAGCAGGCAGGTGGGCTTGCTGCGTGTGCACAGTGTAGCGCCCAGGTCCATCATGGCCTGAGTGTAGTTGCCCACACGAATGTGAGGTGTATAGCGCTCCGCCACGTCCCATAGCGCTCGGGCGACGGCGGGCTCGCCGGGATAGCCGGACTGTGCCGAATAGCGCGCCAGAACCCGCTTGACGTTGCCGTCCAGAATCGGTGCGCGAATGTTCATGGACAGGCTGGCAATGGCACCTGCCGTCGAGCGGCCTATGCCTGGCAGGTCCACGAGGGCTTCGACACTACGTGGAAACTCACCGCTGTGCTCGGTGACGACAATCTTTGCCGTCTTGTGCAGATTTCGGGCGCGACTGTAATACCCCAGTCCCGTCCAGAGGTGCAGTACTTCGTCTTCAGAGGCAGCGGCAAGCGCCTGGACATCGGGTAACGCCTGCATGAAACGGTCAAAATAGCCCAGCACTGTACTGACCTGGGTCTGCTGGAGCATGATCTCCGAGACCCAGACCCGATAAGGGGTGATGTTCTGCTGCCAGGGCAGGTCCTTGCGGCCATGAATGTCGTACCAATTCAGGACTGCGCTGGAAAAGCGTTCCGGATTCATCGTTTGTGGAATAACCCCTTGATGGCATCTTTGAGTTCGGGACTGACTTTGTCTCCGAGCTTTTCATCCAGTTTCTCATTAAGTCGATCACCCGCCAGTCGGGCGACGATCTTGCTCATGCCGTCGCGATCCAGGCG
Organism: Pseudomonas sp. MAG002Y; assembly: GCF_019400845.1. Classification (NCBI taxonomy): domain Bacteria; kingdom Pseudomonadati; phylum Pseudomonadota; class Gammaproteobacteria; order Pseudomonadales; family Pseudomonadaceae; genus Pseudomonas; species Pseudomonas sp. MAG002Y. The sequence continues at coordinate 219,398 of NZ_WOEJ01000004.1, read as the reverse complement.
GCAGGCCTTAGCGCCCAGCTCCAGCGGACCCCGGCAATGCAACGGCCACTCGATGCCGGTATAGCGCTCATTGACCTGACAGGCCGGGTCGGGCATGTCGCTCTTGTCGCCTTCGACGGTTACGCCAATGCGGTAGTCCAAGCCCAGCACGCGTAAGTCGATATCACCGTTGCCCTTGGCCGTCAGGCCGGGAATGCGGGCAATCAGGTCCTGGTTGCTGGCGACTCCATTATTGATGGTCAGACTACCGCTCAGCTCGCGGAACGGAGTGTCCTGGCCATCATGCGCACTGGCAAGTGTCTTTTTGTTGAGCAGCGCGATGCCCTGGCAGAGCTGGCCCTCTAGGTTGGCATTGGCTAGGACACCATTGCTCAGACGAAAGCGCGCCGTTCCATCCAGGCTATCCATCCATGCCTTCTGGCTATTGCCTTGCGCGGTCAGGTTGGCATCCAGATCCAGCGCCCCCCGTACGGGTGGCTTTTGGCCCTGGGCCTGGAGAATTTTTTCAACCGGTACCTGAGCAATACGTTCGGTCACACTGAGTTTGGGTGTGATTCCTCGAACATCAAGGGCACCATTGGCCTGAAAGCGACCGCTGAACAAGTCGCCACGCAATTCGCTCAGTGTGACGAGGCCGTCTTTACCGTTGAGCTTGAGGCTGGCGTTATCAATAGGCAGCTTGGTGACCACGAAGTGATCCAGGTTGAGCGAAGCGTTCAGATCCAGTGCTTTGAGCCGCTCTACAGGAAGAATGTCCTCACTGCTCCAGGCATGCTGAGTGGGGGAGGAGGGAAGCGGTGAATTGCCCTGGCTGGCAACCGCATCGGCTGCAGTCACTTCGTTCTGGCGAGCGGTATTGCTCTCGTGCTGAGCGGCAGCCGTCTTGGCGGGCAGGTAGCGATCCAGGTCGAGGCGATCACCTTTGAGGTCAATACTCAAGGCTTTACGGGCGAAGTCTTCTACGGCAATACGACCCGAGAAGGTGCCGCCATCCAGTACAAGGTTCAGGTCTTCCAGCGCCAGGCTGTTCTGGCTGCCGGACAGGCGTGTATTGAACTCAACCTGCTTGAGGGTGTTGGCGTCAGCCATTTCCGGCAGGGCGACACCAATGCCGGTCAGAAAGGCGCGCAGATCGGTCTGTGCAATGGACAGGCCGCCTTCAAGCTTGGGTGCCTTTTCAAGGTCATGCACTTTGAGTTCACCCAGCGCCTTGAGCTGGTTGAAAGTCAGCTTGAGGCCGTTCCACTCAGCAACCTGAGCGGCCCGGTCCAGAAGAAGTTGACCTTCCGCTGAATATTTCAGCAGCTGTCCGCCGAAGGGTTCGCCTGTGGCATCGCCGGACAGGTTGGCATTGTCCAGCTGGTAGCGCTGCAAGGCATTGTCAAAGCGCAGCTCGCCAGTCAAGACCACCGAGGCATTGACGGGCGGTTGATTGGTCGTGAGGGTGCCCAGCAGTTTCAGCGGAATATTGGTGCCTTCGCGGATGCTGCCAGTGCTCAGGTCAAGGCCTTCGAACGCATAATGCGCGCCGCTGCGGGCATCGCTGTAATCGAGGCGTGAGTCCTTGACCGTCAGGCTATCGATATCCAGCTTGAGTGGACGGCGTGGCTTATCATCCTGGCCGGCTGGCTGCTCCGCCGGTTGGTCGTTTGGCGTACCGGGGGTTTTATCGGGTGCGGGGCGGCCAATGTTTTCCCAGTTGGCCTGGCCTTGTTCGTCGCGAGCCAGCGTCAGGTTGAGGCCGTCCACGCGAATATCACTCATCTCGACATCATGGCGAAGCAGCGGCAATACGCGCACCGAGAAGCCCAACCGCTGTACGTTGGCAAGCGGCTTTTGTGGTGTGGTGGCACTGGCGATGGTCGCATCATGAAGTTGCAGGCCAAGCCATGGAAAGAGGCTCCAGCCTATATCGCCATTAAGGGTCAGCTCGATGTTGGCCTTGTCCCGGGCAAGTTGGCGGATTTCGTCTTTGTAATCGTTGGGGTCGAACAAGTGGGTCAAGGCAAAGCCCAGCGCCACGATGATCAGCAGCAGCCCAAGAAAGACAAGGCCGAGCACTTTTCCGAACGCTTTCATTGACGGGTCCTTATCTAAAAACTTAAGTAATTGGCCGAGTATAACGCTGCCAAGTGGTCGTTTTGGCTGGATGAACGTCAGAAGCGCGATATCGGCCTCAGACTCTCTGTCGCGCTGTAAATGCCGTTTGGCGTGTAGGCACGAAAAATTGAGTGCTGTGCTCTGGTATTTACACGCCATGCGCTCTATTGTCGCGCCCCGACTAAAGGAGAATTCGTTCGCGTTTTTGAAAAAAACGGTGCGTTGGGGAATGCCCGGTCTTTTCTGCGAACATTTCAGCGAGTCGTCAACACTTCATATAGGGGATTTCTCATGAGCATTACGCTCACACAGAGCGGCACTTCCGCTCGTCCCGCTTTCCTATCCAAGGAACGGATCGTTGCCACCCATGGCTTCAACCGCTGGCTGGTACCGCCAGCAGCACTGGCCATTCATATGTGTATTGGCATGGCCTACGGTTTCTCCGTATTCTGGCTGCCGCTGTCTCGCGCCGTTGGCATTGATGCACCCATTGCCTGCGCGCCCACCATGGGCTTTTTCGATCAGCTTTTCGCCACGGGCTGCGACTGGAAAATCTCCCAGTTAGGTTGGATGTATACCCTGTTCTTCCTGTTCCTGGGCTGCTCGGCTGCCTTTTTCGGTAGCTGGCTGGAGCACGCCGGTCCTCGCAAGGCAGGCATCGTGTCGGCATTCCTGTGGTGCGGCGGTCTGGTGATCTCGGCCATGGGCGTTTACACCCACCACATCTGGCTGCTCTGGCTGGGGGCTGGTGTGATCGGGGGGATCGGGCTGGGGCTTGGCTATATTTCGCCAGTTTCGACACTCATGAAGTGGTTCCCTGACAAGCGGGGCATGGCGGCTGGCATGGCGATCATGGGCTTCGGCGGCGGTGCGATGGTCGGTGCGCCCCTGGCCGACATGCTGATGCGCCATTTCGCAACGGCTGAAGATGTTGGTGTCTGGCAGTGCTTCCTGGTCCTGGCCGGCGTCTATTTTGTCTTCATGATAGGTGGCGCGCTTGCGTACCGTGTACCGCCGCCTGGCTGGCGTCCGGAAGGATGGTCGCCTTCGCTGAAAAAGACCGGCAATGACATGATCACCAGCCGTCACGTGCATGTCAGCAAGGCCTGGCGCACGCCCCAGTTCTGGCTGGTGTGGGCGGTACTCTGTCTGAACGTTTCCGCTGGTATCGGTATCCTGGGTATGGCATCGCCCATGCTGCAGGAAGTATTCGGTGGTCGCCTGATCAGCGTTGGTATCCGCTTCAATGACCTGAACAAGGATCAGCTGGCGCAGATCGCCACGATCGCTGCCGGCTTTACTGGCCTGCTCAGTCTGTTCAACATCGGCGGTCGTTTCTTCTGGGCATCGTTCTCGGACTTTATCGGTCGCAAGATCACGTTTTTCGTGTTCTTTGCGCTGGGCTTTGCCTTGTACGCGATCATTCCGTGGACCAGCCACATGGGCAGCGTAGCGCTGTTCGTGTTCACGTTCTGCCTGATTCTGTCCATGTACGGCGGCTGCTTCGCTACCGTGCCGGCTTATCTGGCGGATCTCTTCGGTACGCAGATGGTGGGGGCGATCCATGGTCGTCTGCTGACGGCCTGGGCCGCTGCCGGTATTTTCGGTCCGGTGCTGGTGAACTACCTGCGTGAGTACCAGCTGGGCCTGGGGGTTCCGCGTGCAGCTGTCTATGACACTACGCTTTATATCCTGTCGGGCCTGCTGATCCTCGGCTTTATCTGTAACCTGCTGGTACGCCCGGTGGCAGACAAGCACTTCATGACCGAGGCCGAGCTGGCTGTTGAGCGTTCCAAGAGCAACGACAACAACTTCGACAATCTAGTGATCGAATGGTCGGCTGACCCGTCCAGCAAGACTTGGGTCATTCTGGCCTGGGCTGTGGTCGTCATTCCGTTGGCATGGGGTGTTCTCATTACCCTGGGCAAAACGGCTGTGCTGTTCGGCTAAGCGATACCGCTCGCGGCAGGTGCAATGCCTGCCGCGTTTCCCGCCACTCGTCCCATCCTTCCTCTCGTTTGCGTTTAGGTGCCTTTCACGGCTTCTGCTTCCTGGCTATGGCTTCTATACTGTTTACCCTTTTTTGCCCTCTCATTTCGCGGAGCAGGTAATGGCCGAACGCAAGGCAGCCGTCGAGCGCAATACCCTGGAAACCCAGGTCAAGGTATCCATCAATCTGGATGGCACCGGGCAAGCCCGATTCGACATCGGGGTTCCCTTTCTTGAGCACATGCTGGATCAGATCGCCCGCCACGGGTTGATCGACCTGGACATCCATTGCAAGGGCGACCTGCATATCGACGATCACCATACCGTTGAGGACGTGGGCATCACGCTGGGTCAGGCCTTTGCCCAGGCCATTGGCGACAAGAAAGGCATCTACCGTTACGGACATGCCTATGTGCCACTGGACGAAGCCCTGTCCCGGGTCGTCATCGATTTTTCCGGGCGTCCCGGTCTGCACTGGCATGTACCGTTCACCCGGGCTACGGTCGGAGGCTTCGACGTCGATTTGTTCATCGAGTTTTTCCAGGGCTTCGTCAACCATGCGCAGGTAACGCTGCATGTGGATAACCTGCGTGGCATCAACACTCACCACCAGATCGAGACGGTCTTCAAGGCGTTTGGACGCGCGCTGCGCATGGCAGTCAGCCAGGACGAGCGCATGGCCGGACAGATGCCGTCTACCAAGGGGTGCCTCTGATGCAGACGGTAGCAGTCATCGACTATGGCATGGGCAACCTGCACTCGGTTGCCAAGGCGCTTGAGTATTCAGGCGGCGCACGCGTGCTGGTCACGGGCGATCCGCAGATCATTCGGGAGGCAGACCGCATCGTCCTGCCCGGCGTAGGCGCTATCCGCGATTGTATGGCTGAGATCCGCCGCCTGGGCATTGATGTGCTGGTTCGCGAAGTCAGCCAGGATCGTCCCTTCCTGGGCGTCTGTGTGGGCATGCAGGCCTTGATGGAAACCAGCGAGGAAAACAACGGTGTTGACTGTGTCGGCCTGTTTCCCGGTCGGGTGCGCCGCTTCCCTGCCGATATGGTAGAGAATGGTGAAAAGCTTAAAGTCCCGCACATGGGATGGAACGAGGTGGCGCATACCCTCGATCATCCGCTTTGGCATGGTATTCCAGACCAGAGCCGCTTCTACTTTGTGCACAGCTACTACATCGAGGCCGCCAACGCTCGCCAGGTAGCCGGCCGAGGCCATTATGGCGTGGACTTTACCGCCGCCTTGGCTGACGGTCCGCGCTTTGCCACGCAGTTCCATCCCGAAAAGAGCGCAACCTGCGGTTTGCAGCTCTACCAGAACTTTGTTGCCTGGGACGGCCGCTGGTAAGCCTGGCTGATTGTACTAGCCGCCATGGCAAGGCTTGAGTGCAAGCAAAGTCAACCCGTGGCGTTTTATCACCATTAGCGAACGCATTCCTGGTGCTGAACCTGTGCCATGCAGGCCGCCCCGAATGCCTTGGGTAGAGATCTATGCTGATTATTCCTGCGATTGATTTGAAAGATGGCGCCTGCGTGCGTCTGCGCCAGGGCCGTATGGAAGATTCCACGGTTTTCTCCGACGATCCTGTAAGCATGGCGGCCAAGTGGGTCGAAGGCGGCTGCCGTCGTTTGCACTTGGTTGATCTTAATGGAGCGTTCGAAGGCCAGCCGGTCAATGGCGAAGTGGTTACCGCAATCGCCAAGCGCTATCCCTCCCTGCCTATCCAGATCGGTGGCGGTATCCGCTCATTGGAAACCATTGAGCACTATGTAAAGGCTGGCGTCAGCTACGTAATTATCGGTACCAAGGCTGTTAAGGAACCAGAGTTTGTCGCCGAAGCCTGCCGAGCCTTTCCAGGCAAGGTTATTGTTGGGCTGGATGCCAAAGACGGCTTCGTGGCGACTGATGGCTGGGCGGAAGTCAGTCAGGTACAGGTAATCGATCTGGCCAAGCGCTTCGAGGCAGACGGCGTTTCGGCGATTGTTTACACCGATATTGCCCGTGACGGCATGATGCAGGGATGCAACGTACCGTTTACTGCCGCGCTGGCAAACGCTACCCGAATTCCTGTCATCGCATCGGGCGGTATCCATAACCTGGGCGATATCCAGAATCTGCTGGACGCCAAGGCACCCGGCATCATCGGTGCCATTACCGGTCGCGCGATCTACGAAGGCACGTTGGACGTCGCAGAGGCTCAGGCCCTGTGCGATCGTTATCAGGCATAAGACAGGCCGACAGACGAGGGATACCGTATGGCACTTGCCAAGAGAATCATTCCCTGCCTCGACGTGGACAATGGCCGCGTGGTGAAGGGCGTCAAATTCGAAAATATCCGTGACGCCGGAGATCCGGTAGAGATTGCCCGTCGTTACAACGAGCAGGGCGCAGATGAAATCACCTTTCTGGATATCACCGCCAGCCACCAGGGCCGCGATACCACCCTGCATACGGTCGAGCGTATGGCGAGTCAGGTGTTCATTCCGCTGACCGTGGGCGGTGGCGTTCGTACCGTGCAGGATATTCGTAACCTGCTCAACGCGGGTGCAGACAAGGTCTCGATCAATACTGCAGCAGTCTTTACGCCCGAGTTCGTCGGGGAAGCCGCAGACCGTTTTGGCTCGCAATGCATCGTTGTCGCCATCGATGCCAAGAAGGTCTCGGCACCGGGCGAAACGCCGCGCTGGGAGATCTTTACCCACGGTGGCCGTAAGCCGACCGGGCTGGACGCCGTTGCCTGGGCACGCAAGATGGAGGACTTGGGCGCGGGTGAAATCCTGCTGACCAGCATGGATCAGGACGGCACCAAGAGCGGGTTCGACCTCGGCGTGACACGTGCCATCAGTGAGGCCATCAATATTCCTGTTATCGCATCAGGTGGTGTCGGTAATCTTGAGCACCTAGCTGCCGGTATTCTGGAAGGCAGGGCCTCGGCGGTATTGGCTGCCAGCATTTTCCATTTTGGAGAATACAGCGTGCCTCAAGCCAAGGCCTATATGGCTGAACGGGGTATTGTGGTCCGATAAATAGAGATTTGCGTCACACTTGGCACGCTTCCTGTTAAAGAAATTGCCCAAAACAAAGCAGGAGGCGTGTCCATGTTCAACGTTGTCATGGCGTTTTGGGTCAGTGTGTTGATGGTGAGTGCTGGGGCCGCCCAGGCAGCCAGTGCCAACAATCGTATTGATCTGCTGACAGAAAATTTTCCCCCTTACAACATGTCGGTCGATGGCAAGAACTTCGCACAGGAGGAAAGCCTGAGCGGAATAGCCGTGGATATCGTCCGGGAGGCCTGTAAGCGGGCCGGAATTGCTTACTCGATGACGCTCCGCTTTCCCTGGGAGCGTATCTACAAGACCGCACTGGAGCAGCCTGGCTACGGCGTTTTCGTGACGGCTCGTCTCCCCGAGCGGGAAGATTCTTTCAAGTGGGTGGGGCCGATAGGACCTGATGACTGGATTCTGCTTGCCCGTGCGGACTCATCGCTAAAAATTGGCAGCCTGGATGACGTAAAGCGTCAGGGTTTGCGCATTGGCGCCTATAAAGGTGACGCGATCGCCGAAAGTTTAGTGAAGCAAGGCATAAACCTAGACCTCTCACTACGGGATCAGGAAAACGTTCAAAAACTTCAGGCAGGGCAGATTGACGTCTGGGCCACCGGCGATCCGGCGGGCCGTTATCTAGCGCGTCAACAAGGGGTTACTGACTTCAAGACCGTTCTGCGGTTTAACGAAAGCCAGCTCTTTTTAGCCTTGAACAAGCAGACACCTGACAATGTGGTGCAAAAACTGCAAAACGCATTGGAGCAGATGCGCAAGGATGGTGAAGTCCAGCGCATCCTGGAGCATTACCTTTAAATAAGCATTCGATTGTGCCTTTGCCGGTGGCACAGCAGTTATAAGAAACAAGGAGCTGAAGTGATGTCCAAGTCGATATTGCGTGTGGTGATGTTGGGGTTGTTACTGGGAGCAGGCGCAGCAAAGGCTGCGGTCTCCGACAATTACTCGATGGTCCTGCTGACTGAGAATTTCCCGCCATTCAATATGGCTGTCGACGAAAAGAATTTCGCCAAGGATGACGGGATTGACGGCATCAGCACGGATATTGTCCGTGAAATGTTCAAGCGTGCCGGAGTCAACTATTCCCTTTCTCTGCGTTTCCCCTGGGACAGGCTTTATAACCTGGCGCTGGAAAACCCTAATTACGCGCTGTTCTCCACGTCCCGCACACCTGCCCGCGAGTCGCAGTTCAAATGGGTAGGGCCCCTGGGTAAGACGCGTAAGGTGTTAATGTCGACTAACGCCAGCAATATCAAGTTGACCAACCTGGAAGGCGCGAACAAGTACAAGATCGGTACTTACAAAAGCTCGGCGGTCAGCCAGATCCTGGCTGACAAGAAGATTCCGTTTACCGAGTCCCTTCGCGACCAGGAAAACGTCGGCAAGCTGGAGAGGGGCGAAATCGACTTCTGGGCAACGACCGATGTTGTGGCTCGGTATCTGGCCAAGCAGGAAGGGGTGTCCAATCTGCAAACCGCGTTGGTCATCGATGAGGCAGACCTATACCTGGCGGTCAACAAGGATACGCCGGATGATGTAGTTGCCAAGCTGCAGAAGACGCTGGATGAGATGCGCAAGGAAGGCGTAGTCGATCAGATTACCAATAACTACCTGTGACCCTTCAACGGTCCTGTAGCAAAACCGGAGCCTGGCTCCGGTTTTTTGTTTTAGCGGTACACACCATTCTTGCCATGACCTGCCATGGCTTTATTGCTGCGTAGAGCGATCATCTGCTCGACATCGATAATCTCGATGCCATTGGCGATCAATGTGGGCAGCTCTCGCTCCAGAACGCTTAGCGTGGCTGGACGAGGATGACCAATCAGAACGGCCGTGCCTTGCTTGCGTGCCAGCCTGACGCCTTCCTGCAATTGCGCTGCGATTGCATCAGCCTGGTTTACATTGTCCAGGAACACATCGCGGGAAAGGCTCGCCAGCCCAATCTTTTGAGCTTCGGCGGCTGCAACCGTGGCTGCACTGGTACGGCTATCGAGGAAAAATAGCGATTTGGCCTGCAGGGTTTGCATGAGCTGACTCATGGCCGGGCGATCAGCCGTCATCCGACTACCTTCATGGTTGTTGACCCCGCTGACATAGGGGACAGTCGCCAGGGCGTTTTCGAGGCGCTTAAGGCGCTCCTCACCGGAAAGCTCGGGATGCCAGGCGAAGGGGCCGCCCGCGGGATCCATAGGCAGATGCAGAATGACCGTACGGCCTGCCTTATGGGCTTCGCGAGCCAATGTCGCGCCGAAGGATGTGCCCGGCATGATGGCCAGGGTCACCGGCCCGGGCAGACCAAGAACGCGACGATCCTGGGAGAGGTTCTGTCCCAGGTCATCGATTACGATGCTCAGGCGTGGTGGCTCAGCCGCAGCGGCTCCAGCTGCCAGAGCGAGCAGTAGGAGCGAGCCAATCCAACGCCTGATCACTGATTGCGTGTGATGCTCAGCCCTTTCAGGAGGCTGAGGGCTTGGGACAGCTGGAAGTCATCATCTTGCGGGCGGGGCGTCTGGTTAGGCGCCTTGCTTCCGGTAGGACGATCCGGGCCGCCGTTGGCATTACCCAGGTGACCGGCCAGATCAGCTTCTTTGAAGAACTCAGGATTGTCTTCCGGGGTGACTTTGGCGGGTGCGACCGCCACATCAGGGGTGATGCCCTGCGCTTGAATGGATCGGCCCTTGGGTGTGAAATACAGCGCTGTGGTCAGTTTGAGTGCGCGGTCGTTGTTAAGCGGCAGAACCGTTTGCACCGAGCCTTTACCAAACGTATCCGTACCCATCAGGATTCCACGCTTGGAATCCTGCAGAGCGCCCGCCACGATTTCCGCCGCCGACGCGCTGCCACCGTTGATGAGGACGACCAGCGGAACACCTTCGCTGGGGTCAGCCGCGTCGGCCGAGAAGCTCAGCTCGGAGTTCTGGATGCGACCCTTTGTATAGACGATCAGACCCTTGGTCATAAAGGCATCCGCAACCTCGACAGCGGCCTGCAAGACGCCGCCGGGGTTGTTTCGCAGGTCGAGCACCAGGCCGTTGAGCTTATTGCCCTTGTTCTCTTTGCGAAGCTGCTGGAAGGCCTTTGTTACTTCATCGCCCGTGTTTACCTGGAACTGCGAAATGCGCAGCAGGCCGTAGTTAGGCTCCAGCAGTTGCGCCTTGACGCTCTTGACCTTGATGACGGCCCGGTTGAGCTTGACATCGAAGGGGCGGCCACCGCCGCGTACGATAGTCAGGGTAATCGGACTGCCAATCTTGCCGCGCATCTTGTCCACGGACTGGCTGATGGACTGACCCTTGGTGGGCTGGCCATCGATCTTGACGATCAGGTCTCCCGGCTGGATACCGGCCTTAGCAGCCGGCGTGTCATCAATAGGGGAGACCACTTTTACGAAACCGTCCTCCTGACCCACTTCGATCCCCAGACCACCAAATTCGCCGCTGGTGGTTTCCTGAAGCTCAGCAAAATCCTTGGGTTCAAGGTATGCCGAATGCGGGTCCAGGTTGCTCAGCATGCCCTTGATGGCGTTTTCGAGCAGAGTCTTGTCATCCACCGGCTCGACATAGGCTGCCTTGATGCGGTCCATCACCTCAGCGAACGTACGCAGCTCTTCGAGTGGAAGCGGCGCATTGTTGATGGGCGCTGCTGCCCCTTCGACCGGGGTCACCGCGGCGGGCACTTCTCCTGGCGTCTGTTGCTGGGCCCAGGCGGTTGAAACGCCACTCAGCCCTATCAGCGAGAAAGCCAAGGCGGTGAGACGAAAGCAATGCGGCATGCGTAGCTCCTAATGTGTCCGGCACTAACCCTGGGCACGGCACCAGGTAAGCGGATCCGACGGACGACCCTTCTGACGTATGGCGAAATAGAGGGCAGGGGTGTCCTGACCTCCGCTGGTCCCGACGGTTGCAATCGCATCGCCCGCCTTGACCTGATCACCTGCACTCTTTAACAAGCTTTGATTATGCCCGTATAAACTGAGATAGCCGTTGCCGTGATCAATGATCACCAGCTGTCCGGCCCCTCGTAACCAGTCGGCAAACACTACCCGGCCCGCATGAATAGCGTGTACCTGGGTGCCTGCGCTGGCTGAAATCAGTACACCATCCCATTTGGCGCGCGGGTCATCGCCACGCGGACTGCCAAAGCGTGCCAGCAGGCGACCGTTCACAGGCCAAGGCAGCTTGCCTTGTGCGCTGGCAAACGGACCGCCAAAGCCTGGTGCAGAACTAGACACCGCAAGGCCCGGTGTGTTCGTTGGCCGTGTCGTTTTGCTGCTTGCGCGACTACGCTCTTCCGCTTCCCGCGCCTGTGCCAGTGCACGCTGGCGAGCCTGCTCAGCCTCACGAGCCTGGCGGGCCAGTGTCTCTTCAATGGTTTTCAGGACCTTGCCGAGTTCTGCCTGATCCTGCTCACGCGATTGCAGCGCACGGTTGCGGTCGGAGTAGTCGCTGTTCAGCTTGGCCAGGGTCTCCTGGCGTGCCTTGCGGACTTCGGCCAGCTTGTCCTGCCGCTCCTGCAAAGCGGCTTGCTGAGCGGTCAGCTGCGATTGCTCGTTACGAATGTCACTCTCTACCCCGGCTAGCTGTTTCAGGGTGTCGTTGAATGTCGCGAGTTGGTCGAGGCGGGCCTGATTGACATAGTTATAGTAGGTCAGGGTGCGACTGACCTTTTCCGGTTGTTCCTGATTAAGGAGCAACTTCAGGTATTCCTGACGGCCGCTTTGATAAGCGGCACGAATCTGAATAGCGATCAGTTTTTGTTGCTCAAGGCGTGACTGATCGAGTTTTTTTTTCTGGTCATCCAGCTTCTTCAGCTTTTCCTGACCTTGATCCAACTGATCCTGGAGATCCTTGACCTGCTTTTCCAGGTCGCCCATCTCCGTTTCGGTCGATTTGAGCTGCTTTTGCACGCCGGACTTTTCGGTCTGGATGCCTTGCAAGAGCTTCTGCAGTTCGGCGATGTCACGCTTGGTGGCTTCCAGCTGGCGCTGGGTATCCTCGCGCTGATCGGCCACGGCCGGAGTAAGCAGACATGCAAGAAGAACGAGGGTAAGGGCGCGAAGCATCGAGTAACAAATATCCCATGAGGAAGCGCCCTAGTATGCACGGGGCGGCTAGCAAAAAAAACGGCGAGACGAGCCGTAGATGACTAGGTGCTCTTTTATTGGTTGATGATCAGAAGTACCGCTGAGTCCTCAGAGACGCAACGATACTCCCAATCGGGTAAATGAGCAGGCCGTGATATTTAATTCACGGTAATGATCGTACGACCGGTCATCTCCTTGGGTTGCTCCATACCCATAAGCGTCAGCAAGGTGGGCGCTACATCGGCCAGTACACCGCCTTCACGAATGTGAACGGAGCGCTTGCCTACATAAACGAACGGAACCGGCTCGGTGGTATGCGCAGTATGCGCCTGACCCGTGGATTCATCTTCCATCTGCTCGACATTGCCGTGGTCTGCCGTAATGATGGCCTCGCCGCCGACCTTGTCCAGCGCTTCCACAATGCGTCCCATGCAGGCGTCCAGGCATTCCACTGCTTTGACTGCCGCCTCGAATACACCGGTATGGCCCACCATGTCGCCATTGGCATAGTTGGCGATGATGACATCGTAGCGCTGGTTTTCAATCGCATCGACAATCTTGTCGGTAACTTCCGGGGCGCTCATTTCAGGCTGCATGTCATAGGTGGCAACCTTGGGGGAGGGGATCAGGATACGTTCCTCGCCCTCGAAGGGTTCTTCCCGACCGCCCGAGAAAAAGAACGTGACGTGCGCATATTTCTCGGTTTCGGCAATCCGCAGCTGAGTCTTGCCGTTCTTGGCCAGGTATTCACCCAGGACATTGTTCAAGCTTTCCGGGGTAAAGGCACTGGGTGCAGGAATGCTGGCAGCATATTGGGTCAGCATGACATAGCCTGCCAGGTTTAGCGTCCGGGTACGGGGGAATTCCTTGAAGTCCGGCTCGACAAACGCACGGGACAGTTCACGGGCGCGGTCAGCGCGGAAGTTCATGAATACCACGGCGTCACCGTCTTCCACTTTGACGGGAGTCCCGACGGTTGTTGCCTTGACGAATTCATCGCTCTCGCCGCGCTCGTACGCTGCGTTGAGGCCTTCGGTGGCCGTTGCCGCATGGTATTCCGCGGTGCCGTCCGTAATGAGGTTGTACGCAGCGGATACGCGGTCCCAGCGATTGTCGCGGTCCATGGAGAAATAGCGGCCAATCAGCGACACGATACGGCCTTTGCCCAGGCGGGCAAAGGTGGCGTCTAGCAGGTCGATCGAGCTTTGCGCGCTCCTGGGCGGTGTATCGCGACCGTCGAGGAAGGCGTGCAGGTAGATCTTCTCGGCGCCACGCTTGGCCGCCAGCTCTGCCATGGCAACCAGATGGTCCTGGTGGCTATGGACGCCGCCGTCGGACATCAGGCCCAGGATATGGACGGCCTTGCCTGCGCCGACTGCCTTGTCGACGGCTTCGCCAATGACCGGATTCTCGAAGAACTCGCCATCGCGGATGGCCTTGGTGATACGGGTGAAATCCTGATACACCACACGGCCGGCTCCCAGGTTCATGTGACCTACCTCGGAGTTGCCCATCTGGCCGTCAGGCAGGCCCACATCCATGCCGGAGCCGGAGATCAGACCATGGGGCTGTGTCGCCAGCAGGCGATCCCAGACCGGCTTTTTTGCCGCGTAAATGGCATTGTGCTTGGTTTCCTCGCTGTGGCCAAAGCCGTCGAGGATGATCAGGACCAGAGGTTTGGGTGTGAATGCCATGATTTCGGACTCTTGTTAGCGCTGTTTCGAAAGGCAACGGTTATCTGAAGTGTAACTGCCAAACGCCTAGCGACGCCACGCATGCAGGGTATGGTGCATGAGGTCGCGTGTGTATACTGGCCAGCATTTTTTGACTCCGGATACTTCGTGCCATGCAATTCGTTTCCCGGCTGATCGAGTTCGCCACTCACCATTACTTGCTTGTTGGCGCCTTGTTGGTGCTCTTGATCCTTCTGCTGATACACGAGACACGTCGTAGCGGGCGCAGCCTGTCAACGGCGGAGCTGACCAAGCTTCTCAATACAGAGCAGGGCATTGTGCTGGACATTCGTCCGAAGAAGGAGTTCGCTACCGGTCATATCGTCGGTGCAATGAACATTCCTCAGGACAAACTGGCCAGCAGCCTGTCCCAATTGGAGAAGCACAAGGATAAGACCCTTATCGTTGTCGACAGCAATGGTCAGCAGGCCGGCGCTGCCTGTACGCCGCTACAACAGGCCGGATTCACTACGGCCCGGTTGACGGGAGGTCTCTCTACCTGGCGTGGGGAAAACCTGCCGCTCGTGAAAAACTAATTGTCGGACAGGAGGTACTCTCATGCCTGAAGTCATCATCTACACCAGTGCCTGGTGTCCTTACTGCCATCGAGCCAAGCACCTGCTCGACAGTAAAGGTGTGAAGTACCAAGAAATTGCCGTCGATGGCCAGCCTGCAGTGCGCAGTGAAATGACACGCAAGGCCGGCCGGACCAGTGTTCCGCAGATCTGGATTGGCGAAACCCATGTGGGTGGCTGCGACGATCTGTATGCGCTCGAGCGCTCAGGCCGTCTCGACCCGCTCCTCTCTGCCTGAATTAACCGATAAACAATAAGGTTCTGTCATGACTGATAACCTAAACGGAGCGCAGCAGACTGAAGAAGGCGCTCAGTTCTCCCTGCAACGTATCTATATTCGCGACCTGTCTTTCGAGGCGCCCAAGAGCCCGGACATCTTCCGTCAGGACTGGCAGCCAAACGTCAACCTGGATCTATCCACCCGCCAGAAGGCGCTGAACGAAGATTTCTACGAAGTCGTCCTCACGCTGACCGTAACGGTGAAGAACGGTGAAGACACCGCTTTTGTTGCTGAAGTACAACAGGCCGGTATCTTCCTGATCAAGGGTCTGGATGCCTCTTCCATGAGTCATGCGCTGGGCGCCTTCTGCCCGAACATCCTGTTCCCTTATGCACGTGAAACACTGGACAGCATGGTCGTGCGTGGTTCCTTCCCGGCGCTGATGCTGTCGCCGGTGAACTTCGATGCGCTGTACGCTCAAGAGCTGTCGCGCATGCAGACTGCAGGTCAGGCCTGATCTACGCTGTAGAAAAAACGCCCTTCGGGGCGTTTTTTTATGCTGCAGTGATTTATTCCGGCATGAAAAAGCCCAGCTGGCGCCAGCCCTCGTAAACGGTAATGGCTACCGCGTTGGAGAGATTGAGGCTGCGACGATCCGGCAGCATGGGCAGGCGTAGCAGGTGCTCGTGGGGAAGGGCATCACGCACCTCGGCTGGCAGCCCGCGGCTCTCGGGACCAAACAGCAGGGCATCGCCTACTTCATAGCGGACATCGGCATAGGACTGTGTAGCCTTGGTAGAAAAGGCCATCAGCCGACGGGGTTGTAAATCTGCTATACAAGCTGACAGCGATGCGTGACACCGCACGGTCGACCACTCATGGTAGTCCAACCCGGCGCGACGGAGTTTTTTGTCGTCAAGCGCAAAGCCAAGTGGCTCGATCAGATGCAGACGGCAGCCGGTAACGGCACACAAGCGAATGATATTGCCCGTATTGGGCGGAATTTCCGGCTCGAACAGAATGACGTCAAACATGGTAGCTAACACAGGAATAAAGAGCGGTATGGTAACGCCACCCGGCGACAATGGCTGCTGCTTCGTACGGTGGATATGGGCTGGTTGCGGAACGGTGGCATGTTGAGTCGCCTGTTTCATGCCGTACGCCGTCTGTTTCTCGAGGTACGCGAAGCTAAGGCTGCTCGTGAAAGAGAACTCCAACGGGTGGATGATCCTGAAGAGCTACGCCGTGAGCTACAGACTCGCAATCGCCGCCTCCTAGTGTGGTTGGGCGCCATGTCACTGGGCGGGCTGCTGTTCGGGCTGATGGTCGGCCGGATCTATCACGGCGATGTAGGGCC
Source organism: Pseudomonas sp. MAG002Y (assembly GCF_019400845.1). Classification (NCBI taxonomy): domain Bacteria; kingdom Pseudomonadati; phylum Pseudomonadota; class Gammaproteobacteria; order Pseudomonadales; family Pseudomonadaceae; genus Pseudomonas; species Pseudomonas sp. MAG002Y. Next base: position 203,276 of record NZ_WOEJ01000004.1, on the reverse strand, counting down.
TCGGCAGCCAATCGTTCCTCAGATACGCGTGGCTCAGGCTGCAGAATACGTTGACGAAGGCTCTGGGAGGCCTATGTATCGTCTGGTGCTGTCCCTGAACAAGGCCCTTCAGTATGAGCGCTATCGCCCAGACGGTGCGTTGAATCTGCGTTTGCCCAACATAAGTTTGGTAGGCGGCAATCAAAGTGCTCAGGTAAAAACAAAAGAGTCACGCAGCTTTTCCTGGTCAGTCACTCAGCAGGGCAAGGACGTCAACGTGCTTGTAGTTGGACTAGGAGGAGCCCTGGCTACTCAGGACCACTTGGACAAAAAGGAAGGCGACCACTGGGAATTGGTCATTGAGGTTCCACTGATCTCAGCTGGCCAGTAAACGTGCGCACAATTAAGGCAAATTTCAATTGCTGCACATTTTTGGTGCAAGCCTTGAATGCTAAACATTATTCTTCTTTTATGGTGCTGTGTTTCTTGTAAAGCCAGTGCAATTGAAGGGCTTCAGCTTTGTATCTGTAACCTATTGATTTTAAAGGCCTGAGAAGTAGCCTTTTATCTCAGAACAAAAAAAGACCACCCGAAGGTGGTCTTGAAATAAAAAGGGGATTCCCCAGCCTGCCTGTACCGAGGTCCCCAAAAAGGTTGGTTACCAAGTACATAGCAGGCGGCGTGCCAACTTTTCATAATTTTTTGAACAAAAAGTTCAGGCATAAAAAGCGCCGTTTAAGGCGCCTTTTAGCCTATAGGGCTTAGTCTTCACCCTCTTCATCGGGGCCATCGACTTTCATGCCCAGCTCTTTGATCTTCCGGGTCAGCGTGTTGCGTCCCCAGCCCAGGAGAACCGCGGCATCACGACGGCGGCCGGCGGTATGCTTGAGCGCGGTCTCGATCATGATTCGCTCAAAAGCAGGCACGGCACTGTCTAGAAGGCTTGACTGTCCACGAGTCAATGCCTGATCCGCCCAGTGACGCAAGGCTTGTTCCCAGTTGGCGGCGGGTTGCGCATCCTGCGGCTGGCTAAGGAGTTCCGGCGGCAGGTCATCGATCAGTACCTCCCGGCTGGACGCCATCACCGTGATCCAGCGACAGGTATTTTCCAGTTGCCGGACGTTACCTTGCCAGGACAGGCCCTTCATGTACTCCTCGGTTTCCGGTCTTAGCGTCTTGGGTTCTACCGCCAGCTCTTGCGCCGCTCGTGCCAGGAAATGCCGGGCCAGCGCTGGAATATCCTCGCGGCGATCAGCCAGGCGAGGGATGTGAATACGAATCACGTTGAGGCGATGAAACAGGTCCTCGCGAAACTTGCCATCCCGGACCAGACCCTCCAGGTTCTGGTGGGTTGCGGCAATGATGCGGACATCCACCTTGACTGGGGTATGGCCCCCTACGCGATAGAACTCACCATCGGCCAAGACCCGCAGCAGGCGCGTCTGGGTATCAGCTGGCATGTCTCCGATCTCATCAAGAAACAAGGTTCCACCATCGGCCTGCTCGAAACGGCCTCGACGCTGGTTGGCCGCGCCTGTGAAGGCCCCTTTTTCGTGGCCGAACAGCTCGGACTCCATCAAGTCCTTGGGAATGGCGGCCATGTTCAGCGCAATGAAAGGCGCAGCCGCACGCGGGCTGTGGCGGTGCAGGGCATGGGCAACCAGCTCTTTACCTGTGCCCGACTCGCCATTGATCAGAACCGTAATGTTGGAATGGGAGAGCCGGCCGATGGCGCGAAACACCTCCTGCATTGCCGGCGCTTCACCAATGATTTCCGGTGTTCGCGTCAGGTGAGCGGGCTCCTCGAATCCCTGCTGTTCCTGGGCATGCTGGCCGGCGCGCTTGACCAACGCGACGGCCTCATCGACGTCGAACGGCTTGGGCAGGTATTCAAACGCGCCCCCTTGATAGGAGGCGACAGCGCTGTCGAGATCCGAATGTGCCGTCATGATGATCACAGGCAGACGAGGGTGAACCTCCCGAATGCGTGACAATAAGTCCAGGCCACTGGCGCCAGGCATGCGAATATCGGAAATGATGACATCCGGCTGCTGGCGGCCGAGCCGATTCATGACGCTGTCCGCATTCTCAAAGGCAACGGTCGTCATGCCTTCCTGCTGAAGGGCCTTTTCTAGTACCCAGCGAATGGAACGGTCGTCGTCGACGATCCAGACGGTCTCCGAACGGCTCATAAAGGCTCCTTATCCAACGGCAGGAAAATACTGAAGGCAGTGTGTCCAGGTTGACTCAGGCACTCGATAAGGCCTTGGTGCTGAGAAATGATGTTTTGCGTGATGGCCAGGCCCAGACCGGTCCCGTCTGGGCGACCGCTGACCATCGGATAGAAGATGGTTTCCTGCATGTCGGCAGGAATACCCGGGCCGTTATCGATGATTTCGACCTTGCACACCAACCGATGGCGAATATGGGCAATAGTGAACTGGCGGAGCGCACGCGTCCGCAGCGTGATACGTCCCAGGCGCAGCTCATTGTGTTCGGAAATGGCCTGCATGGCGTTTCGCACAATATTGAGGACTGCCTGGATCAACTGCTCCTTGTCGATAAGGAGGTCCGGAATGCTCGGATCGTAATCGCGTACCAGAGAGATACCACCCTGGCTTTCGGCATCCACCAGACTGCAAACACGCTCTAGCACCTCATGAATATTGGTACGTGCCAGTTTGGGCAGCTTGTTGGAGCCGAGCATGCGATCCACTAGGTTGCGCAGGCGGTCAGACTCCTCAATGATGACGTTCGTGTAATCCTTCAGGGACTCGTCCGGTAACTCTCGAGAGAGGAGTTGCGCAGCGCCACGGATACCTCCAAGGGGATTCTTGATCTCATGGGCAAGCCCGCGAACCAGCAGTTTGGTCGTTTCCTGTTTGGAAAGCTGGGCTTCCTCTTTGGTAATTCGCAGGAGACGATCCCTGGGATGCACCTCCAGCAACAGGTAGGTCGTAGAAGGGCTGAGCACAGGCGTAACAGCATAATCCACCGTCAGGTTGTTGCCTGTAGTGGACACCAGCAGTGCTTCACGCTTGGTAAACGGGTGCGAGTGCTCCACTGCCTGACGAAGGGCTTGGAGCGCTTCCGGCGACTCGGTGAACAATTCACTGATGAATTGACCGTGGCTACGCTGACCGCTGACGGCCAACAGCATTTCAGCTGCCGGATTCATGTACTCAAGGCGCAGCTCGGCGTTGAGCAGAATGACTGCCGTCGTAAGGTTATCCAGCAGCAGACGATGCATCATTTCCGTAGGCATGGCGAATCAGCTTTGATGTGACGACCCATGAAAATGCAAGAAACAAACCAAGCTACGTAAATAGGCTGCCCTGTGTTAGGGCAAGCCCATAACCTGTGCACTGCACGTAGCCTTAAGCTGTTTTCTAGCTAATCAGGATGTCTCGTTTTGGTGCGGCCTACAGTATTGCACTGATATGGTGCATAAGGGGCTGGCGCTTTATTCTTCTTCGGGTTTTTCAGAAAGCGGACATTCGGGACGAATACCCCACTCACCGTCCTTGCAGGGGTTGGCCAGACGCCGCTGAGACAGCGACATGCGCTTCATATGGAAAGGTTGGCTAGGCGTACGCTCGACCACGACGCCGCCTTCCGTAACGATCTCCACCGCGATCTGATGCGTGCCCCGATCCAGGTTTTCAAGTGGAAATACCGGACTGCGCCCAGGGGCTCCTGCGGGTTGGCCATCCAGAATCAGCCGGTAGAAATGAGTAGGCATCAGTTCTGGATCGCTGGTGGCTGTTACGATCAGCTCACCGGCATTGCTCCGAATCGTAGCGTCCGGCTCCGGTACAAGAATGCGCAGCATCTGGTAGGACGCGATCTGAGCCGGTGGCGGTGGGGCGGATGGCTGCACCGGTTTACGAATATCCGGATTGGAGGGTGACAGCTTGATCGTGCGTGGTGCAGCAGGCGACGGCATGCTGTTGGAAGGCTGAATCGTGACAGGGTTGGCCTTGATGCCCTTTGGAGGGCTATCTGTGAAGATGCGGTTACCTTCGGCATCGGTGTAGGTGTACACGGCTGCAAAGGTCGGCTGCGTCAGGAAGAGTAGTACAAGCAGATAAATGAAGCGCATCGGTAAGGATCAACGACTCGGACTGTTGAGGCTGATGCGTTGCACCGTGATCTCAACGGGCTCGCTCTGTTGTACGACACGTGTACCTTCGACCACCTCTATGGCCAAGCTGTGTGTGCCACGGTCTATGTTAGTCAGATGAAAAAAAGGTGCTCGGGCCGGCTCACCATAAGGTTGCCCATCCACCAGCAGGCGAAGTTCATGGCCGGGTGACAGGGCAGGCGTTATGGTCGCGCTAATGGAAAAAGTGCCATTGTTCGCTCGTAGCGCTTCATCGTCAGGCGCATCCAGGCGCAGGGTTTGATAAGGCTGACTCGTGGCTGCGCCCGTGTCGGGCGGGGACGGAGAGGGCGCGGTCGACGCCGGCGTCTCGGCTTTCACGGTGTTGGGGCGCTGCAGTTCGACCCGTTCGGCAGGCGCGTTCGCTGGCGGCTGGTCGCTGAAGACTGTTTGGCCGTTCGGGCCTACCGAGCGATAGATTTCGGCGTGAACAGGCAAGGTCATGGCAAACACTAGGCTGGCGAACAGCAGGCGCATATCTGTTCCTAGGGTGACACTAGCGTCACATAGAGAAAGAAGTAAGTCATAAGCGTTGCACTGACAGGCCCTTATGACAAGCGCCCATAAGCAAAAGGCCTCCCGAAGGAGGCCTCTGCTGTACAACCGGTGGCTTAGACGCTGTAGTACAGGTCGTATTCCAGCGGGTGAACGAAGGTGCGAACCTTGATCTCTTCTTCGCTCTTGAGCTCGATATAGGTATCGATGAACTCATCAGTGAAGACGCCACCCTTGGTCAGGAACGCGCGGTCAGCGTCCAGGGACTCCAGCGCTTCCTTCAGGCTGCCACATACCTGCGGGATCTGCTTGGCCTCTTCTGGCGGCAGGTCGTACAGGTTCTTGTCGGCAGCATCGCCAGGGTGAATCTTGTTCTGGATACCATCCAGGCCCGCCATCAGCAGTGCAGCGAAGCACAGGTAAGGGTTAGCCGCCGGGTCCGGGAAGCGCGCTTCGATACGGCGGGCTTTCGGGCTGGAAACGTAGGGGATACGGATCGAGGCGGAACGGTTGCGAGCCGAGTAGGCTAACATGACCGGTGCTTCAAAGCCGGGAACCAGACGCTTATAGGAGTTGGTGGACGGGTTGGTAAAGCCGTTCAGGGCCTTGCCATGCTTGATGATGCCGCCGATGAAGTACAGGGCAGTATCGGACAGGCCAGCATAGCCTTCGCCTGCGAACGTGTTCTTGCCTTCCTTGGAGATAGACATGTGAACGTGCATGCCCGAGCCGTTATCGCCATACAGCGGCTTCGGCATGAAGGTTACGGTCTTGCCGTAGGCATCAGCGACGTTGTGTACGCAGTACTTCAGCGTCTGGACTTCGTCCGCCTTGGCTACCAGCGTGTTGAACTTCACGCCGATCTCGTTCTGGCCGGCAGTCGCCACTTCATGGTGGTGAACTTCAACAACCAGACCCATTTCTTCCAGCGCATTACACATGGCTGTACGGATTTCGTGGTCGTGGTCGACCGGCGGAACCGGGAAGTAGCCGCCCTTGACGCCCGGACGGTGGCCCTTGTTGCCGCTTTCGAAATCAGCGTCAGTGTTCCAGGACGCCTGTTCGGAGAAGATCTTAAACATGGAGCCGGAGATGTCAGACTTGAACTTCACTTCGTCGAAGATGAAGAACTCGGGCTCTGGACCTACGAATACAGTGTCACCGATACCGGTGGATTTCAGATACTCTTCAGCGGCCTTGGCAATCGCACGGGGATCACGCTCATAAGGCTGCATGGTGGACGGTTCGATGATGTCGCAGACCAGGATCACGGTCGGCTCTTCAGTGAACGGATCCAGCACGGCGGTGCTGTCGTCCGGCATCAGGATCATGTCGGAAGCTTCGATACCTTTCCAGCCAGCAATGGAGGAGCCGTCGAACATTTTGCCGTGTTCGAAGAAGTCTTCATCGAGGGCGTCGCGAGCGGGCATAGTAACGTGCTGCTGCTTTCCCTTGGTGTCCGTGAAGCGCAGGTCTATCCACTTCACGTCGTTTTCTTTGATCAGTTGAACCGCCTTCGACATGTTTTCCTCCAGAGGGATTGAGGCTGGGAGCGGTTGGCGTAACTCCCAGGATCAGGTGTACCCGTAGCAAGGGCACTTCTGAAAACGGTTGCGCTTTCAGAAGAGCCCTATCCTCGCCTAAGGGCTACTGCCTCACAAGGGAGCAAGTAGCGTGCCAGTGCCCTGTAATGGACAGGGCCGCACTAACACTAGGCCTTGGCCGTTAATGGTGCCTCTGGAATAGACCACCGAGCACCAAAAGCGTGCTTTATATTTTTTATAGCACCAAATTGGTGCTTTTATGTATTTAGACCAATGGAAGTCAGAACTTTCAGTTTGAGCTATACTTGTCGACCTTTTCTCGTCGTTTCCGCTCTTCTTTAAAATTTCATGAAGCTCATCGTCAAAGTCTTTCCGGAAATCACTATCAAAAGTCGTCCGGTGCGCAAGCGTTTCATTCGCCAGCTGGCGAAGAATATCCGGGTGGTCTTGAGGGATCTGGACCCGAACCTGACGGTGGAGGGTGAGTGGGATAACCTGGAAGTCGAAACACAGCAGACCGAGCCGAAGGTTCTGCGCGAGATGATCGAGCGCCTATCCTGCACGCCAGGGATCGGTCATTTCCTGGAGGTCCATGAATACCCGCTGGGTGACTTCGAAGATATTCTCGACAAATGCATCCAGCATTTCGGTGAGCGCATTCGCGGCAAGGCATTCTCCTTGCGCTGCAAGCGGGCCGGCAAACATGATTTCAGCTCCATGGACGTAGAGCGCTACGTCGGGGGCGGACTGCGCCAGCGCTGTGGCGGTGCAGGGATTTCCCTTAAGGATCCCGAGGTGCTTGCACGCATTGAGATCCGCCATGACCGCCTGTTTGTGATTGATCGGCAGCACGACGGTCTGGGAGGGTATCCACTGGGTGCCCTCGAACAGGTGCTGGTGCTCATGTCCGGTGGTTACGACTCAACCGTTGCTGCCTACCAGATGATGCGTCGCGGCCTGGTCAGTCATTTCTGCTTCTTCAACCTGGGTGGGCGTGCCCATGAATTGGGCGTTATGGAAGTTGCCCATTATCTGTGGGAGAAATTCGGCCGCTCCCAGCGCGTGCTGTTTATCAGCGTGCCGTTCGAAGAGGTGGTCGGCGAGATCCTGACCAAGGTAGATGACAGCCAGATGGGCGTCATCCTCAAGCGCATGATGCTGCGCGCAGCCAGCCGCATGGCCGAGCGCCTGGACATCGATGCGTTGGTCACGGGCGAGGCGATCTCGCAGGTTTCCAGCCAGACCCTGCCCAACCTGGCCGTAATCGACCGTGTCACCGATACGCTGGTGCTGCGTCCACTGCTGGCCAGTCACAAGCAGGACATCATCGACACGGCCGAACAGATCGGCACGGCGGCATTTGCCAAGCACATGCCGGAGTACTGCGGCGTGATTTCGGTGAACCCGACGACCAAGGCCAAGGGCTACCGTGTGGAGCACGAAGAAACCAAATTCGACATGACCATCCTGGACGCAGCCCTTGAGCGCGCTACGATGATGACAGTCGACAAGGTGATCGACGAGCTTGGCAAGGACTTGAAGGTTGAGGAAGTCAGCCAGGCGCTGCCTGGTCAGATCGTGCTCGACATTCGTCACCCAGATAGTCAGGAGGATGATCCTCTGGCCGTGGACGGTGTCGAAGTGCAGGCTATGCCATTCTTTGCACTGAACAATCGATTCAAGGAACTGGACGAGAATCGCCAGTACCTTCTCTACTGTGACAAAGGTGTCATGAGTCGCCTGCATGCTCATCATTTGCTCAATGAGGGGCATGCGAATGTACGTGTTTATCGCCCGGACTAAACAGCCCGGGCTGTTTGGCGGCAGCATTCGCCATCGCCCTCCCGACCGGGGTTGAGGGCAGGCCTGTCGGGCTGCTCGTAGGCGCAGATCTCATTGGCGCCTTTGTTTCTCTGGATTAAATGCCCTTTGGGCTTGAATGAATTTTGCTGAATGTCGTGTCGGGCTTGCTGTGATCAGCCGCTGCGGCCCGGCTCAACTTGATAACGAGACTGAAAAAGTGATCGAGAATCTTCGTAATATCGCCATCATCGCCCACGTTGACCATGGCAAGACCACGCTGGTAGACAAGCTGCTGAAGCTGTCCGGTACGCTGGACCGCAAGGAAGCCGAAGGTGAGCGCGTCATGGACTCCAACGACCAGGAAAGAGAGCGTGGTATTACCATCCTGGCCAAGAACACGGCGATCAAGTGGAACGGCTATAACATCAACATCGTGGATACACCCGGTCACGCTGACTTCGGCGGTGAAGTAGAGCGTGTAATGTCGATGGTTGACTCCGTACTGCTGGTTGTGGACGCGCAAGACGGCCCCATGCCTCAGACCCGTTTCGTGACCCAGAAGGCGTTCAAGGCGGGCCTGCGTCCGATCGTGATCGTGAACAAGATCGACCGTCCGGGCGCGCGTCCTGATTGGGTCATCGACCAGATCTTCGACCTGTTCGACAATCTGGGCGCCACCGATGAGCAGCTGGATTTCCCGATCGTCTACGCCAGTGCCCTGAACGGCATTGCCGGCATGGACTACGAAAAGATGGACGACAACATGGATGCTGTGTTCCAGGCCATCATTGACCACGTACCGGCCCCCCAGGTCGACGTGAACGGCCCGTTCCAGATGCAGATCTCCCAGCTGGACTACAGCAGCTTCCTCGGCGTAATCGGCATTGGCCGTATCGCACGCGGTACGATCAAGGCCAACACTCCGGTAACCGCTATCGGTGCCGATGGCAAGAAGCGTAACGGCCGCATTCTGAAGATCATGGGTCACCACGGTCTGCAGCGTGTCGAGGTTCCTGAGGCGCAGGCCGGTGACATCGTTTGCGTCAGCGGCATGGACGAGCTGTTCATTTCCGATACCCTGTGCGACCAGCAGACCGTCGAGGCGCTGCCTCCGCTGACCGTTGACCAGCCGACCGTTTCGATGACCTTCCAGGTCAATGACTCGCCGTTCGCTGGCAAAGAAGGCAAGTTCGTGACCAGCCGTAACATCAAGGACCGTCTGGACAAGGAGCTGCTGCACAACGTGGCACTGCGTGTTGAGCAGGGCGAATCTCCCGAGAAGTTCAAGGTCTCTGGCCGTGGTGAGCTGCACCTGTCCGTATTGATCGAGAACATGCGTCGTGAAGGCTTTGAACTGGCGGTAGGCCGTCCAGAGGTGGTGATCATCGAGAACGAAAACGGCGAGAAGCAGGAGCCGTACGAGAACGTCACCATCGACATCGAAGAGCAGCACCAGGGTCCCGTGATGGAGCAAATGGGTCTGCGTAAGGGCGATCTGAGCAACATGATCCCTGACGGAAAAGGCCGTGTTCGTCTGGAGTACACCATTCCGGCACGTGGTCTGATCGGCTTCCGTAACAACTTCCTGACTCTGACCTCGGGTACTGGCATCCTGACCTCGACCTTCAGCCACTATGGCCCGATCAAGGCAGGTGAAGTCACCAACCGTCAGAACGGCGTACTGGTGTCCATGGCTACCGGTACTGCACTGACGTATTCGCTGGAGACTCTGCAGAGCCGCGGCAAGCTGTTCCTCGCGCCTGGCGATGAAATCTATGAAGGCCAGCTATGCGGTATCAACAGCCGTGACAACGACCTCGTGCTCAACCCCACCAAGGGCAAGAAGCTCGACAACATGCGTGCTTCCGGCAAGGACGAGGTTATCGCCCTGGTTCCGCCAATCAAGTTCACCCTTGAACAGGCCCTGGAATTCATCGCTGAAGATGAGTTGGTTGAAGTAACCCCGAAGTCGATTCGTCTGCGCAAGAAGCTGCTCAACGAAAACGATCGTAAGCGTTACGAGCGCAGCAAGGTGTAATAACCCGACCGCGCGACTGAAAAGCCCACTCGCTGAAAGGCGGGTGGGCTTTTTTATGCCTGGTGAAAGGAAGCCATAAAAAAGCCCCGGTAAACCGGGGCTTTCACTGCCGTAGGGCTTACGGCGTATTCTTACGCAGTTTCACAGGATGCCCTTGCTGGGCCTTCTTGCGGGCGGCTGCGGTACGCATGCGGATATTGATGGCTTCCACTGCCAGCGAGAACGCCATGGCGAAGTAGACATAGCCCTTGGGTACGTGAATCTCAAAACTCTCAGCGATCAGCACAGTACCTACTACGATCAGGAAGGATAGTGCGAGCATCTTCAGGCTAGGGTGCTTGTCGATGAAGCTGCTGATACCACCCGCTGCCAGCATCATCACCAGTACTGCAACAATGATCGCCGCAACCATCACTGGTACATGTTGCACCATACCCACTGCCGTAATGACCGAGTCCAGCGAGAACACGATGTCGATGATCGCGATCTGGACGATGGTAGAGATAAAGCTGCCGCCCTTGCCCTTAGGCTCGTCGCTTTCTTCCTCTTCACCTTCCAGGCCGTGATAGATCTCGGTACTGCTCTTGTACAGGAGGAACAGGCCACCAAAGAACAGAATGAGGTCGCGCCCGGAGATGCCTTGGCCAAACACATGGAACAGATCGGCCGTCAGGCGCATCACCCAAGTGATCGAGAGCAACAGCAGGATCCGTGTCACCATGGCCAGTGCCAGGCCGAAGAAACGTGTGCGTGGTTGCATCGCCTTGGGCATACGGCTCACCAGGATCGAGATCATGATGATGTTGTCGATACCCAATACGATTTCCAGGGCCGTCAGGGTAAAGAAAGCCACCCAGATTTCCGGGCTTGTCAGCCACTCCATTCCAATTCCTCTTCATTAACGTCGGTACGACGAGTACCGAAAACAAACCGACAAAACTAATCAGGTAAATGTGAAAATTTCGTTAGTTCAGGTACCACTGAACAGCGGAAACACACCTAGTAACAAAGCTGTTACCAGCATAGCCAGACATGTCACGACTGCCCACTTCAAAGTAAAGCGTTGATGATCGCCAAACTCTACTTTAGCCAAACCCACCAGCAGGTAGGTCGAAGGTACCAATGGGCTCAAGAGATGCACCGGTTGGCCTACGATGGACGCACGGGCAATTTCCACTGGAGCGATACCGTAGTGACCAGCTGCTTCGGCCAATACGGGCAGTACGCCAAAGTAGAACGCATCGTTGGAGATGAAAAAGGTAAACGGCATGCTTACTAGCGCAGTGATGACGGCCATATACGGGCCAAGCGCTTCCGGAATAACGGCCAAAAGGCTTTTGGACATAGCGTCCACCATGCCGGTGCCTGATAGGATGCCTGTGAAGATCCCGGCGGCGAAAATCAGTGAAACTACCGCAAGAACATTTTCCGCATGAGCGGCAACACGCTGTTTTTGCAGATCGATATTGCGGTAGTTGATAGTCATGGCGATGCCGAAGGCAATCATGAATAGCACTGGCATGGGTAGAATGCCTTTGACCAGCGCTGCCATTAGGGCCAGGGTCAGAAGGCCGTTGAACCAGCGCAGATGAGGACGGCGGGCTTCTTCGCACTGAGAAACGGTAACCTTGGCACCTTCGCTTTCATGGATTTCCAGAATGCCCAGGCGCGCCCGTTCACGGCGTCCATAGAGATAGGCGAGGACAAACAGCCAGGCAATGCTGGCCAACATGGCAGGAATCATCGGGACAAAAACATCTGCCGGGTCTACGTGCAGCGCACTGGCTGCGCGTGCCGTCGGGCCACCCCAAGGCGTAAGGTTCATGACGCCACTGGACAGCAGCATCAGGCACGTCATGATCAGCGGATTCATACCCAGACGCTTGTACAGCGGGAACATGGCTGCCACGCAGATCATGTAAGTCGTCGAACCGTCACCGTCGAGCGATACCACCAGGGTCAGGAAGACCGTACCGATGGCAACCTTGAGCGGGTCGCCCTTCACCAGCTTCAGAATCCAGCGAACTGCCGGATCGAACAGGCCGGTATCGATCATGATGGCGAAGTAGAGGATGGCGAACAGCAGCATCACGCCAGTAGGCGCCAGTGTGCGCAATCCATCCAGCATCATGGGACCAAGCGAATTGAGCTGGATATGCCCAAGACTGGCAAAGTGATTACCCAACGCCCATGCCAGTACGGCAAAGAGAATCGGGACCATAGTAAGCGCAATAAGAGGGGTGAGCCGCTTGGTCATGATCAGGAACATGAAGGTCACGACCATGGCGAAGCCAAGGAATGTCAGCATGGGAAACTCCAACGGTTACGCGTGAAAGGTGAAGAAACGACCGAAGCGCGATTCAGGGCTCACGAGTAGCGTATGGAGAGGCATGGAGCGGCGGGGGCCACTGCTGGGGACAAGCGAATCATGGAGTTAATCCTTTGTTTTTGTTAGTACCGCAGGTGCACGTCATGGCATTGCCATAAGTGGGCCATTAACCCTTTGGATAATTGATCCTAACCGGGCAAGCTTTCATGAACCTTGCGGGAGGCTGCCCCCCAGCAGCGAAATCACCAGTGGTAATGTGAACGCAGCCACAAGTGTCTGCAATGTGATCACACCTGCCATGAGCGCGCTGTCCCCACCCAGCTGGCGGGTCAATGCATAAGCGGTCGGTGCGGTAGGCAGCGAGAAAAACAGAACGAGCAGAAGCCTCTCATGAGGTGGCAGGCCTAGAAGGTAAGCGATCAACCCTGCCAGGAGAGGGCATGCCAGCAGGCGGAACAGTGTCATGCTGCCAATGGCTCGCCATTCGCCGGCGATCTGTTGAAGTTTCAGGGCGGCGCCTACGCAGAAAAGTCCTAGAGGCAGGCTGGTTGCTGCCAGAAGCCCCAGTAGCCGATCCGTGCCAAAGGGCAGTCCCCATCCCAGCAGATTGACCAACGCGCCTGCTGCGCAGGCCAGGATAAGGGGATTGCGTAGGACGGGTAATAACAACTCACCCAAGCGAGCGCCGCGCTCGGCTTTCAGTGCCCAAACCGACATGACATTTACGGTAGGCACCATCAGGGCCAGCAGTAACGCAGCCTGCCCCAGGCCCGATTTGCCCAGTAGACTGCCTACGGTTGCTAGCCCCAGGTAGGTATTGAAGCGCAGGGTGCCCTGGGCAATGACGCCGAACCGCTCGGCAGGCCAGTGGTAAAAACGTCTAGCAAGCAACAGAGCAATCCATAAAGCACCCAGCCCCGTCAGGGCCGCCAGCGCCAGATGCGCCAGAGCGGGGTCATCAAGTGGTGCTGTAGCGAGATTGTTGAACAGAAGCGATGGAAAAAGAATGAAGTAATTGAGTCGATCCGCAGCTGGCCAAAAGGCCTCGCCAGGAAAGCCTTTTTGGCGCATCCAGTACCCCGCCACGATGAGGGCGAACAGCGGCCAGAGAGCGAGAAGGATGGTAGTCACAGAGGGCGCAGCCAGTTGGTTTCTTATCGTTATAGATCAAGGCACGGACAATATTAGCAGTTCCAGTACTTGTGAATGACGCGAAAAATAGAGAGCTGCCTCATGGCAGCTCCAGTCCTCCCGAAGCCTTGTGTAAGGCTCTCAGGTGATCACCCAACTGCTTGAGGTTGGCTTCGGTGTCGTCAAGACCTCGCTGTATCTGGCTATCCAATAGCGTGCGGACTTCCGTGTTGAGGGTTTCGCGTAAGCTGAGCAGGTGGGTTTGGCGTCGTTGACTTTCAGCCGTCAATTTATCCCATTCGCCTGGCTGTGGAAGCCCATAGCCACCGGCTCCCAAAAGCTCCGAAGGTCGGCTGAGATAACCGCTATCGGCTAGCAGTTGTTGTAATGCATCGCCTGCCTTGCTGAAGCGGGCTTTTTCCAGCTCGCCATTTTGGCCCAAGGAGCGGTCCTTTAGCTCATTCTGAGCGAGGAGCAGTTCACGTCGCAGTGCGGCCTGCTCAAGTAGCAGAAGCGCCGCACTGGCGCGCAGGTCGGCTCGGTCGAACCATTCGCGGCGCTGCCGTGGCTCCAGCTCAAGCCAGTCTTCGACTTTCTGCTGAGGTAGGTTAAGCCGATCACGAGCAACCTTGAACATGGATTGGAAGCGGTCCCGGAAGGAGTCGAATCGATAACCCAGGCGCAAGGCTTCACGTTGATCGTTTAATACGGAGGTATCGGCGACACCCTCTATCCGCAGGGCGTCCAGCAGGCCGATTGGCGTAATGCTGTCGAGCGGAGTCTGTTGCAGACGCGGCACGCTGTCATGCAGGAGCTTGAAGGTCTCGACGGCACAGTTATTAGAGACAAAGTAATAATGCCCGTCATAACCCCAGTGGGTTTGAGCGGTCCGCTCCAGGAGATCGGCGATTTCCTGACGGCTGAGTTTGAGCGGAACGGATTGCAAGCCGCGCAGCTCGATCTTGGTGTATTCCTCGACTACCTGAGCCAGCGGAAGCACGAACAACCTGGAAGGATAGGAACCGGTCAAGCCATCCCAATTGGAGATCTGTACATCGTTGACGAAGGCCCGAAACGACAGCACGAGGTGCTCCTGCAGGTCAAGGCGACAGTCGGGGCCACGCGGACGTCCAGGGGCGCACACGACAAGGCGCAGCATACTGTGTCCCCAGCGGCTCATGACATGCTCGTTACCCTCGGCGAACAGATAGTCCACCTCGTAGACGCGCTCAGGATCAAGCCAGCCTAGCGGGGTCTTGCCAAAGTCACTGCCCGCGTTCAGATAGGGCAGTTTGCTGGAGCAGGTATCGTGAGGGGGAGACCAACCAAAGTGCTCGGTGAAATAGCGCGCCAGGGCCGGGCGACGGCAAGCGTAGCTGGGATCCAGCAGAAAGTACTCCATGTTCACTGCTACGAACTCACGAGGGTTGGTTACCTCGTAGATATCGGGGCTGCGTGCAATGAAATTGTTGCGACTCTCACGGGCGCCGTGCTTTTTGACCTTGACCTGCCAGCCCGCCAGATCCAACAGGCGGGGATCATCGGACAAAGTGTAGCGGCGACCGGCCTGACCCTGGCAATGGATAGGCAGGTCAGCAGATTTGGTTGAGGAGGCCAAGGTACTACAGGCGATTATTTCCCTGCGCTCGGCTGGAGTCCAGGCCCGCTCCCGGTCATAAAAATGAGTAAGCTCATGCAGAACGGTCGCCAGCATTTCTTCTCGCTGGGTGCCGTGGGGGCGACCGGTTTGAATATGAGCATCGCTGCCGTCAGTCAATGCCGGTAGCAGGCGCTCATTGAGCAGCAGGGTACGACGGTCTGCACGACCGTATGCCTGCGGCTCAAGGTCCTGGCTCCAGCGGACGGAGATATCCTCATCCAATGCTTGCTTGAAGCGGGGAGGCAGCTTGCCTAGTGCCTCGTTGAGTAACTGCTGGGTGGCCTGGGCCTGCTCTGGCGACAATGAGTGGTCGTCCAGATGCAGGTTCAGCGTCGCGTGAGCGTTACCGGCCCCTAGCCAGGCGATAAACGCGGTGCAGAGAAGGCTTGGTCTGGCGAGGCGGCCGAGCTTTCCCAGGAGCGCTCGGCGAAGGGCAGGTTTCACAGTGCAAGGATCGCCTGGGCAAGTTCGGTATCACTGGCCTGGCGTGCTTCCGGCAGACGCTCACGCAGGGTCATGAAGGCCGCTTCCAATTGAGCGCCTCGGATGTCTCCATCGGATGCAACGAAGCTGGCCGCATCGCCACGGGCTTCCTGCACCACTTTCATGTCACGGATGGAGGTCGTGGTATCGGAAGTGAAATCGATACTGCGATCCAGCGCACGCACGATGATGTTGCTGGTCGCTACAACGGTATGAGCGTGCGCGGCGCTGGACGTACCCAGAACTAGCGCGGCTGCAAGAAATAAGGAACGACGCATGGAAAATCTCCTGAACGGAACGGTAAAGCAGCTTATTGAGCGAGGATGGTCTCAGCCAGTTCCTCATCGCTGGCGGTCAGCGTTGGATTATGTGAACGCAGCCAACGTAAGGCGAATTCAAGCTCAACGCTACGCTGAGCCCCGCCGCTGGCAACAAATAATGCCGCATCGTCACGTGCATCACGTACTACTTTGTTATCGAACGGAGCGGAGGTCACCTTGCTGGTGACATAGAGGCTGCGAACAATAAATCCTGTAGTGGGATCGAACGCGAAGGCGGGCGTGGTCGTAACGGCAATGCCTAGAATGAACAGATAACGCAGGCGCATAGGCAGGTAGGGTAACTCTTTCAAGAAAAACTACAGGCCAAGGCTAACGGAACGGCACCGCTGATACCAGCGGTGCCGTTCCGATGGACTTACAACGTGAGAATGGCCTGGGCCAGCTGAGCGTCGCTTGCCTCGAGCTGCGGTTGCAGGGCACGGATACGATCCAGGGCCGCTTCCAGGCGTACGCCGCGAATGCCGCCTTCGGTAGCCACAAAACTGGCGGCATCGTCACGTGCAGCCAGGACGATCTTGTCGTCACGAATGGAATGGGTGATACCGGATGTGGCGTCGGACGTCGCATCAATGGCGTCGACGATCATGTCGGTGGTCACAAAGAAACTGGATGCTGACGCAGCAGTAGACAGGCTGAGCAGGGCAGCAGCGCCCAGCAGGTGCAAACGGGTCATGAATCTCTCCTGAACAATAAGGCGCGGTATGTACCGTCCTTACAAGACTAGCGCCAGAACGGCTTGTTCAGCTCGCATTGTTGCTCAGTTTTGGTCAGACCGATGTCCGCTAGTTCACGGTCGTTCAAAAAAGCCAGCTGTCTTCGCGTTTTGGCGTTCTGCTGCCATTTCTGCAGCATACAGTAGACGGCGTGTAATACACCCAGGGCACAGCGTGCCAGCCAATGACAACCATGAACAGACAAATGGATTGATCTGAGAGAGGGCAGCGCAGGCAGGTGTCGCATGGCAATATCCAGGTTCAGGACGGCATTTTACTGTGGCTTCAACCACCAGTGTTCTCCAGACACAACACGTTGAAATGAAGGAGGTACAGCCTCGTGACGCAGCCTGCTGTACCGGTAAAAAGCGCACCCGGCAGGGCAATGAAGCGTGCTGATCCGATCATCAGGCCGATAACTGTTTGGCAATAGGGCTGCGTCAAGCAGTAGGGTCTGGCTACAATGCATGTTCCATTGCGGCTGTTAGGTCCGTTTCATACAACGCCTGGCCGGCGCGTTTTGCATGAGGGCAAGTCATGACGTTCAAAGTATTCGTTGACGGGCAGGAAGGCACCACAGGGTTGCGTCTGCTCGATTATCTGTCCGGCCGCGATGACATCGAGCTGCTACGTATCGCCGATGACAAACGTAAGGATCCAGCCGAGCGTGCTCGTTTCCTCAACGCAGCGGATGTAGCCTTTCTGTGTCTGCCCGATGCTGCGTCTCGCGAAGCCGTAGCGCTGGTGGATAACCCCAACACCTGCATCATCGATGCAAGCACGGCGTTTCGTACCGACAGCAGCTGGACCTATGGCCTGCCTGAGCTGGCCGCTGGGCAGCGTGAAAAAATCCGTACCAGCAAGCGCATTGCTAATCCCGGCTGCCACGCCACGGCATTTATCCTGCTGGTTCGCCCTCTGGTGGAGGCTGGCCTTCTACCGCCTGATTATCCACTGTCGGCTTTTTCCCTCACGGGGTACAGCGGTGGTGGCAAGAAGATGATTGCCGATTACGAGGCTGGGAATGAGCCCAAGCTGGCCAGTCCACGGCCATACGGCATGACCCAGGGACATAAGCACCTCCCTGAGATGCAGGTGCAGAGTCGTATTGATGAGGCGCCCGTATTCAGTCCAATTGTGGGCAGTTTCCTGAAGGGGCTTGCCGTGACGATTCCTCTGCATGTCAAGCACCTGGCCCAGGGCGCCAATGCCGAGGCGATTCAGGCGGCATACGCCAGGCATTACGCGGGCGAGCAGTTCATTCGCGTCATGCCGGTTGAGGATGCCGGCAATCTTGACGAGGGATTCTTCGATGTACAGGGCTGCAACGATACCAACCGCGCCGACCTGTTCGTGTTCGGGAATGAGGAGCGTCTGACCCTGGTGGCTCGTCTGGATAATCTAGGCAAAGGGGCTGCAGGCGCAGCGGTTCAATGCATGAACATCCACATCGGCGCAGACGAAGCAACCAGCCTGAACACTGGTCTGTAAACGCTTTGCGTTCAAAAGCCGCGCCGGGTAACTGCCGCGGCTTTTTAGTGGAAGGCATCTTTCAGGCGATACCAGAGCATACCCAAGGCAAGCAGGGGAGAGCGGAAGCGTTGCCCTCCTGGAAACGTGGCGTGAGGAACGCTGTTGAACAGGTCGAACCCTGTCGACTGGGCAGCAATGGCTTCCGCGAGCAAATGGCCTGCCAAGTGCGTGGCGTTCAGCCCATGGCCGGCATAAGCCTGGGCATAAAAAACGTTGGGATGATCCTTGAGACGGCCGATTTGTGGAAGCCGGTTGGCCCCGATTCCAATCATGCCGCCCCACTGAAAATCGATGGTGACCCGATCGAGTTGAGGAAACACCTTCAGCATTTTGGGGCGCATATAGCCTGCTATGTCCTTCGGGTCACGGCCTGAATAGTGGCAGGCGCCTCCGAACAACAATCGGCGATCACGTGAGAGTCGAAAATAATCGACAGTAATCTGCTGATCGCACGCGGCTCGACTATGGGGCAGGATTTCCTCGGCCAACGCTTCGGGAAGTGGCTCAGTTGCAATGATGTAGCTGCCTGCCGGAAGCACCTTCCCAGAGAGGGCCGGCTCCAGATCCTTGAGATAGGCGTTGCAACAGAGGACCAGCGTTTCGGCTCGCACCTGACCTCGCGCAGTATGAACGCATACCTCCGACCCATACTCGATGTGAGTGACCGCAGATTGCTCATACAGACGCACCCCCAGTGACTGGGCGGCGGCGGCCTCGCCCAAGGCAAGGTTCAACGGGTGCAGGTGACCGGAGCCGGAGTCTATGAGCGCACCCAGGTAGCGCTCCGAACCCACTACGGAGCGGATTCTGTCGCGTGCAACGAGCTGAACCGCATGGGGATAGCCTAGTTGATGCAACTCCTCCAGTTCGGCCTGGAAATCTTCCAGGTGACGCGGTTTCAGGGCCAGGTCGCAGTAACCCCAGGTAAGGTCGCATTCGATGCCGTAGCGCTCGATACGTTGGCGTACCAGGTTTACCGCTTCAAACCCCATCTGCTTGAATGCCTGTACGCCCTCATCCCCAACGACTGGGCGAAACTGCTCGACATCATGGCCAACGCCTCGGATCAGCTGTCCACCGTTACGCCCGCTAGCACCCCAGCCGATCCGGTGGGCCTCTAGCAGCACAACCGAATACCCACGTTCTGCCAGCTCAATAGCCGTATTGAGCCCGGAGAACCCGCCCCCGACTACGCAGACATCTGCCCGAATCTCACCCTTGAGCGGGGCGAACTGCAGCGCTCGGTTAACCGTTGCCGCGTAGTAAGACGAAGCATGTGCGTGTGGGTCAGTGGATGAATGGGTCGTTGCATCCATGAAAGACAATCCTGGCGAAGCGTTGAGGTCGGACAATAAACGTTTGTAGGCGCCTGCGCCAAGCCAGGGAAGTGCAGACCTGGCTCAGTCCGGTACGGGAAGCGTCAGGGACTCCTTGACCTCTTCCATCACGATATAGCTCTTCGACTCCCGCACATGGGGCAGTTTGAGCAGGATGTCACCCAAAAGCTTACGATAGGACGCCATCTCTGAAATGCGCGCCTTGACCAGATAGTCGAATGCGCCGGAAACCAGATGACACTCTAGAACGTGAGGCAGCTTTAGGACGGAGCGGCGGAACTCCTCAAAGATATCACCCGATTTATAATCTAGACTGATCTCGACGAAGACCAGCAGGCTGGCCTTGAGATGCTGCGGATTCAGGCGCGCCGAGTAGCCCAGTATCACGCCTTCCCGCTCCAGCCGGCGTACCCGCTCCGTGCAGGGTGTCGTGGACAGGCCGACTCGCTCGCCCAGCTCGGTGAACGAGATGCGGCCGTCCTCCTGCAGGATACGCAGGATGTTACGATCGATCTTGTCGAGCTCGCGTCTCGCTTGGTGCTGGGTTCGCATACCTGGGCGTCTCCAAAAATAGTGTCTTAACCGAAGAATTACACCAAATATAGCCTTTCATTCAGTGAATACCACTGCTTAAGGCTTTTTATACTTTTCATATCTGCCTCAGATTTTATGAAACGTAGGCGATTCTTCGCGGCGAGGAGACACAGTTATGCGTGTACTGGTGCTTGGCAGTGGTGTAATCGGTACCGTCAGTGCCTATTACCTGGCGCGGGCCGGTTTTGAAGTGGTGGTGGTGGACCGCCAGGAAGGCCCTGCGCTGGAAACCAGCTTTGCCAACGCAGGTCAGGTGTCTCCTGGCTATGCCTCGCCGTGGGCGGCTCCTGGCGTGCCCCTCAAGGCCATCAAATGGCTGGTGACTCAGCATGCGCCTCTGGCAATCAGGCCGACCGGCGATATTCATCAGTACCTCTGGATGGCTCAGATGCTGCGCAACTGCACGGCCGAGCGCTATGCGATCAACAAGGAACGCATGGTGCGGTTGTCCGAGTACAGTCGCGACTGTCTGGATGAGCTGCGTGCCGAAACGGGTATTGCCTACGAAGGACGCCAGTTAGGGACGACTCAGGTATTCCGAACGCAGCAGCAGGTCGATGCCGCTGCCAAGGATATCGCTGTGCTGGAACGTTCCGGCGTACCCTATGAGCTGCTGGATCGCGACGGTATCGCCCGCGCCGAGCCTGCGCTCGCCCATGTCAAGGACAAGCTGGCTGGTGCGCTGCGGTTGCCGAATGACCAGACAGGTGACTGCTTCCTCTTTACCAATCGCCTCGCCGAGCTGGCGCGTCAGTTGGGTGTGGAATTCCGCTTTGGTCAGAAGATCGAACGGCTCGAAGCGGTAGGAGATCGTCTCAATGGCGTCTGGATTGATGGTCAGCTGATAACAGCCGATCACTATGTCCTGGCATTGGGTAGCTACTCACCTCAGCTGTTGGCACCCATTGGCATCAAGGCACCGGTATACCCGCTCAAGGGGTATTCGCTTACCGTGCCGATCACCAATGGCGATATGGCCCCTACGTCCACGATTCTTGATGAAACCTACAAAGTGGCGCTGACGCGTTTCGATAACCGTATCCGTGTAGGTGGCATGGCGGAAATATCGGGTTATGACCTTTCGCTTAACCCCCGCCGCCGCGAGACCCTGGAGATGATCGTAAACGACCTGTACCCGCAGGGAGGGGATCTGCAGGCGGCAACTTTCTGGACTGGACTACGGCCCACCACACCGGATGGTACTCCGATCGTAGGCGCTACCCGTTATCGCAACCTGTTTCTGAACACCGGTCACGGTACACTGGGCTGGACCATGGCCTGCGGCTCCGGACGTTTCCTGGCGGATGTCATCGGTAGGAAACGTCCACAGATCAGCGCCGAAGGCCTTGATATTTCTCGCTACAGCGACTCCAAGGAGACCCGTAAGAATGGCCATCCAGCGCCTGCACACTAATCGCCGCATGAGTGAAATCGTTGTTCATAACGGTACTGTTTATCTGGCCGGTCAGGTCGGTGAAGACCTGAACTCCGGTGTGGAACAACAGACTCGTGAGACCCTGGCCAATATCGAGCGTCTACTCAAGGAAGCCGGTACGGACACTCACCATATTCTGTCCGTTACGGTTTATCTGAAAGATATCGACGCCCACTTTGCCGGCATGAACAGTGTTTGGGACGAATGGCTGCCTGAAGGTGTAGCGCCTGCTCGGGCAACTGTGGAAGCCAAACTCTGTGAACCGGAAATTCTGGTCGAAATGAGTGTGGTGGCTGCGCTACCGTAAATAAAGAACCAAAGAGCCCGGCGCCTGCCGGGTTTTTTATACATCCTGTCTTTTCATTACCCGCCTGTTTTCTGAGAGATAAAAATGCGCCCCGCCCGTGCCTTGATCGACCTTAGCGCCTTACGCCAGAACTATCGGCTTGCTCGTGAACTCAGTAACGGGGCAAGGGCGCTGGCTGTTGTCAAGGCGGATGCCTACGGACATGGTGCTGTTCGATGTGCGCAGGCACTGATGAATGAGGCGGATGGTTTCGCGGTTGCCTGTATCGAAGAAGCGCTGGAGCTGCGCGAAGCCGGTATCAAGGCACCGATACTTCTGCTGGAAGGATTCTTCGAAGCCAGCGAGCTGGAATTGATCGCTCGCCATAATCTGTGGTGCGTCATCCATTCGCCCTGGCAAATCGAGGCGCTTGAACGTACGGCTCTATCAGGGCTTATCCGTGTCTGGCTGAAGCTGGACTCCGGCATGCACCGGGTAGGGTTCTTTCCTGAGGATTACGCAGCAGCCTATAAGCGGATCAAGGCGACGGGCAAGGTTGACGAGGTTGTGAAAATGACGCACTTCGCCCGTGCCGATGAGCTGGATTGCTCAGCCACTATCGGTCAGCTCAAGACCTTTCAGCGGGCTACGGCCGGCCTGGAAGGCGCAACCAGTCTGCGGAACTCGCCTGCCGTGCTCGGTTGGCCAGAAGTGCCCAGTGACTGGGTTCGCCCTGGCATCATGCTGTACGGTGCTACGCCTTTTGAAACCGAACAGCCTGTGGCCGATCAGCTGCAGCCGGTCATGACACTGGAGTCACGCATCATCAGTGTGCGTGAGCTACCACCGGGTGAGCCGGTAGGGTACGGGGCACGCTTCACAACCCGACAGCCCTCCCGCATTGGCGTGGTTGCCATGGGATACGCGGATGGTTATCCACGGCACGCGCCTGATGGCGCTCCTGTCATGATTGATGGCCATGCCTCTCGTCTTGTCGGTCGCGTATCGATGGACATGCTGACGGTTGATCTCACGGACCTGCCGCAAGCGGGGGTGGGAAGTCAGGTAGAGCTTTGGGGTAGGCAAGTATCCGCCAGTCAGCTGGCCGGTCTCTGTGGCTCGATCCCCTATCAGCTGTTTTGCAACCTGAAACGGGTGCCACGCCAATACACGGGTGAATAACCGTTAAAACACCGCGCTCGTCGGGTTGCGCAGGATTTTCCATCGTTCTGTTGTAAATACTGAACGCTGTTGCCATGATACGGCGCGCCGGCG
The DNA here is from genome assembly GCF_019400845.1 of Pseudomonas sp. MAG002Y. Lineage (NCBI taxonomy): Bacteria > Pseudomonadati > Pseudomonadota > Gammaproteobacteria > Pseudomonadales > Pseudomonadaceae > Pseudomonas > Pseudomonas sp. MAG002Y. The sequence continues at coordinate 180,138 of NZ_WOEJ01000004.1, read as the reverse complement.
CTCTGCGGCGCCTGCCGTTCACCTCTGCCTGTCTGTCATGAGAAGGAGGACACCCCCCTTGGACGTCGGTGCTCGTCTACAAACCATTCGAAAACTCAAAGGTCTCTCACAACGCGAACTCGCCAAGCGGGCCGGTGTGACGAACAGCACCATCTCGATGATCGAGAAGAACAGTGTCAGTCCTTCCATCAGCTCGTTGAAAAAAGTCCTGAGCGGCATTCCCATGTCCCTGGTGGAGTTCTTTTCCATGGATCTGGCAGACGAGTCCGCTACTCAGGTGGTATACAAGGCCAGCGAGCTGATCGACATTTCCAGTGGCGCCAATACCGTCAGTATGCGGTTGATCGGCAAGGCACATCCCAGCCGCGCCATTGCCTTTCTCGACGAGACCTACCCGCCAGGCTCTGACACTGGCATGGATATGCTGGCTCATGAGGGGGAGGAAGCAGGACTGCTGATCGAAGGCCGTCTGGAGCTTACGGTTGGTGGAGAAACCTACCTGCTGGAATCAGGCGATAGTTATTATTTTGAAAGCAGCCGCCCGCATCGCTTCCGCAATCCATTTGATGAGCCGGCGCGTTTGATCAGCGCCACGACTCCGGCCAACTTCTAGCAGTGCTCAAAAAAACCTGGTATGAACGCCCGAGGCATCCTGGTATATGCCTTTATGCTGTTGATCTGGACCTTCTCTGCACAGGCCGAACAGGTAGACAGAGACGCCCTGGAGAAGCGGCTGGCGCCGGTGGGCAAGGTTTGTATTCAAGGGCAGGACTGCCTTGCAGAGTCCCGTAAGGTAAGCCGTGAGCAAAAGCCTGCCGGGAAAGATCCCGCTCAGGTCATAGACCGCAGTTGCAGGAGTTGCCACGCCAGTGGGCTCCTGGGAGCCCCAAAAATAGGTGACAAAGCCAGCTGGGAGGTTCTGGCGAGCCAGAAAGGGGGAATGGATGGCCTGCTGCGCAACGCCATCAAAGGTGTAAACGCCATGCCGCCCAAAGGTGCCTGTTCTGACTGTACGGACGATGATCTACGCCGTGCAATCCAGATGATGTCCGGCCTCGAATAGGCACAAGAGAAACCCCACACCAGGCGGGGTTTCTCTTGTCGGTTGTAGCCTTACAGGCCAGCCGCCGCGCGCAGCGCTTCAGCCTTGTCTGTCTTCTCCCAGGTGAATGCAGTGAACGTATCTTCACCCACAGTCATCTCATAGGGAGTACGGCCGAAGTGGCCGTAAGCCGCTGTAGCACGATACATCGGGTGCAGCAGGTCAAGCATTTTGGTGATTGCGTAGGGACGCAGGTCGAAATGCTCGCGAACCAGCTGAATGATCTTCTCGTCGCTCACCTTGCCAGTGCCAAAGGTGTTGATCGAGATGGACGTCGGTTGAGCCACGCCAATGGCGTAGGACACCTGAATCTCGCAGCGGTCAGCCAGGCCGGCGGCCACGATGTTCTTGGCAACATAGCGACCCGCGTATGCCGCAGAACGGTCAACCTTGGACGGGTCCTTGCCAGAGAACGCGCCGCCGCCATGACGGGCCATGCCGCCGTAGGTGTCCACAATGATCTTGCGGCCGGTCAGGCCACAGTCACCCACCGGGCCGCCAATGATGAACTGGCCAGTCGGGTTGATGTGGAACTTGGTGTCCTTGTGCAGCAGTTCAGCCGGAATGACGTGCTTGATGATCAGCTCCATCACGGCTTCCTGCAGGTCGGTGTGCTTGACCTCGGGGTTGTGCTGGGTAGACAGGACGATTGCGTCGATACCTACAACCTTGTTGCCATCGTAACGGCAGGTCACCTGGGACTTGGCATCCGGACGCAGCCAAGGTAGCAGGCCTGACTTGCGAGCTTCGGCCTGGCGCTCGACCAGTGCGTGGGAGAAGCGGATCGGAGCAGGCATCAGCACGTCGGTTTCGTTACAGGCATAACCGAACATCAGGCCCTGATCACCTGCACCCTGGTCTTCCGGCTTGCTGCGGTCAACGCCTTGGGCGATGTCCACGGACTGCTTGCCGATAATGTTGACAATACCGCAGGTAGCGCCATCAAAACCGACGTCGGAGCTGTTGTAACCGATATCGACGATGACATCGCGAACCAGCTGCTCAAGGTCTACCCAGGCGGAGGTGGTCACTTCACCGGCAACAATGGCTACACCGGTCTTGACCAGCGTTTCACAGGCTACACGGGCGTGTTTGTCTTCTGCGATGATGGCGTCGAGCACCGCATCGGAGATCTGGTCGGCGATTTTATCCGGATGTCCTTCAGACACGGACTCGGAGGTAAACAGGGAGTATTCGCTCATCTAACGGTTCCTATATACCGGTGGGTGAGGCGGCCCGAAGGCCATGTCTAAAACAGTCACTCTTGCGGATTGGACAGACAAGCTGCCAACCCTATGCATCGTCTACGAACCAGGACGGGCGAAATGCCTGATCTGGATCTGGAAGCCATTGCGTAAACCTATATAGAGGCTTTCGCCTGGCACAAGCCCTGCGGCAACGGCCCAACGGGCCAATTCCTCCTGATCGAACCCGAGCCAGAGATCACCGCAGGCCGTCCGGGCCCAACTCTGGTCGTGGCTGCACAACTCTGTAATCAATAAACTGCCACCGGGACGGATCCAGTCCGCCAGATATTTCATGGCTTCAGCGGGTGCCGCAAAATGATGCAGCACCATGTTCAAGACCACGCAGTCGGCGCTCAGCAAGGCATTGTCCAGGGCATCGGCCAATACCAGCGACACATTGTTCAATTGCTCGCGCTCACATCGCTGACACGCTAGCTCCAGCATGGCTGGGCTGTTATCAATCGCCGTGACCGACGTGAAGCGTCTTGCCAGTTCGGGCAGAAACCCTCCATCTCCAGGCCCGATCTCGATCGCTGTTGCCACTGGCGAAAACGCCATCGTGTCCAGCAGGGCCAGAAGGCTCTCCTGATACTGAGGCAATCCGGCAATCAAATCCTGCTGCGCCTGAAACTTGTCCGCCATCCTGGCGAAAAAATCCCGGCTGGCCTCGGCCCGCTGAGCATGTACAGCCTCAATACGTGCCTGCGCTTCAGCTGGCAACTGCAACCCGTCCACCTCCGTCAGCAGCGCTGCGTGCAGCGCACCACCCAGGGTGTCCAGCCGGGGCAGGGCGCGACGGTAAAAGATCGCGTTGCCTTCCCGGCGTGTCGCCACCAGTCGCGCCTGTGACAGTACCTTCAGGTGATGGCTCATCCCGGATTGCCCAGTATCGAAGATATGAGCCAGCTCCAGTACACCAAACGAATCGTTTGCCAAGGCACGTAACACATTCAGGCGCAGCGGATCACCGCCCGCCTTGCACAGCGCGGCCAGCTCGTCGCAGTCATCATGGCGAAATGTAGGCACGCGCAAATGGTTCATGGGTGCGCAGTCTAGTGGCCGCTGAGACCAGCTGCAAGAGAAGCATCAAAAAGTTTTGATATTGAAAGAGGCCGGTCATGGTGGCATGACCGGCATACTGATCAGAAGGGATAGTGACGAGGGGCGTGCTGGACGGTGATCCAATGGTCAGTCGTGAATTCGTCAATCGCCCAATCGCCATTGAACCGACCAATCCCGGAGTTCTTTTCACCTCCAAAGGGCGCATTGGTCTCATCACTGACGGAGATATCATTCACATGCGTCATGCCAGCCTTGATTTGCCTGGCAAACCGTACAGCTCGATCTGTATTGCCGCTGAAGACGGCGCTGGAAAGGCCGAATTCGCTGTCGTTTGCCAACTCAAGGGCATGGGCTTCGTCTCGGGCACGTAGAAGTCCAACGAGCGGGCCGAAAATTTCGTTGCGTGCAATATCCATGTCGCGTGTCACTTCGCCAAACACATAAGGTGACAAAAGCTGTCCATCGACATGGCCCTCAAGCAGCACTTTGGCACCTTCCTGGCGGGCCTGTTCGACTTTCTGTTGAAGCCCTTCCAACTGGCGCTTGTTGATAATCGGACCAATGACCGTTTCTGCACGCGAAGGGTCGCCTACCTTGAGTTGTCTGACGCGCTCTACAAAACGTGCAGCAAAGTCATCATAGACATCTTCCTCAACAATAATACGGTTGACCGCCATGCAGATCTGACCTTGATGTAAAAATTTACCCATGACTGCTGCATTAACGGCCTGATTCAGGTCTGCGTCTGCCATAACGACGAAGGGGCTGTTCCCGCCCAGTTCTAAGGCAACATGTTTGAGATATTTGCCTCCTCCCGCTAGGCGCGCAATGTTCTGGCCAACAGGTGTGGAGCCTGTAAAGGTGATGAGCCCTGGAATCGGATGTTCAACAAAAGCGTCACCAATCTCACTACCCGCCCCTACAACAACACTGAGAACACCAGAGGGAAGGCCAGCTTCCTCGAAAATACGAGCCAGCAACAGGCCTCCGCAGATCGGCGTATCGCTGGCCGGTTTGATCACCACGGCATTGCCTAGCGCCAATGCAGGTGCCAGGCTGCGTTGAGTCAGATGGAGCGGAAAATTCCATGGGCTTATCACGCCGATGACGCCAATAGGCGAGCGATAAACGCGGCTTTCCTTGCCTGGCACGTCAGACTCGACGATACGTCCGTGTACACGTTTGGGGAATGAAGCCGCTTCCAGGGTAATACTGCGTGCCGAACTCCACTCAATCTGAGCCTTCAAGCGAGTGCTGCCGGATTCCCGAATGATCCAGTCGATAATCTCTTCGCGGCGGCGATCGAAAATCTCGACCACCTTGAGCAGAACGGCTGCGCGTACAGAAGGTCCTTGGGCGGCCCATTCCTGTTGTGCTTGTGCTGCTTTTTGATAGGCCTCGTCAAGATCATCCCGGTTCGCCTGGGGAATGTTGACTAGAGTTTCGCCGTTGAACGGATCACTAACCGTTAGCGTTTTGTCTGCGCGACCCTTGCGCCATTGCCCACCAAGGGGCTGCAGGTGAAAGTCGGTAAAGGCATTCGGTGTAGAATCGGTCATTCCGGTTTCCTTTCGTTCAAACGAGTTTTTTTACGGTAGGGCGAGCCTGCTTGTTTGCAGAATAAGGGTTGTGGGAGTGACCGTGAATGCAGCCAATAGCTATAGCCCCTATTAGTCCTGGCAATGCAAATGCCAGAAAATTCTGCTGGAATGGTAGGTTCAGGGCGAACAGGCTGCCCCCTAACAGCGGGCCGGCAATGGCTCCCAGACGACCAATTCCCGCCGCCCAGCCGACGCCCGTCGAGCGAATATGGGTGGGGTACAGTAAAGCAGCGAAGGCGTGAATGACCGCTAGACCACCAATAGTGGTTGCGCCTGCAACAAGCAGAAGCGCGTTGAGTAAGATGGGGCCGGGTTTCAAACCAAGTAAAGCCAAAGAGACCGCAGCCAGGGCAAAAAATAGGCAGAGTGTGCCACGTGCACCCCAACGGTCGGCCAGCCAGCCGCCAAATAGTGCACCAAGCGTGGCCCCTATATTCAGGGTTACCAGAAAAGATAGGCTTGACCCCAGCGGGTACCCTGCAGCCACCATCAGCTTGGGCAGCCAAGTATTAAGTCCATAGCTCATCAGCATGCACATTGCGAAGCCTACCCATAACAGCAGCGTGCATAGCGTCTGACGCCCCTCGAATAATTGCGGTAACCGAGCACGCTGCTGGGCTGCGGTTGGAGTATTCAGATTCAGTGGCATCCCGGGCTGGTAAGTTGGATCGATTTTTCGCAGTAGCCCGTCCAGTTCATCACGACGCTTTTTAAGCGCCAGGAACGCTACGGACTCCGGCAGATAACGCAGCATCAATGGAATGGCCAGAACAGGAAGGACCGCCACGTAAAACACCGATTGCCAGCCCCAGCGGGGAATAAGGACGATAGCAAGCAAGGCGGACAGTACTGCGCCCACGGAATAAAAGCTTGACATGACGGTAACAGCCGTACTGCGCCGTGAGGCAGGCGCAAACTCACTGATCAGGTTGATCGAGCTAGGTACTAGCGCGCCCAAGGCAAGCCCAGTGACAAAACGGCAGGTGCCTAGCATCCACGGTGTCGTGGCATGGCCTGTCGTGAAGGCTGCAGCACTGGCCAACAATGTGCAGGAAATGATCAGCTTTCGCCGACCCAGCCTATCGGCCAGTGGGGCAAGCAGCATTCCACCAAACATCATGCCGAACAGGGCGCAGCTGCCCAGCGTACCGGCTTGTACAGGCGTTAAGGACCACTCCTGCATCAATCGCGGGACTACCGATCCATAAATCACCATGTCATAGCCATCAAACAACATGATGAAACAGCCCCAGCACAAAATCGTAAAGTGTGTGCGGTTCAAGCGTGCTTTACCAATGACTTCGGCAACTGATGTCTGTTGCATATCCACCTCTTTTGTTTTTGTTGTGGGTGTCGCAGCGCAGGGGTATAGGTGTCCGATCGGATAGCTATACCCGCGGTTACGGCTCGATAGTCACGGTAGGTACCTCGATCAGTACAGGTTCGTTGCCAGCCAGTGCTTCCGTTAATGCGCGCCGGAAGGTCTCTCGGTTGTCGGTATGTATGGCTTTCACACCATAGCCCTGAGCAATGGCACAGAAATCAAGGCCGGGCACATCCAGGCCGGGAGCATCGTCAACCTTAAGCACGCCGGCAAACCAGCGAAGCGCTCCATAGGTGCCGTTCTTGAGAATGATGAAAATGACAGGGATGCGATACTGGGCCGCCGTCCACAGCGCGGTAATTCCGTAATTGGCTGAGCCGTCACCTATGATTCCAATAACCCTGCGCTGTGGTTGCGCCAATTGAACGCCCACTGCTGCTGGTAAGCCAAAACCCAACCCTCCGGCTGCGGGGAAAAAGTAGCTTCCAGGCTTTTTCATCTCGATGCGCTGCCAGAAGGCAGATACCGTGGAAGTGGACTCTTTCACGTAAATGGCGTCTTTCGGCGCGCACTCGTTGATCACATCGAAAACGGTTTCCGGGCGGAGCAGGTGAGGCTCATCCGTATAGTGCTCCGGATGCTGCAGTGGCTCGGGCATTGGGCGACTGCTCGGGGAAACCTCATCGGTCAAAGCCTTCAGGGTTAGGGCAATGTCCCCGACCAGTGCATTTCCCATGGGCGCACGGGCGGCTTCTTGTGGATCGCAGGTGATATGAAAAAGCTGCGTGCCGGCAGGAAGGTAATCGCCCGGTGCATACTGATGATAGCGAAACACGGGGGCACCAACGACCAAGATCAGATCATGTGTAGCCAGCAATCGACTGATCTCGGCAATGGCTGCAGGCAATACGCCTCGAAAGCAAGGGTGACGTGTTGGAAAAGGACAGCGCGATGCAGAGGGCGCTATCCAAGTCGTCATGCGTAGCTTTTCAGCGAGGGCAACGGCAGATTCATTGGCCTGATAACCGTCTACATCAGGGCCCAGTACCAATACGGGATTATGCGCAGCGCAAAGGCGTTCGGTCAGCTCGCGCAGTTGAGCAGAAGAGGGGAGACCTGCGTGGGCAACCTCCCGTGCAGTCAAATGTTCTACACCTGGTGGCGCTTCTTTCGCCCAGTCATCGTAAGGAATAGACAGATATACCGGCGCTCTGGGCGGCAAGCTGGCGGTATGAATGGCCTGACTCAGCGCACGAGGTACATCTTCAGCCGTTGCTGGCTCATAGCTCCACTTTACCAAGGGCTTGGGTAGCTGAGGCGCATCAACATTGGCGAGCATTGCTTCAACACCAATCATCGAGCGAACCTGCTGTCCTGCCGTTAAGACAAGCGGACTATGCGAATACCAGGCGTTGGTGAGAGCACCCATGCCATTGCCGGTGCCGGCAGCAGCATGCAAGTTGACGAACGCTGGCTTACCGCTGGCTAGTGCAAAGCCATCCGCCATACCAACTACCGCTCCCTCATGTAATCCCAGGATGTAGCGAAAGTCTTTGGGAAAATCTTTGAGAAAAGGCAGTTCATTGGAGCCGGGATTGCCAAAAATGGTAGTCAAGCCATAGCGGCGCAAAATATCGTATGAAGCGGAGTGAACGGTTTTCATCAGCGAGCCTGTTATAAGTGTTCTTGTCGCTGGCACTCTGTCGCTTCACAGTAAATTGATCAAATCGATAGTTTTTCTTCTAAAAATAAAGCTGGTTTATAAAGATATGGGCCAGATTGATCTTAATCTGATCAGGACGTTTGTAACGCTTTACGATTCCGGCAGTGTAACGGTCGCTGCTGAGCGGCTGTTCGTAACACAGCCCTCTGTCAGTTATGCCCTTGCGCGGCTGCGGGAATTGTTTGACGATCCGTTATTTGTTCGTAACCGTGATGGGATGCAGCCAACCTCTGTCGCCCGAACGCTTTATGCCACGTTCAAAGACGCCTTGAGCCGTATCGAGGGAACGGTTGAAGGGATTCGAGAGTTCGATCCGCATAAGACGGCGCGGTGTTTCCGTATCGCTTTGTCAGATTTGGGTGAAATGGCCTTGCTGCCTTTGATCCTGCATCGACTCAACAGACTGGCACCTCAGGCGGAGCTTGAAGTCGTGCCCTTGGAAATTGATCAGGTAAATGAGTGGTTGAGCATAGGCAAGGTTGATGCAGCCATTTGCAGCCGGCCTCTTTCGAGTACAGGTATCGTTCGGCAGGCTCTGATCGATGAGCGTTATGTCTGTTTGCTCAGTCGTAAACACTCACGGATAAAGCGCGAATTGACTCTTGAGCAATTCCAGAGAGAAAGTCATGTGTTGGTAACTCGAGCCTCTGGTCATGGTATGGCAGAGGATGTAATAGAGAGATTGGGTATCTCGCGGCGTATTGCATTGCGCATTCCTCATTTTTCCGTACTTCCAAAAATCATTCCTCAAACGGACCTGCTCGTCATCCTTCCCTCACAGATCGCCACGTTGTTTGCAGCAGAGCACCCGTTGCGCATATGTAACCTGCCTTTCGACGTGCCTAGTTTTAAGGTCACGCTGCACTGGCATGAGCGCAGTGACACCTCTGTTGCATTGCGCTGGTTTCTGGAGCTGGTGGCGGAGGCCATCACGCAATCGAGGCCATGACGAACCATTAACGTGGCTGAAGCCAAGCTGGATATGACCGTTCGGATTGCTCCTGCGTGCCCGGCTAGGCACAATAAAACTTCCTTTAAACGTTTGACCCCCTTTCAGGAGATCAGCGATGCCCAGTCGTCGTGACCGTGCCAACGCCATCCGCGCGCTCAGCATGGATGCCGTACAAAAAGCCAACAGCGGCCACCCCGGCGCCCCTATGGGGATGGCCGATATTGCCGAAGTGCTCTGGCGCGATTACCTCAAGCACAACCCGGTGAACCCAAAGTGGGCCGACCGCGACCGCTTCGTGCTGTCCAATGGTCACGGCTCCATGCTGATCTATTCCCTGCTGCACCTGACCGGTTACGACCTCTCCATCGACGATCTGAAAAATTTCCGTCAGCTTCACAGCCGCACGCCAGGCCATCCCGAGTATGGCTATACCGCCGGTGTCGAGACCACGACCGGCCCGCTGGGGCAGGGCGTCGCCAACGCTGTGGGTTTCGCCTTGGCTGAAAAGATCATGGCGGCGCAGTTCAACCGCGAAGGCCATAACATCGTTGATCATTACACCTATGTTTTCATGGGTGATGGCTGCATGATGGAAGGCATTTCTCACGAAGTCTGTTCACTGGCTGGCACGCTGCGCCTGTCCAAGCTGATCGCCTTCTATGATGACAACGGCATATCCATTGATGGCGAAGTCCACGGCTGGTTTACCGACGATACGCCCAAGCGCTTCGAAGCCTATGGCTGGCAAGTGATCCGTAACGTCGACGGTCACGACCCGGAAGAAATCAAGACGGCACTGGAGACGGCTCGCAAAAGCGACCAGCCGACCCTGATCTGCTGCAAGACCATCATTGGTTTTGGTTCGCCCAACAAGCAGGGCAAGGAAGAATCCCATGGCGCAGCCTTGGGTGACGCCGAAGTAGCGGCCACCCGTGAAGCGCTGGGCTGGAAACACGCTGCCTTCGAAATCCCGCAGGATATCTACGCCGAATGGGACGCCAAGGACGCAGGCTCTAAAGCGGAAAGCGAGTGGAACAAGCGATTCAACGCTTACGCTGAGGCTTATCCTGAACTGGCCGCCGAGTTTACCCGCCGTATGGCCGGTGAGCTGCCAGCTGACTTTGATGAAAAGGCGTCGGCGTTCATCCGTGAGGTAGCTGCCAAGGGCGAAACCATCGCCAGCCGCAAAGCCAGCCAGAACTGCCTGCACTTCTTTGGCCCGCTACTGCCTGAGTTGTTGGGCGGCTCGGCCGACCTGGCCGGCTCCAACCTGACGATGTGGAAGGGCTGCAAGCCGGTTGTCGAGGAAGACGCCTCCGGCAACTACATGTATTACGGCGTACGCGAGTTCGGCATGAGCGCCATCATGAACGGCGTGGCCTTGCATGGTGGCCTGATTCCTTACGGCGGCACCTTCCTGATGTTCATGGAATACGCTCGTAATGCCGTGCGTATGTCGGCACTGATGAAGCAGCGCATCATCTATGTCTTCACCCATGACTCCATCGGTCTGGGCGAGGATGGCCCGACGCACCAGCCGGTCGAGCAGGTTGCATCTCTGCGTTATACGCCCAACCTGGACACCTGGCGCCCTGCCGATGCGGTCGAGGCTGCGGTATCCTGGAAGACGGCCCTGGAGCGTAAGGATGGCCCGTCAGCGCTGATCTTCTCTCGACAGAATCTGCCTCATCACCTGCGTGACAACGAAACCGAAGCAGCCATTGCCCACGGTGGCTACGTGCTGAAGAGCTGTGAAGGTGAGCCAGAGCTGATCTTTATCGCTACCGGCTCGGAAGTGTCGCTGGCTGTTCAAGCGTACGACAAGCTCACCGCAGAAGGGCGCAAGGTCCGCGTGGTATCCATGCCTTGCACCAGCGCATTCGAGCGTCAGAGCGCCGAGTATCGTCAATCGGTATTGCCGGTTGAGGTCGGTGCCCGTATTGCCATTGAAGCGGGTATTGCGGACTACTGGTACAAGTACGTTGGCCTGGATGGTCGTGTGATCGGCATGACAACGTATGGTGAGTCGGCTCCGGCGCCGGCACTGATGGAGCACTTCGGCTTCACGCTGGATAACGTGCTGGCAGTTGCAAACGAGCTGCTTGAGGACTGATCCTCCAGTGAGGTAATGAAAACGCCACGGTGAGAACCGTGGCGTTTTTATTATTTGGTGTTTACCAGATAAACGCCGTTATTTGTGTAATACCAGCCCAATCATCCATTAAGAGCATTGAGGAAGATTCTTTTGCCATACTCATGATCTCAGAGTGTGTTTTAGAATCAACGACACCGTGGTGTTCCAGTATTTTGTAGCCAATCCGTCTATCGACTACGAAAAAGCGTGTTTTATTTTGCAAATGAAGCGGCATCTTCAGCAAATTCGCTTCTAGCTACGCTAATCTTTTCTGGATTCGCTCGCCTAGATTGTCTGAAAGCCTACACTTAGGGCTTGTGTAGTGTGTCATTGCTCAGGCTACACTTGTAACATCACTAGCCATTGCTTATTCAATTCTGGACACCGAAACCCACTTTCATGGCTGATTCTCTTTATCGTGTTGCGCTCAATGGCTACGGCCGTGTCGGTCGGTGCCTGGTCCGTGCGCTACATGAGCGCAGCGCCTCGGTTGATTTCGAACTCGTGGCGTTGAATGACTTGGCTGACCTGCCAAGTCTGGAGTACCTAACACGCTTCGACTCGACTCACGGACGCTTTCCCGGCGAAGTTGCCATAGAAGGGGATCGCTTGCGCATCAATAGCTGCAGCATGCATGTGCAGCGCTGCGCCAATCCTGATGACATTGACTGGAGGCGTCTGGGCGTCGATCTGGTTCTCGAATGCTCTGGCGCCTTCAGCACCCGTGCAGACGGTGAGCGTTTTCTTGCAGCCGGTGCGCCCCGCGTCTTGTTTTCCCAGCCGATGGCCAGCGAAAGCGACGTAGACGCCACCATTGTGTATGGCGTCAATCAGGGCAGCTTGCGCGGTACTGAGAGGCTTGTCTCGAATGCCTCCTGTACCACCAATTGCAGCGTGCCGCTGTTGAAACTTTTGAACGAAGTCGTGGGTCTTGAATACGTCTCGATAACCACGATTCATTCAGCCATGAATGACCAACCCGTGATCGACGCCTATCACGCCGATGATCTGCGCCGTACCCGCTCGGCCTTTCAATCGATCATTCCGGTCTCTACAGGGCTGGATCGTGGAATCGAGCGCCTGTTGCCGGAGCTGGCGGGGCGCGTTCAGGCCAAGGCCATTCGTGTACCGACCGTAAATGTGTCGGCGCTGGATATCACTTGTCATGTTTCGCGTGATACCACTGTCTCGGAAGTTAATGGTCTGCTCCGCGAGGCTGCGATGGGTGGCCCTTTGCAGCATCTGGTGAACTACACCGAGTTGCCGCACGCGTCCTGCGACTTCAATCATGATCCCCATTCCGCCATCGTTGATGGCAGTCAAACCCGTGTATCGGGGCCAAGGCTCGTCAATCTGCTGGCCTGGTTCGACAATGAATGGGGCTTTGCCAACCGCATGATCGACGTGGCAAGTCATTTCTTGCGCGTCGCCAAGCCGATCTGAACAAGCACAACGAAGGGATTGCATACATGTCCGTGTTGAAAATGAGCGACCTCGATCTGAACGGTAAACGTGTCCTGATTCGCGAGGACCTGAACGTTCCGGTAAAGGATGGACAGATCAAGAGCGATGCTCGTCTGGTCGCCGCGCTTCCGACGCTGAAGCTGGCATTGGAGAAGGGCGCTGCTGTTATTGTCTGCTCGCACCTGGGGCGACCGACCGAAGGTGAGGCGAGCGCCGAGAACAGCTTGAAGCCTGTAGCGGAATACCTGTCCAAGGCTTTGAATCGTGAGGTTCCGCTGGTGACGGATTACCTGGGCGGTGTTGATGTACAGCCGGGTAATATCGTTCTGCTGGAAAATGTGCGCTTCAACAAGGGTGAGAAAAAGAACGCTGATGAGCTGGCTCAGCAGTATGCCGCGCTATGCGATGTGTTCGTCATGGATGCCTTTGGTACCGCTCACCGTGCTGAGGGCTCTACCCACGGTGTCGCCAAGTTTGCGAAAGTGGCCGCAGCTGGTCCGCTGCTAGCCGCCGAACTGGATGCGCTGGGCAAAGCCCTCAAGGCGCCCGCGCGTCCAATGGCTGCCATCGTGGCGGGCTCTAAAGTTTCTACCAAGCTGGACGTTCTGAATTCTCTGTCCAGTGTTTGTGATCAATTGATTGTAGGCGGCGGTATTGCCAATACCTTCCTAGCTGCTGCTGGTCACAAGGTAGGCAAATCTCTGTACGAAGCCGAGCTGGTCGATACGGCTAAGGCCATTGCTGCTAAGGTCAGCGTGCCTCTGCCGGTCGATGTGGTTGTCGCCAAGGAATTTGCCGAGTCTGCCGAAGCAACGGTTAAATCCATCAGCGATGTTGCGGATGACGACATGATTCTGGACATCGGCCCAGAAACGGCCAAGCAATTTGCCCAGCTGCTCACATCGGCCAAGACTATTCTGTGGAATGGCCCGGTCGGCGTTTTTGAGTTCGATCAGTTCGGTAATGGCACCAAAGTACTGGCTCAAGCCATTGCTGACAGCGAGGCATTTTCGATTGCTGGCGGTGGCGATACCCTGGCGGCTATCGACAAGTACGGTATAGGCGAAAAGATCTCCTATATCTCTACTGGCGGTGGTGCATTCCTTGAGTTCGTGGAAGGAAAGGTTCTTCCGGCGGTCGAAGTCCTGGAACAACGCGCTAAAGGATAACCGCCATGATACGTCTCGCTGCTTTTTCTGTACTTAGTTGCCTCATGCTGGCTGGCTGTGCCGGCGCAACATCCGACAAGGCCTGTCGTGCTTTCTCGCCGCCACCGGTCTCCGTTGCAACACCCACCGGCCAGAACGATGAGCGGGTAGCCACGACAACTGGTGCATCCGATCAGACAACAAGTGCGGATGGTTGCCGTTAAGCGGGACGTAGTATGCGGACCGAGTGATCACTCGAAATTGACGAGTTAAACGATACAGCAAGAGCAGTGCGCTGCTCTTGCTTGAAAAACAGTCTGCCAGTGGTGCAGGCTGAAAACATAATAGGTCCATACCGGGAGATAGGATCACCATGGCACTCATCAGCATGCGTCAGCTGCTGGACCACGCAGCCGAGTTTGGCTACGGCGTACCAGCTTTCAACGTTAACAACCTCGAGCAGATGCGGGCCATCATGGAAGCAGCCGACAAGACCGATTCTCCGGTCATTGTGCAGGCTTCTGCAGGTGCTCGTAAGTACGCAGGTGCGCCATTTCTGCGTCACCTGATTCTGGCTGCCGTTGAAGAGTTTCCACACATTCCCGTAGTCATGCACCAGGACCACGGCACCAGCCCGGACGTTTGCCAGCGTTCCATTCAGCTGGGTTTCAGCTCGGTCATGATGGACGGCTCTCTAAGAGAAGACGGCAAGACACCTTCTGACTACGAATACAACGTGCGCGTTACTCAGCAGACCGTTGCCTTTGCCCACGCCTGTGGTGTTTCGGTAGAAGGTGAGCTGGGCTGCCTGGGCTCCCTGGAAACCGGCATGGCAGGTGAGGAAGACGGTGTAGGCGCTGAAGGTACACTGGACCACAGCCAGCTTCTGACTGATCCAGAAGAGGCTGCCCAGTTCGTACAGGCTACCAAGGTTGATGCCCTGGCAATTGCCATCGGTACCAGCCACGGTGCATACAAGTTCACCAAGCCGCCAACTGGGGATACGCTCTCCATCCAGCGTATCAAGGAGATCCATGCACGCATTCCAGATACTCATCTGGTCATGCACGGCTCCAGCTCCGTCCCTCAAGAGTGGCTGGCCATCATCAACGAGTATGGCGGTGACATCAAGGAAACCTACGGTGTACCGGTCGAAGAGATCGTTGAGGGCATCAAGTACGGTGTCCGTAAGGTGAATATCGATACCGACCTGCGTCTGGCCTCTACCGGTGCGATTCGCGAATTCATGGCGAAGAATCGCAGCGAGTTCGATCCGCGTAAATATCTGGCCAAGACGGTATCGG
This sequence comes from Pseudomonas sp. MAG002Y, assembly GCF_019400845.1. NCBI lineage: Bacteria > Pseudomonadati > Pseudomonadota > Gammaproteobacteria > Pseudomonadales > Pseudomonadaceae > Pseudomonas > Pseudomonas sp. MAG002Y. The sequence goes on along the minus strand of NZ_WOEJ01000004.1, from coordinate 165,077 downwards.
CCATGCGTGATGTTTGTATCGCTCGCTACGAAGCGTTCGGTACTGCAGGCCAGGCCTCCAAGATCAAGCCGATCTCGCTGGACAGAATGTTCGAGCGTTATGCAAAGGGTGAGTTGGACCCCAAGGTCAACTGATCACGCTTTAATAAAAAGCCCGCCTCGATGCGGGCTTTTTATTGGCTGCAATTTAGAGTCCCTTGGCGGCTTCAGCCTCAAGACACCACTTGGCAAGCAGGTTGAAGGTGTATCGATAGCAATAGGTAAACGCTTCAAGCAAGGCATCACTTTTCTGGTAGAAGTCGAGGAGGGGACCTGCTTCGGCTTCAAGGTAGGGATGTTGCTGCTTGAGGTAACCGCCAATACTCTCGCCGGGCAAGATATATTGCTTGATGGCTTCGGCTTGTTTTACCAGACGTTGTGTCCGGGTCCGGAAGTCCAGAAGCGCATAGTGGCTAAGCTGGTGGGTCTGCATGCTGCCTTGTAGACGATGAAGACTGTTGTATTCCTTGACCAATAACTGCGACTCGCGCAGTCGCTCATAATCGGGATAGAGCTCGGTGAGGGAAAACAGCAACTGGGCCAGGTCGCGGGCTTGTGCATGCCCCGGATGATGGCTTTTGAGCGACAGGTCGATACGCTGGCGGAGCAGCGCTGCCACGTCACTCATGACGGTACGAGCCGGGCTTTGCCAGGTATCGATATTCCTGTACTCGTTCAGATAGCGCTCTGGATCAAACGTGTTTACGCCATGGATATGGTTTGTGATGTGATGAGCGTTCAGCTCATCACAATAAGCCAACGTAAAGCGCCGCTGCACTTCTTTCTGTGCATGCTGCCAGTTGAGGCCTGTTTCCTCTGTGCGGTTTTTCAAGACCGAGATGACGGCTGCCCAGTCCATGGTGGCCTTTTCTTTACCGGCAGGCGCATGCAGAGGAAGCCAGGGCAGGTCAGCCCATTGACCCAGTGTCCACCTGTTTAGAAAGGCAGTTTCGTTGTTCTGGTCCATATCGAAGGTAGCCGCGTTGGCTTCACGAAACTGAGTCAGGCTCACATCGAGTCCAAGTTTTTGATAGTACGCAGTCGTGACTTGTCGGCAGTACTGAGAGAAGTATTCGAATAGCCCGGTAGCAGGAGACGCATCTGTTATCAGCGCTGTGCTACCCAAGGCTTCTGCTGCCTCGATACGTTCGACATCGGCAGGATGAACACGCCAATAGCGTTGCCTGTCGCGCAGCTTGGCCTCCAGGCGGCGTTGCGTCTCGATATCGAGTCGGGTGGCGCCCAGGGCAGCAGCCTGTGGCATGTCTGCCAGCAGCGCGCCTTCGCTCCAGGTACTCACGTTCTGGCGATCTGCCTGTCTGAATGCCCAGCGCAACGCATGATGATGCAGAGTGGCGGCGCGAAACGTATCACTGCCTGCAATCTGTGCCGCATAACGGTCTGCCTCTAACTCCAGCCGTTTACAGGCAGGCTTGGAGAGGCGGTAACTAAGAAGAAAGCAATAGTGCAGAAGCTGGCGTGGCAGACGCATGCCGATGCGAGCGACCAGAACACCCAGGTTGGTCACTCGCGAGGTCTCAGCTTCGCTAAGGTGCTTGAGGCGCTCACCCAGTGCGTCCTTGAAGTGGGCCCGCTGGTCCAGCCAGGCATTGCAGAAATTGATAAAGTAGTAGCACCGCATATTGAAGCGCCGGGCGCAGTGGCCAAACTCATGCGCCAGGACGCCGGCAAGCTGTTGCCTGGAAAAGCCTGCCGCTAACGGTAGTCCCAGCGTCAAGGTGACATCGCCTTTAACCAGACCTTTCCAGCCGGAAGCCAGGTGGACCTTGGCATCTACTTCATTGCTCAGGTGAATTTCTATAGGGGTACGCACTTGCATGGCTGTGCACAAAGGAACCACGAATTCCCAGAGTGCTGGCTCCTGCCCTGGTGCGAGAATGACGGCTGGCTTCTCGCGACGACGAGCCGTGAATACAGGCTTTGCGGTAAAGAACAGGATGAATCCGCCCAGGCAGGCCAGAAAAGACTTTACTGCGAGAGGCCCCCATTCAGGTAATTCAACTGAGGTCAGGCTTTGTACATCGAGTGCAGGCAGTGCTATGAACAGGAGGGCGGCAATAACGGTAACCACCGCCACGTAGAAAAGCACGATCGCTGCACACCCAGCCACAACCAGTACGAGGTGAAGCATGTGCAAAAGGCTGAAGGGTGAGCGCGGTAGCACCTCGGATAATGCAGGCGAGGCAGAACTCGATGCGTGTGTTGCTTCCGCAGGGGAAGAGGAGGCGGGTTCAGCGGGTTGAACGTCCAGGCCGATCTGCTGCAGGAGATCAGCAGCCAAATCCTTTGGAGCACGCGGGGTCAGCTCTTCTCCGCTTATAGCCAAGTCGGTATGAGACATATGCATTCCATTGCAACGCTGAGGGTATGGTCGATGCTGATCGCTGAATGAAAGAGACGACAAGCGTCACGGCATTTGCAGCGAAACAGCCAGATATAAACCACAGGATTGCCCACGCTTTTACACGGTTTCGATGGCACTTTGCTGTGCCTGACTCGCATTTTTAGGAGCGGAGGTCGACTGTGTTTTACAATAGTGGGCTGGTTCACTATTCAGGCGTCAGTGGTCCCACCACGGTAGCGAGTGACACGACCAATCATGGCTTCTCTTAAATACCTGCAAGGCTACCCGGCTTCACTGCAGGAGCAGGTTCGTCTGCTCTGTGAACAAGGCCGCCTACAGACATACCTGTCCAGTCGCTATCCTGGGTCTCACCCCATACAAAGCGACAAGGCACTTTATACCTACGCCCTGGAGATCAAGCAGACGCACCTCAAGAATGCGCCTGGTATAGACAAGGTGCTTTACGATGCAAAGCTTGATGTGATGCAGAAAGCGCTAGGGTTACATACGGCCATTTCACGCGTACATGGCGGCAAGCTCAAAGCGAAAAAGGAAATAAGGATTGCCTCTTTGTTCAAAGAGGCAGCGCCCGAGTTTCTGCAAATGATTGTGGTCCATGAGCTTGCGCATCTGAAAGAGCACGAGCACAACAGGGCCTTTTATCAGCTATGCGAGCATATGTTGCCGGGTTATCACCAGATCGAGTTTGATCTACGTGTTTTCCTGCTCTGGCGAGACCAGGAAAAGGCTGCCTCGGCAACATTGTAATCAGGCAGATTCTTTTCCGTTCAGCTCGGCTAGCACATCGGGCTGACTCTTGAACGCCTTGGCGAATAGATCGCGATGACGAGCCATGTAGATACCGACATCTTCTGCCTGTTTGTCAGTCAAATCGGGTACGGCTTTCTGTAATACTTCTGCCAGAGACTCAGCAAGCTCCAGCATTTTGTCATAGCGATCAGCTTCAGCTTTATCCATGAATAAGCGCTCCGGATCTCGGCTGCTGCGGTACAAGACTTCGACGGCCATTCATCACCTCATCGCCTTCGTCATTACTGTTTATATATACAGTATATCTTTCCAGACTGGCTTTGACCAGCACCTGAGCAAAGAAAAACCCGGAAAGGCCTGTTTATTCGACCGATACAACTTCAAATATTTGCTTTGTGCTGCCGATTGAAAGACTGATCTCTTCCCCTTCGGTTTTTCCCAGTAGCGCCCGCCCGAGCGGTGCATTGGGTGTGATCACCATGATGTCTCCGGTATCTGTCCTGATTTTAAGACCCGCTCCTGCCGGGCCTAGGAAAAAGGTTTGTTGCTTGCCTACGGTATCGCAGACAACGACCAGGGAAGACAGCTGAACACCGTGTTCCGCCTCGTGGGTACGTATGACGAGATTACGGTAAGCCTGCAAGGACTGCTGAATCTCTTGTATGCGCTTTGAATAGCCAGCCGCTAGATATGCCGCTTCGAGTCCGCGAGTGTCGTATTTGTTTTCCGCTACGTTCTCTTCATGTGTCGCCGTTTCATGTGCAGCTTGCGCGGCGGCTATGGCGGCCTGAAGGTCACTTTGCAATGTACTCACAATGTGCTGGTAGAGCTGCTGTTTCGTCATAAAGGTGCCGGTACGTGACAGAAACCAGAGTGTGAGACGTTGATAATCGCCTTTTAAATCTCTGGATGACTTACTGAGTTTTATTTATGACCGGTGAGTCATTTTTCAGTTTTGGGTCTATAAATAGGTAGGTAGAGATCCGTAAACAACCAGTCGGTGGCTGACCGAACGGCATAGGGCAGGCAATGAAACCAGCATGGAGCCCGGCAGTACTTTACAAGAATCGCAGCCAGGCAGGGCAGGTGCTGGCTGCGCGGCTGCGTCCGTATATCCACCATAACCCCATCATACTGGCAGTACCTCGCGGAGGTGTCCCGGTGGGGTATCAGGTCGCCAGAGAATTGGAGGCGCCTCTGGATGTGCTGATGGTGAGCAAGATCGGCGCGCCAGGTAACAAGGATATGGCGTTGGGGGCCGTTACTGATGGGGCTGCCAGGCGGTGGGTAGCAAACCAGGCAATGTTGGAGTATCTCAACCCGCCAGCCGGATGGTTCGAGGCGGAGCGGGACCGACAGATAGACAGTATCGAGCGGCGCAGGCGGCTGTACCGTGGCTATACCGATCCAATGGTGATTACCGGTCGTACAGTCATTGTGGTGGATGACGGCGTGGCAACGGGTAGCACTGCCAGGGTTGCGCTAGTCGCATTGGCCGAGGCTGCGCCTGCACGTCTGGTATGGGCGGCCCCCGTTGGGCCTGCAGGCGTCGCCGAGGGGTTGAGAACACTGGCCGATGACGTGGTCTGCTTGGCGACGCCCGATGTCGTCAAGCACATCGAGACCTACTATCAGGATTTTTGTCCGGTTTCTGACCAGGACGTCCTATCCCTGCTGGCAAGGTGTCGTTCAGATAGCCGCGTCTGATCATCCATATATCCGGTTGAAGGAATCCTGAAGGGCTTGAAAGGCTCCGATAGGAATAGATGACTATTGGAGCCTTTGATGAAGCCTGTACCCAAGCCGTTACATCAGCAAACGATCGTTATTACCGGCGCCACCAGCGGTATTGGTCTGGCAACTGCCCGAATGGCTGCTCAAAAGGGCGCGAAGCTGGTACTGGTCTCACGTGATGAAGCTGCTCTGCAGTCCCTGCAGCATGAGCTCAGTCAGCAGTGGGGCGCACAGGCTATTCATGTTGCCGCCGATGTAGGCAATCGAGCGGATCTGGAGCAAGTGGCAAAAAGAGCAGTCGAGCGGTTTGATGGGTTTGATACCTGGGTAAACAATGCAGGCACGCTGGTATGGGGGCGGCTGTGGGAGGTAAGTGAGGCCGACCTCAAAAAAGTGTTTGAAACGAATTTCTGGGGCGTGGTCAATGGATCACTGGTGGCTGTCGAGCACTTTAGGCAGCGGGAAGGTGGAACCCTGATCAATCTGGGGAGTGCCTTATCGGAAGCCGTTGCTCCCTTGCAAGGTATCTACACCGCCAGCAAACATGCCGTTAAAGCCTTCACGGATGCTTTGCGCATAGAACTTCGCCATGACACTGTGCCTGTAGCCGTGACCTTGATTAGGCCTTCCTCAACAAACACGCCCATTAACGACAGGGCCAAGAATTACCTTGCCCATACGCCTCACTTGCCAGCCCCGACCTATGTCCCGGAAACCGTCGCTCGGGCAATCCTGCGCGCCGCTGAACGGCCCAAGCGGGATGTGTACATCGGGAACAGCAAGCTCATAACTCGGGCGGCTCAACTGACGCCACGGTTATTTGACTGGATAGCTATAAAGACGCTGTTCGCAGCTCAGCAGAGTAAAACAGCCGATGCTTTCCCGTCAGATGCGTTGTACGAACCTGTCACTAGTGGCTCTACAAGGGGACGTAATCCCGGTCCCATGTTTCGCCATAGTCTGTATGCCCAGGCCAGCCAGCAGCCTGCCAAGACAGCGGCTTTGGCTGGCGCGGTGGGATTGGCTCTTTATAGTGGTTGGCGGCTTATCAGGGCCTGCAAGGCTGAGTGATCGCCAACGACTGCTCGTTAATTGGAGACTGGCGCACAGATTTTGTGTGCGCCAGCCAGGTATGAGCAGGAAAAGCCTAAAGTTTAGGAATGTTACGAAATATTTTTAGGATTACGTTGTCAGTGCAGCAGCAAAATCCCGGACGTTTGATATCTGCTCCGGGAGATTTATACGGGAGCCGGTAAGCCCGTGCTGTGGTATCGAGTCCGAAGCCTGCTGTGTCTTGACTAAATGCCTTGTGTTTCTTGCAAGCGATCGGGCTTGGTATGGATGTAATTTTTCTAGGAAAGAAACATGAAGAAGACCGTAATTATCCTTCTCATCACCGTTGCGAGTTTTCTTCTCGGCTTTCTGCGTGATCTGTTGATCGCCAAGGAGTTCGGGCTTAGCTGGGAAACGGATCTCATCTTCGTTGCGATGATCCTGCCGCTATTCTTCGAGAATTTTTTCGGCCTCGCGTTACGCGATGCCATGATTCCATACCTGCAACGCATACGATCAGAAAGTGAGGATCAGTTCATCCTGTCCAGTCGGTGGCTCTACTGGCGAGTCATGCTGTTTGGTCTTCTGGTTTCACTGTGTGCAGCCCTGGGCAGCCCTTGGGTACTTAAGGCACTGGCGCCTGGCTGGACGGCTGATCAGGTCAATGCGGGACTGCTGGTATTTTCCGTAGGCGCCTTCCTGATTTTCGTACAGGCCATCCTGTATTGTCAGGGAGCACTGCTGAGTCTTGACCGGATCTTCATCCTGCCGATGGCGCGTACGGTATCGATGAATCTAGGTGCCATCATTGGCATTTATGCGTTCTATCCCAGCGGAATCTACCTGTTTGCAGGCATGCTGATTCCGCAGGTGATACTGATTTTTATCCAGCATCAGCGGATTGGTTATCTGACTGGCCGAGCAGTAAAAGGAAAGCTGGAAAGTCGAGGCTTCGAATTTGTGCTGACGTTTGCGCCCGTGCTGGTGGCCGCAGGTGCACAGCAGGGATGTATGCTGGCTGAGCGCTTCTTCGCTTCCTTCCTGGCTGAAGGGACGATCAGTATGCTGTCGTTCTCTTATCGCATCGTTACCATCCCGCTTACACTTTATGCGCTGTCGGTTCTGGCTGTCATGTTTCCAGACATGGCGAAAAGCTGGGCAGATTCCGAGCACGATCGTTTCAATGCTGTATCCCGCAAAGCCTCACTGGCAACGTTGCTGTTCCTAGTGCCTGCCTCGGTGGTACTAATCGCTTTCCCTGAGCCTGTAGTCAAGGTCTTGCTTGAGCGCGGTGCATTTGGCGCGGCCCAGACACAGGCTACGGCTTCCCTGGTGGTGGCTTACGCTATTGGCCTGCCTTGGATGGGACTCGCTCTGATCTGGGGACGTGCCTTGCTGGCTCAGCAAAGGGGGCGTGCATTCCTCATCATAACCTTGGTCAGTTCCGCTCTGACGGTGCTGCTGGATGCTGTGTTGTACAAGATCTACGGTGCCAATGGCCTTGCGTATTCACTGTCGATTGGCTTTTTCGTGCAAGCGCTATGCATGGCCTATTTCCTTTATCAAGCATCACCCAAAGGATTAAGCGTTGCAGTGCTTGCCCGCTGGACGGCTGCTGCCCTGGCCGTTACGTTTGCCACGCTGTATGTAGGCCCTCAGCCTGACGGGTTTGTAGAGTTGGTGGTCTACATAGTGGCCTTGCTGCTGTGCCTGCTGGTCTTTCTGGTCGTTCTGGGTGAGCGTGACCTATTCAAGCGCTCGTACTGGACCGCTGTAAAAACAGCCTAAATCTGACAGGTTAGCTGAAGGACCAGCTAACCTGCGAATTCCTTATCGGTCATTGTCTTGCAATCGTCACAATTTTAAATTTATTCGCTATTTAAATTAAGAATTTGATTTAGGCTGGTTATAGCGCTTTAGACTTAATTTAAAGTGCTTTGCGAGCTTGTGCGGGCAGTAGTTTGATCTAGAGCATTAATTAATCCACTGGAATTATAAGGATTAATTCCATTAGATAAATTGGCGCTTTCTTTTTGACAGTAATTTTTTGAAATAAAACAAGTAACTAGGAACTTTTTAAACTAGCTTTGTGTCCTACAGCACGATTGTGAACGCGTTATGTCTGTAGGCAATCGCCAAGGCCTTGCTGCCAACCAATTCAAACTCCTAGTTACGACATATGCAGCGCTTTCTCTTCTGTTCGCTGCATACCTACCACTTCTGAAAGGATTCGTTCGTATGTCCAACCTCCAAGTAAAACGTGTCGGCGTTGTCGGAACAGGCATGATTTCCCGCTGCTTTGTAAGGTTGATTGCAAAGCATTATAAAGACCTGGTTATTTCCAAGGTCTTTACTCGCCGTAGCCTGAACACCATTTCGGATTTTCCACTTCCTGAGTGCCTGACCAATTCGCTGGATGAGGTGTTGGACAATTCCGACCTTATCGTTGAATGCAGTGGTGATGTCTACCACGGTACAGAGGTCATCGAGCGCGCCTTTCAGGCAGGTTTGCAGGTGGTGACCATCAATGCTGAACTGCAGGTCACCACAGGCTCCTATCTGGCCGGAAAAGGCTTCCTGACAGAGGCTGAAGGAGATCAGCCGGGTTCGTTGGCTGCCTTGCATGAAGACGCCATACAGATGGGCTTCAAACCCCTCGTATACGGCAACATGAAGGGCTATCTGAACCTGGACCCTAAGCCGGAAGACATGGCGTACTGGGCCAAGCGGCAGGGTATCAGTATCGATCAGACAACCTCGTTTACCGATGGCACCAAGGTGCAGATTGAACAGGTAGTCGTAGGCAACGGCTTTGGCGCTACTATTACGCGTCAGGGTCTGGAAGGCCTCAAGTCCACCAACCTGAACGAGACGGCCAACGTGCTGGCTCAGATGGCTGAGCAGCTAGGTCAGCCTATCGTCGACTATGTCGTACCGAGCGGTTATCCGGCTGGCGGCGTGTTTGTGGTGTGCCGCCATGATGAAGATCAGGCACCTGCGATCGAATACTTCAAGTTGGGCGCTGGTCCTTACTATGTGCTTGTTCGTCCTTACCATCTCTGCTCGTTGGAGGTCGGCAAGACGATTCGTCGTGTGGTCGCGGGTGGTGGCGTTTTGCTGAACAACTCGACGACTCCCACATTGAGTGTCGCTGCTGTCGTTAAGAACCCGATGAAGGCAGGTGACATCATCGAACGTGGTATTGGTGGCTTCCAGGTGCGCGGTGAGGCCGTCAAGATTGCGGAAAACCCTGATCATCTACCGATCGGCTTGCTGAAGCATTCCGTCCTCAAACGTGCTGTTGCTCCGGGCCAGGTGATTACGTTTGATGACATCGAACTTGTGCCTAGCCGTGCATTGGACATTGTTATTGAACAACATCGAGCCGTTATTCAGGCACAAATGCCGGGCCTGTTGAATACCAACGAACCTCGTAAAGCATTTCCTTTCGGCAAGGGGCTTGATGAAGGTTTTGGAACTATCCCAGTCGTTTAATTAAGCGCTGAGGAAACCCTGTAATGCGGCAAGCATTACAGGGTTTTTTATTGTCTGCGCTTTTACAGTAGTTAGAGGCGGACACATGTCTGCTTAATAAATTACTACTGGTTTTGGTTTGTTAAAGCCCGAAGCAGCGGCTTGGTAAATTATAAGATGCTCTCAAATCCTGTTTATCGGGTTAAAGATATATGCTGCCTTAAAGGCAATAAAAAACCGGCTGTAATAGAGCCGGTTTTTATAAGGATGGAAAGAGATCAGATTGAGCCGTTAGGCAGAGCTTCCGCGGTAGCTTCTTTCTTGCGGGTCAAGCGTTTGCCTATCGCTACGCCTTTGAGTTCTATGTACTGGTAGGTATACCGGGAAACCAGTACTACGGTAATAAGCTGTGCCAAGACAACCAGATCATCCGTTACAGCGCCACCAGTCGTGATGTACTTGATCAGATCTGCCGGAGTGTCATGCGACGGCAGCATCGTTGTAAGTTCTTTGCCTGTTACTTTGGACAATACGATAGCAGCACTTTTGAATATATAAAGAATGGCTGCGTGAGTCATGTAGATTGAAAAAGACAGGTTACCCAACTTTACAAAGTATTCACCTTGCAGAATGCGTGAGACAGAACCTTTTTCGAACGAGAAGACCAGAATCAGGCAGCAGAACAATACGCTTGCAATAATACCCTTGTACTCAAGGTGAGAGATGATAACAGCATAGGTAATGCCAACGCTGAGTACTTCAAGCACCGTAAAGCTTAATGCGCTGAGTTGAAAATCCTTGATCTTGGTAAAGATGACATACGTGCAGGCGCCGGCAAAAAAGCAGGAGCAGCCTCTGAAGATGCCCGTTTTAAGAGGCGACTCCGGCAGGCACAGGACAACGAACGAGAGCAGGGAAATTAGCGCAAAGATCTTGAGATGGCCTCTGCGAGCCAGAATCAGAATAGCCCCAAAGAGGAGGTACATGTAGTACTCAATACTAATGCTCCAGGAGGGGTAATTGAATGAGCCTGTAATGGTGTTATTGAGCCAGGCCTGAACCAGCAGGAGATTAGGGAGAAACTCGTGAGGCGCCGTTGCGCCGGAAAAGGCACCGTCATTGAAGTGCAGGCCTTTACGCTCAGCCAAGTACTTTCCGCATTCCAGCGCTACATAGACGCCAAGCATGGTGAGATGCAGGGGATAGAGGCGCAGGGTTCTATTGATGAAAAAGTTCTTGTAGTCGGTGAGACTGGAAAGTCTATGACCATAGGTGTGATAGAGGACAAAGCCGCTAAGCACAAAAAAGAATTCGACAAAAAGGTAAGCGTTGGTAAACAAGCTCATTTCCGCAAAGCTGTTTACAACGTACGTATGAAAAAGAACAACAGCCAAAGCACAAAGGCCACGAAAGCTATCGAGTACGGTAAATCTTCTCATCAGACTGTCTCGTCCTTACCAGTCATAGTCGATATTCATACTTCGGTAAAGCCGGATGGCCTTTACTTTCCTTGAAGTAAGCTGCGCCCTAGAGCGAAGTGGCGACCCCGCAGGCGTACCGGAAAGCAGCCTGTTTGACGGCGTGGTCACAGCTATCTAGAAGAGGTTATTTCAAGGTAACAAAAACGAACGTTACGAAGTGATGAATAGAACTCATTGCTTGCGTTTCACGAGGCGGTACAACGTCAATCAATCAGATATGCGACACCGCTAGAATTATTAGGTTAGCCACCTAAGCGTTAGCCTGATTCTTTGAACACTTTGGCCTAGCAAGTTCAGCCGGAAGGGTAAAAAGGCGAAATATTTTTTCGCAATTGAAAGGTTGTTTTTTATGAGTTTTTCGATTTGCCTGGAAATGATGCTTTCCGTTGAGTAAGGCAGCCGACAGTGACCCGCCGGCTGCTGTTGAGTTACAGCATGCGCACTTTGAAAGAGCGTCCCTTTATTTTGCCCTCGCTTAACCGCTTCAGGGCCTGACGTGCTGTGTCACGCTCGATGGCAACATAGGCCTGATAGTCATGAACGGTGATCTTTCCGACCTTGTCTCCGGGAATACCTGCTTCACCTGTCAAAGCGCCCAGGACGTCGCCAGGTCTGACTTTTTCCTTACGGCCGCCAGCAATGCAGAGCGTGACCGTGGGAGGTACCAAAGGAGCAGGGCTCTCCAGCGTCAGCGTATCGATGGACTGCCAATTCAGCGGGGCCTTTTGTTTGTCCTCAATGGCTTGCGCGCGACCGGCCTCTGCAGGTGCTACCAGGGAGAAGGCCATGCCGGTTTCGCCAGCCCGGCCGCTTCGGCCGATTCGATGAATGTGGATATCGGCATCACGGGACAGCTCCACATTGATGACAGCTTCAAGGCCGGCGATATCGATTCCACGAGCAGCCACGTCAGTTGCTACCAGAACCGTGCAACTGCGATTGGCAAACTGTACAAGAACCTGATCGCGGTCGCGCTGCTCCATATCCCCGTGCAAGGCCAGCGCGGAGACCTTGTTCGCCCTCAGGTAGTCGACAACCTCCTGGCATTGCTGGCGCGTATGACAGAACGCAACGCAAGACTGAGGCCGAAAATGCTGAAGCAGCTGAAGAACCGCCTGAACTCGCTGGCGCGGGTCTATTTCATAGAAACGTTGCTCGATACGGGTATCATCATGTAACGCTTCGACCTTGATGGTCTTGGGGTTGCGTAGAAAGTTACTCGCTAGCTGTTCGATGCCTGAGGGGTAGGTCGCAGAAAACAGCAGGGTTTGGCGTCGTGTCGGGGTCTGGCCCAGGATGTCGGCGATAGCGTCATGAAAGCCCATATCCAGCATCCGGTCCGCTTCATCGAGTACAGCGACATTCAGGCCTTCAAGAGAAAGCGTCCCTTTGCGCAGATGCTCCTGAATACGGCCCGGTGTTCCAACGATCACATGAGCGCCGTGTTCGAGCGAAGCGATTTGTGGTCCGAAAGGGACCCCGCCACATAACGTCAGCACCTTGATGTTATCGGCTGACCGCGCCAGCCTGCGTATTTCCTGAGCGACCTGATCTGCCAGCTCACGTGTGGGGCAGAGTACCAGTGCCTGACAGCCGAAATATCGGGTATTAAGGCCATTCAGCAGACCTAGACCAAAGGCGGCCGTTTTACCCGAGCCGGTCTTGGCCTGGGCGATAAGGTCTTCCCCTTTCAGGATAACCGGCAAGCTCAGGGCCTGGATGGGGGTCATCTGCTGATAACCCAGCGACTCCAGGTTGCCGAGCAGTGCATCGGAAAGTGAAAGGGTGGTAAAGGAGGTAGCGGTCACGGAGGGCCTGCAGCATGCAAAATAAAACGTGCAGTGTAACAGGCCGCTCGATGGGGGCTATCGCGGTTGGTCGCAAGAGATAGCCGTCAGGCGTGTCCGCTGGTGGCCGTTTCCCGCAGGGCGGCAACCTGCTGCGGCAGTTGATCCATATGGCTGATCAGCGCTGTCACGCCCTGGCGTCTAAGTGTTTCACCGTGCTCGGGAGGAATGTGGCTTGCACCTGTAAAACCGATCACACGCATGCCGGCAGCCAGCGCTGCGCGAACGCCCGTGGCGCTGTCCTCGATCACCAGGCAGTTTTCCGGTGATACACCCATGGTACGGGCAGCCAGCAGATAGACATCGGGTGCCGGCTTGGGATGCTCCACCATGTCCGCGCTGAAGATATGACCGGCAACGCGCTCGGTCAGTCCTGCACGCGCCACGGAGGATACTACACTGTGGCGTTGACTGTTTGAGGCAACGGCCAGTGGCAGGTCAATGCGCTCGAGAGCCTCTTTGACACCGGGTATGGGCTCGACTTGCGTTGCAATCAGCTGCTCGGCGCGAGTGCGAATATCCTTGTGAATGCCTTCAGGGAGGGTAATGCCAAAGCGCTCTTCAACCCGCTGGATAATATCGCGCGTTGTCAGTCCGAACGTACCCTCAAGCAGTTTTTCGAGCTCCGTCCTGGGGGCATGACGGCTCAACTCGTCCATGACTATGCGCTCCGACAGGATTTCGCTGTCGACAAGTACGCCATCACAGTCGCTGATGAGTAGTTCGATCACGTGTGGTTTCATCAAAGACGTCCTTAGTGCGGCTGACCAGTATGGCCGCAGACAAGAGGAGGGGACACTGAGCCTGTCTGGATGACAGGTCGTTTGCAAACAGCGCTCCGCTGATCATTGGCTTGCACTGCTGGGTTGCCTGCCACGTTGTACATGAGACAGGAGACAAATTATTTAAAGTGAGGCTAGGGTATGGGCAAAAGGCACTGCCTCGACGTAGTGTAATCGCTTCTGCCTTGTTCATGGATTGTGTCTCCACGCGGAGACAGGACTCTCGGCTGTGAAAAACAGGCCTTAATGGCTCTGGAACCGCCTCATTAGAAGGGCTTGCACAGAAAAAGTTTTGCAGCCGCGAGCGTTAGGGCCTTTTGGTGTGGAGCCTTGGGATGAGCCATGATGCGCCGTGCGTATCGGCTTGCAAGCCGGCAGAATTGATTGGAGATGCAACACGGTTGGCGGCGCTGCACAGGACGCAGCTTTTGGATACGCCACCGGAAGAGGGTTTTGACCGGCTGACCGCCATGGCAGCTCGCCTGTTAGGCGTGCCCATCGCATTTATATCACTGGTGGATGACCGACGTGCCTTTTTGAAAAGTCAGTATGGCCTTCCGGATTTTCTGGCCAGTCACTGGGAACGATCGGCCTATGCGCTGGGTGAATGTGTCTTGTCTGAAGGGGGGCCGCTGATTATCGATGCCGCTGCACCGCATCCTGTGGCTGCATCTTTGACGATGCTTCCCACTGGAACAGGTGCCTTTTTAGCCGTGCCGCTCAAGGACAGTGATGGAGAGCTGCTTGGCTATTTTGCTGTTGCCGATCAGTGTTCCCGACTCTGGTGTCCCCGCGATTTGGAGCTTTTGAGCGAGCTGGCCTACTCAGCGACACGTGAAATCAAACTGCGTCTGGCGGTTCAGGAGGTGCGTCAGCATGCCCGGTGCGCCCGTATTGCCGTTCGGGCGCGTGAAGAGCTGCTGGCGGTCGTGGCGCACGATCTGCGAACGCCTTTATCGGTGTTGACCATGGCGTTCAGCCTGTTCGACGGGATCACCTTGAATGAGCGGCAGCGCGAAGTGGTCAGCCATGCACAAAAAGCCAGTGGTCATATGGGCAAGCTGATCGATGAGCTGCTTGAAATCTCTCAGATGGAGCAAAGCCAGCTGGAGCTTCGGCTCGCCTTGCTCGATCCGCACAAGCTCCTGGAAGACGCCGTTGCGATGCTGCAGCCGTTGGCCGAGCGGAGCGGCATACGCTTGCTGACGTCCTGTGAGCAGGAGCTGCCAACCATAAAAGGAGATTACGAACGCCTGCTGCGTGTCTTTTCCAATCTGGTAAGCAATTCCGTGAAGTTCAGTCAGCCCGGCTCGACGGTCTGGGTATCGGTCGTTCGTGAGGCGCAGGGGGTGCGCTTTACGGTCAGTGACAACGGGCCCGGTATTGCCAAAAGCGATCTGCCATTTATTTTTGATCGCTACTGGCAGGTTAAAAAGCGTGAACACCAGGGGGTTGGCCTGGGGCTGGCAATCGTGAAAACCATTGTCGAGGCGCATGGCGGTACGATCCAAGCCAGCAGTACTTTAGGTGAGGGCAGCGATTTCTGTTTTCATCTGCCGCTGGCGTAAAGCCGTCTTAAAGACTACATACTTAAGAAGATCCTGTTCATTGCATTGTCATGCCGGTAGGGAGGCTCTATGCGTGTCCTCACCTTTTGTTGCCTGGCTTTGACCTGGTCGTGCTCGCTCCTGGCCTGGGCCAACCCTCCACTTCGACTGGTTGGAAACCACTGGGAGCCGTATGTCATGACTTCGCCGGCTGGTCAGGGCTTGGCCGTAGATATCGTCAGGACGGCCCTTGGCCGCTCCGGATACGAGACAACGTTTCGTGAGGAGCCCTGGGAGCGGGTGCTGTATGGCATACAAAATGGCTCCCATGATGTGATTGTCGACATCTGGTACGCGCCCGAGCGAGAGCGCCTGGGGCAGTTTTCCAAACCCTTCCTGGCAAACCGCCTACGCTTTATCGCATTGAAAACGCGCGCGATTACCTTTTCCACGCTGGAAGATTTAAGGCCGTACCGGTTGGCCGTCGTACGAGGATATGCCTATTCGAAAGAGTTCGATCAGGATCGAACCCTGGACAAGGTCGCGGTTGCCGATTTCGAGCAGGCTTTGAGAATGCTGTTGGCGGGACGTGTCGATCTGGCAATCGAAGAGGAGCATGTGGCCAGGCGTGTGATTGAGCGCGTGGCCAGTGCTCAATCGTCCCGGCTTCAGTTTCTGGACAAGCCGCTGGCGGAAAAAGGCCTGCATATGTTGGTATCGGAAGATCATCCTGAGCAGGAAAAAATCATTGCGCAGTTTGACGATACGATCGAGCGGATGAAGGCAGATGGTACCTATGCCGACATTTTTGCCCGCTACGACCTGGCGTGGCCGCCAACTCAGCAGGTCAGCGACATAGCGTCATGCCACGCCCGCTGCGCTTTGCCTGATAAAGACGCTGGTCGGCCACGTGAAGTGCCGGCTCCAGCGCCTGGGTCTGCAAGTTGGCAACCCCGGCACTAAAGGACAGCAGGGGTGCGTTAGGCAGGTAATTGAGCCGGGTGCAGAGTTTGCGGAAGATATCCAGGCGTCTGGCCAGCTCCTGTTCGCTTGACTGGCTCACCAGTGCAAATTCCTCTCCGCCCAGGCGGCCAATGATGTCTTGCGGAAAATGTGTTCGCAGGGCATGGGCAAACGCTATCAAGGCGGTGTCGCCACCGGCATGTCCCATCTGATCGTTGATGTTCTTGAAAAAATCAATATCCAGCAGGGCAATACTAATGGGTTGCGACTGGGCTTGCGCCAAGCTGATGTGCAGCTCGGCTTTTTCCTGAAAGGCTCGCCGGTTCAGGAGGTTGGTTAGTGAGTCATAGCGGGCTGCCTGTTGTAACGCCCTTAGCAAGTCGCGTCGCTCGAGCATGGCCATGACACGGCAGTTGAGTTCTTCCGGGCAGAAGGGTTTGCGTAGGAAGTCGTCGGCGCCGTGCTTGATGAAGCGTGCGCTAAGGATGCCCTGTGGATCAGCCGAAACCCCCAGGATCAGCAGGTCGTGCCGTTTGAGCTGCTGACGCAGGCGCTTGACTAGCTCGAAGCCCAACAGGCCGGGCATGTCATGGTCCAGGATCAGCAGGTCGATATCGTTTTGCGCCTGAAGCACCCTGAGCGTCTCGTTCCCATCCATACTTTGCTGCAGCTGAAATAGCTGTGATGAGAGCACCCGACACATGTAGTGCCGCGAGACGGAGGAGTCCTCTGCAACCAGTATCTTGACGTTCTGGTTTTGGACCAGCCGATGCAGGAGTCGCAGCACATAGTCATAGGAGTACTGGCTCTCCTTGATAATGTAGTCGACGACGCCCTTGTTGATGAGCTCATCGCGATGACGCTCATCGTAGCGACCGGTCAGGACAATGCAGGGCACCTTGTGGGCAAGGATGACATCCACGACCTCGCCGTTGGGCGAGTCGGGCAGGTTCAGGTCGGCTATGGCAGCAAAGAACTGACCGGGGCTGGTCTCCAGAAGAAGTTCAGCCTCGGCCAGCGATGCGCAGAATACCGGTTCGAACAAGGGCTCCTGTCGAAAGAGGTGCGACAAAAGCTTGAGGACCAGTTGGCTATCTTCTACGACCAGAATATTACGCACGAAATGGATTCCCGAAGTGGTGCTCATCAAGCATGGCATATGTCCAAAAACACGCTTATTTAGTGTTTCTATAGACATGTCATGCTAGGAGAAGTAAACCTAATGACGGCATTGATTATGCCGTTGATCGCATCTGAAGTACCGGTTATCCCGTTTGCGACAGGCGGCTTTCGTGTAATCGCTTTCGTAATAAATTTATCGTAGAGTTCAAACCACTGTGTTTGCTTGGGTCGCTGTTGATCGTGACCTGAGGCGGTAGGTTTCCACGTGGCCCCGTCCTGCTCGATTGGTGTTTCTCCTTGCAACGCAGTCCCTGGCGAATGGTCTGATGGCGCATCGTTCAGGGCATTAAAAGCTTTAATAACAAAACCCGATTTACCAAGGAGCAACATCTTCATGTCGAATCGTCAGAACGGCACCGTCAAGTGGTTCAACGAAACCAAAGGCTATGGCTTCATTACTCCTGAAAGCGGTCCCGACGTTTTCGTTCACTTCCGTGCCATCGAAGGCAATGGTTTTAAGACCCTGGCAGAAGGCCAGCGCGTCAGCTTCGAAGTTGTGCAGGGCCAGAAAGGCATGCAGGCTGAGCACGTTCAGGTGGTCTGACCGCTGAGCGCAGAAGCAAAAAAACCGAGAATGCTCTCGGGTTTTTTATGCCTGCTGAATCATCAGGCCTCTGCGCTCTGCGGGCTCTTTTCCGGCTCCTCGACGCGATGCGAAGGCGCCTTGCGGTCAGGATTGCCCGGAAGCTGCCCGAAAATTGCGGCAGCCAGAATAGAGAGCAGCCCAACGCTGAGGTAGGTGGCATGGAAGGCGGACAGCACATCGGTATCGGCGTAATCATCCTTGAACCCACCCAGCAAGGCAGCGGCGCAGGCGACGCCAAAGCTCATCGACAGCTGCATGACCACGGACAGAAGACTGTTGCCGCTACTGGCCTGCTCATCGCGTAGATCGATCAGCGTCACGGTGTTCATGGCGGTGAACTGCATCGAGTTGACGGCGCCCAGAAGACCCAGGTGAATCAGCAGCAGTGGATAAGGCGTCTCCGTGGTGATCAGGCTCAGGCTGGCGATCATGCAGCCCAGTAAAATGGTGTTGCCGATCAGTAATCGGCGATAGCCCAGGCGGTCGATGATCGGCTTGGCGATGGGCTTGACCAGCATTGCCGACAGCGCAAGCGGAATCATGGTCATACCTGCCTTGGCCGGTGGAAAATTCATGCCCACTTGAAGCAGCAGAGGCGTCAGAAAGGGCAGCGCGCCACTGCCCAGGCGGGCAAACAGATTACCAAATATGCCAACGGCAAAACTGCGGGTGCGGAACAGTTGCGGCGAGAAGAGCGGACGCTCGATACGTAAGGCTCGCAGCCAGTAGGCGATCATGCAGGCGAGGCCGCCCACCAGCAGCAGAACCACCCGGGCATGGGGCATATGAAGCTCGCCCAAGCCCTCCAGGGCAACCGATATCAGGATCATTGCCGCGCCAAACAGCAGAAATCCAAACCCGTCGAAGCGCATGGGAATGGGGCTGCGCAGGTCAGGCATCAGTTTTGAGGTGACATAACAGCCCAACAAGCCTACCGGCAGGTTGATCAGAAAGATCCAGTGCCAGGAGGTTGCTTCCACTAGCCAGCCGCCTAGGGTAGGGCCTGTCAGCGGGCCGATCAGACCTGGCACGGTCACGAAGCTGAGTATTCGCACCAACTCGGTACGAGGATAAGCCCGCAGGATGACGAGTCGCCCGACTGGCAGCATCAGCGAGCCCCCCAGACCTTGAATGACGCGGGCTGCGATCAACAAGGGGAGCGAGGGAGACAGCGCACATAACAGCGAGCCAAAAGTGAACAAGGCGATGGCACTGAAAAAGACCCGCCGTGTTCCGAAGCGATCGGCGATCCAGCCTGAGGCCGGAATCAGCAGCGCGACCGTCAGCATGTAGGCGATCACGACGCCCTGCATGCGCAACGGATCTTCATTGAGATCATGTGCCATGCTGGGAAGTGCAGTATTGAGGATCGTGGCGTCGAGCGATTGCATGAAGAATGCAATGGCAACCAGCCAGGGCAAATAGCGAGCGGTACGGGCATCGAGTAGCGAAGCGGACATGAGTGATCGTACTTCCTTTGTGGCCAAAGGGTTGGAACGCAGGACGCCTCAAGCGTTCTGCCCATGTCGCGAAGGGAAATGCCTGAACACCTGGTGGGCCGCCTGACGATGCAGACGACCCACCAGGGTTGTCAACGGGAGGTGTCGATCTGGCTGACAGGCTTGATGGGACTGATCAACTGTAGTTGCTGACGGTACTCATCCGTAATCTGGCTCGCCTGACTGTTGCTGGTGATCACACGTGGCGTGATCAGAACGATCAGCTCCGTACGGTTCTTGCTGCGCGTGGTGTTGCCAAAGAGCCAATGCAGGCCTGGAATACGCCCCAGGTATGGCACGCTGTTGTCGCTTTCCGCGTCGTTCTGCTGGATCAAGCCACCCAACAGGACAGTCTGGCCACTTTGTACAGCGACCTGCGTCGTGACGGCGCGTGTCGAAATCGACGGGTTGCCGTTGCTGTCCGTACGGGTTCCGGTATCACTGCTGACCTGCTGCTGGATATCCATATAGACAAGGCCGCCCGGATTGATACGGGGCACAACATCAAGAATGACACCCGTCTGGATGTACTGAACGCTGTTGAAGGTCAGATCGCTCGTTGTGTTGACCGAGGTCTGGCTGATCGGGATATTGTCACCCACCTGGATCTGGGCTTCCTGGTTGTTCATGACCACCAGCGAGGGTGCAGAAAGCACACGCGTATTGCCGTTGGTCTCGAGCGCATGCAGTGCAACCTGCAGGTTGTTGCTGACAAACGAGTAGAAGAGGGCATCGGTACTGCCGAGTCCTGCGCCGCCTCGTCCCAGCGCTCCTTGGCTGCCGGATGCGTTCACTACACTGTTGGTCACGTTGCCGTTCGAGTCGGTGACCGGTGAATTACCGGCCAGCCGCCCCAGGTACCATTGCACACCCAGGCTCAGGCTGCCGGTCAGGCTGACCTCAAGGATGCGGGTTTCAATCTGGACCTGCATCGGAGGATTGTCCAGGCGGCGAATGGCTGATTGGATCTCGTTCCATTGCGAGGGCCGCGCACGAATCAGGAGCTGGTTGCTGCTCTTCTGCGCAGTGATCCGGACGCCTGTATCGTTATTGCCGTTCTGATTGTTGGTACTGCTTGAGCTGCTGTCTTCACTGTCGTTGTCCGAGCCAGTACCCGTGCCGTTTCCACGGGTGCTACCCAAACCGCCGCCCGTGCCGTTGTTGCCTCCGATACCGCTGTTGCTGTTCAGGCCGCCACCAATGCCGTTGCTCAGGCCCTGGCTGCTACCAATGGTGTTGCCGCCCGTACTATTGCCGCCGATACCGTTGCCAAAGCCATTGCTGGTCGACAGGGTGGTGGTACGCAAACCCGGCGCGACCTTGGCTTCCGGCTCTTCATTAACGGCCTCGTTGCTATAGATCTGACGCAGATACCGCGAGAGGTCGGTCGCTTTCATGTTGCGTACGTCGTACACATACATCTGCGGCTCGTTGCCGCCGCCCTTATCGATGGTCTCGATCCACTGACGAACTTCGTTCAGATATTCAGGCTGTGAAGAGATGGCCACCACCGCATTGGTGCGTTCGATCGGCAGGAAGCGGAGCATACCGGCCAGCGGGGTGCCGCTCTGCGGGCCGAACAGGCGATCCAGCTCCGGCATCAGCTCTGCCACACTGGCACGTTGCAGGCCGAAGACGCCGATAGACATGCCCTTCAACCAGTTCACATCAAAGGTACTGATGGTTCGCTGATAATTGGCAAGCTCGTCGGGCGTACCGGCCAGCGCGATGACATTGCGCGAGGGGTCCACCAGCAGGAAAGCATTTTCACGGGCAAAGGGCTTGAGCAGCTTCTGCATTTCCGTGGCGGAGATGTAGTCCAGCTGGAACAGGCGGGCAGACAGGCCACTGCCTGGCTCCGGCATCTGTAGCGCCGGCACCATGCGGCCTGCCACGGCCTGGTTGGCTGGTACAACCATGTAGCGATCGCCTTCACGCACCAGGGCGTTATTGGTCCAGGATAGCAACGTCTCCAGGATCGACAGGGCTTCGGTCTTTGCAACGGGCTTGGACGTGGAGAAAGTGACCTCACCCTTTACGTCCTGCGCGATGGTGTAGTTCACCTGAAGCAGATCGCCCAGGATACTGTTGATCACTGCTCGAATCGGCTGGTTGTTGAAGTTGAATACTACACCGCCGTCCGGCGCGGCTGACGGCTTGGCGGCAGGTGTCACTCGACTGTTGATGAAGCGGTTATCACCACGAATGATCTGACTGCGGGCCGGTGTACGGGGGTTATCGCCCGTTTCGGACGAGCTGGGAACATTGGGCGAGGGCTCTCTTACCAAGGGGCGTTGGCTGCCTGTTCCGGCCAGACCTTCACGCAGCAGGGCATCGTCTTGCTGCGTATCGGTGGCCGGTGAGATACAACCTGCCAGCAAGGTGGCGGTGGCCATGCAGGCCAAGGGGTAACGCAAGGTCACGATTGTAGTGCTCCTGATAATAGGGGGCGGCCGCGTCGGCCACTGAATCCGGGTTCCGTATCAATCTTCGCTATCGGAGTCGTCATCCTCTTCCGGGGACGTTTCCGTGGTAGAGCTGGGCGCCTCGGCGGCTGGGGCCGACACGCCGTCAAGAGGTGCCTTTTCGATCACGAGCGGCAAGCTTTGCTGACGATCACCGGAGACAAATACCGCCTTGTTGGCAGCCACGGACTCTAGCTTCCAGCCGTTGGGTAGTGCCTTGCCTCGGGTAACGCTGAGCGCCTTGCCTGAGTTGTCCTTGAGCAGGGCCAGCTGCAGCGAGTCGGTCAGGATAATGCCGGTCAGCACATAGCCAGTAAGGTAAGTCGGCTGACCCGGCGCGGCCATTTTCTGATCAGACTGGCGGTCCGGGCTGAACAAGGGCTGCTGCCAGGTATTGGCATAGGCATCCAGAGGCGGTGCGTTCGGCAGCTCCGGCGACCTGACGGTTGCAGGTGAGTGCTGTGCTTCAAGGGGAGGCAGCCATTGTACGTTACGGCCAATGCCCAGCGCGAACATGACCAGAAGCGCGGCCGATAGTCCCGTAATCAGGACGAGCCAGGGGGTGAGGCGACGCTGATCAGCGGCGTTCATGTCGGGTCATCCGAGTCCGTGTTTTCGTTATCGTCCATACCGGCTTTACGCTGCATGTAGCCAGTGACAAGCATCTGGACTTCAAGCCTGCCGGCACCACCCTTGGGCGGAGCATCCTCATGACGCTCGACGCGAAGCTCCTCTACGAAAAGGAAAGGGCGATCGTTTTCAATGTCGTACAGGATGGCTTCCAGCGGCTCGATGGCGCAGCTGAGGTTGAAGCTGACCTTGACCTGGGCATAGGGCTCATCGCCAGGGTTGCCGGCGATGGGCGTGCGGTTGAGCAACTCACAGCCGGCGCCGTCCAGCTTGTGCGACTCGATCAGCTCAGCCGTATGTTGCATCAGGTTGGCTGCTACGGCACTAGGGTCGTCACCGGGCAGCAGGCTGTCACTCCCAGCGTTTCGCTCCTGTGCGGTTTCGAGCTGGCGCTGCAAGGGTTCACGCTGGGCCTGCAGCGCGGCATACCGACGCTGGGTCTGACGGAGCTGCTCCATTTCGTCGTTCATGGCCTGCTGGGGCGCGACGAACCACCATTCCAGACAAATCCAGTACAGCACATACAACGCGAACGCCAGAACGGCCAGCGCGGCGATGCGACTTTCACGGGGTGTCAGTGACCGGCGCATTGCTGGCTTCCTCCCGACGCAGGTGGGCGAGCAGGTAGAAGCGCTCTTTCTTGGTGTTTTCGTCTGGCTGGATGACGCCTTGGAACTGCGCACCGGTAAGCGAGTGACAATTCTTCATCTCGCCAATCAAGGCGCCAGCCTTCTGGCTTTGGCCGGCCAGATTGACCTGTCCGTCTCCTTCAACGGACAGCTCCGTCAGCCAGGTGTCTTTGGGCAGGCACTGAGTCAGCTCGCTAAGCATCACGCTCAGCGGTGGAGTACCCGCCTTACGCTCCGTCAGGTAGCGAGTGGCGCCCAGGCCATTCTGTATCTGCTGGCGCAGGCTTTCGATCTCCTGGGCGCCGGCACGAAGCTGGCTGACCTCATGACGCATGGCTTCGAGCGCAACGGCGCGGTTATACAACCAGACCTGCATGGCTGCGAATGTCAAAGCGATAGCCAGGACTGCAAGACCAATGTTCAGCTGACGCCTCGGATTCTTGCGAAGCTGACGGCGTTCGGATGGCAACAGGTTAATACCCAGGCGCCCCCCTTCAGGCTGTTGCACATCGATCTCGTCGGGACGAATGCCCTGCGCCTGCAGGCGCTCCAGTAATAGGTCGAGGCGATCCTTCAGTACGGTGGCAACCGTCACACGGAGCGGCTGCTTTGGCTGGCTTGGCCAACGGCGGACCGCATAATAGACCTGACTGGCCTTAAAAGGGGTATGGCGATCCATCTCGAAGGCGACAGCCGCCATGACGTCCTGGGCTGCGCCAGCAGGTAGATTGATAGTTCTGACCAGCGCCTGCCGAGGCGATAACAGCAGAACGCAGCGTTCTGTACCCAGCGAGTCGGCACTGGTTAATGGATGCTCACCCTCCGCTGTGTGAAGCCAGGCTTCTTCATTGTCCCAGCGGATGATCTGTTCATGTTCGCTTCGCTCGAACAGGCTGCGTAGGCGAGGGGGCAGGCAGGCCCGAAGTTCGGTAAACCACCAGTTGAAGAAGCGGGGAAACACGGAGGCGTGCCATTGCGCCTGAAAGGCATTCACGGCAGGGCGCAGGCTATTGGGCCATTCCAGTCGAATTGTTTTCATTCTTGCCAGCGCAGCACGCGGTAAGGTTGCATGTTGCTATCCGTTGGGTTGAGTAAAAGGGTCACGTTCAAGGCAGAGCGGAAACCATTGTCCAGCTCAGCCTGGCTATACACACTCAATACCTGCCCTGGATCTTCTCCCTCCAGGGAAATGATGTTCTTCTGGCCCATGGCTTGCCGTATGGGTGGCGCTGCAAAGCTCACAACCGGCTGATCGTACCCGCTCCAGACGGTGATGTAGGGCTCCAGGCGAGTAAACATCGCATTGTCCATACCGGGGAGTTGAATCAATTCCTCCAGGGTTCGCATGGGCGTCGGATCCGTCCCGTTCTGACGGGCTTGCAAGGCTGCCGCGACTTGCTTCGCTTGTCCAGCCGGAACGCCCAATGCAGTCGCCACTTTGATGAACAAGGCGGATGAGGTGCTGTTAAGATCCAGCTTTCCCAGTTCGCTGCGCACTTGAATGGTCAGGCGCATGCGGTCGAATTCGAGTTGATAGGGGCGGCCATCCGCAACCCAGCGCTGCTCTCGTTGAAGGCCTGTCAGATGCTGGACAGCCAGGGCCAGACCTGCTTCCGCCGCAAGATGCGCCCTGGCATCCTGAAGCTGATGGACGCTCTGTTTGTTTTCCAGGCGTACTGCGGTTACGACGCCGGCCATGACCAGACTGAGCAGTGCCAGTGCCCATAGCGTAATGAGCAGCGCTACCCCGTGCTGCCGCTTCACTGCAGAGACCCCATGCTGTTTGAGTTGCCCAGGTCGAGGCGTACGGCGACCTGTAGAGGCGGCCAGGCAATGGGGCCATCGGCCGTCAGGTCAACCCTGACCCGCTGGGGCAGGTGCTGCGGCCAGGGCCATCGCGGCAGCCAGTCCGTAGGTCGTCCGTTCTGGTCAAGGCCGCTATAGGAAAAGCGCAGGTTTCTGACCTGCCGCAACAAACGCTGGGGATCTCCCCAGGATTCGGTGCGGTTGTTTCCAACAATCTTGGCGAAATCGACCTGTAGCCATTGGTCTCGGCTGTCACCGGCCAAGCGGAGCGTCTGGATATGAATGCCGCCGCCGAGATGTGAAGGCAGCGTTGCGATAAAGCGCATCTCCTGTGGCTCGCCGATAAACACCATTCCCTGCCCGGTGGGGGTGCGCTGGATCGACAGCGGGAGGGCTTGCTGCAGTTCGCGACGTAAAAAATTCTGTGTAGAGCGCAGTTCATCTAGTCGGGCGCTGTACTGCTCGCTGCGAGCCAATGTCCGATTGGCGCTGATGAGGGCAGAACCGATCAGGACCAGCAGGATACCCAGCAGGCTGATAGCCAGCAGGACTTCCAGCAAGGTGAAGCCGCGCATTGAGGCTTTCATTGCGAGACCTCGGATACACCCTGCAACCTTAATGTGCTGAAGCGCTCCTGATGCCGACCCGCCGTCAACGACAGATCCAGACGATACAGCTGACTGGTCGTCGCTGTGCCCGCTTTACTGATATCCAGCTTCCAACGTGTACCGTCAGGCAATGAACCCTGACTGGAGCCTGGCTTCAGAGGACGATGGACCGTGTCGTCCAGTAGCGAGCGGGCCGTCAAGGCCATCTGGGTCGCTCGGCTGTCCTTCAGCAAGGCATGGGTGGCTTGGCCAATGCCTCCCATCAATACGAAAAAGGTGACGGCGAGCAATGCCACGGCTGCCAGCAATTCCAGCAAGGTAAAGCCACCCTCTGAACGGGGCCTGCGCTGTCCCGTCACGGGTTTACCTCTTGCCATTTGACGGTGCCGGTCAGCCAGGCGATATCGACGCGCCAGGCGCGTCCATCCTTTTCCAGCCTGACATTTCCACCGGTTGAGCTGCCATCTGGAAAGAAGGCGATGGCGGTCCTGCGACCTGTACTCAGGTCAGCCGCTGTGGTTACCCGCATGAGCATGCCCTTGGGCAGCGACTGAGGACGCCGGCCGGGTTGTTGGTATCGCTGGTTGGCAAGATCGAAATTCAGTGTGGTGGTCTGGCCGGTTGTGATGGCCTGGGTGCGTACGGCACGCAGTGCCAGGGTCAGGTCACGACCGGCCTCGCGGGATCGAACACTGTCGAGTCCGCGGGTAACGCCAAAGGAGACCAGGGTCAGACCAATGGCGACCAGGATGATGACAACGATCAGCTCAAGAAGTGTAAAGCCGCGCTGCGATGTCCGGCCCTGTAAGCGCATACCGTTCGAGACGGTGCGTAGGGCACGGGTACAGGAGGGCTGGCGCGGCATGACACTCTTTATTCCCAGTTGCCAACGTCGGCGTTGTAGCCTTCGCCGCCTGGCTGTCCGTCCTGACCATAAAAGATCAGGTCAAACGAACCGTGCTGACCGGGCGAGCGATAGCCGAATTCATGGCCGAACGGGTCCTGCAGATCCGAGGGCTTGGCATAAGGGCCATTCCAGTTACGAGCGTTGGCTGGCTTGGTAGTGAGTTGTTGCAGATTCTTGGGCGGTGCGCCGACATCCAGAGCATAGTTTTCGATCTTCATGCTCAGGCTGGCCAGCTGAGCCTTGCCAGCGCCGTACTTGCCTTTATCGACGTTACCACCGACCTGGCGGACCACAATGGTAGCCACGATACCAAGCAGTACGATGACAGCCAGCATTTCAAGCAGGGTAAAACCGCCGCTGCGGTGGGGGAGGGAGCGCATTTTTCTAGTCATAAACAAGGCTCGTTACGGTTAGATGTTACTGGTGAGGCTCATCAGCGGGAGCATGATGGCCAACATGATGAAGGCCACAAGTACGGCCATGACGATGGTCAGGCTGGGTACCAATGCCGCAAGAAGTCGATCGATACCACGTTTGGCTTCGGCATCAAAGACGTCGGCGACCTTGATCAGCATGGTATCGAGCTGACCGGATTCTTCGCCGACCTGAATCATTTGCAGTGATAGCTGTGGCAGCAGCTTGCTGGTGCTGAGCGCAGCGGCCAGTGAGCCGCCGTCCTTAACCTGGTCGGCTGCCTGTGAAACGGCGCCCTGCAAGGCATGGTTTGAGCAGACCTGGCGGCCAATCGACAGTGCGGTCAGCAGTGGAACGCCATTAGTCAGCAGGGTGCCGAGTGTTCTGGCCAGCCGCGCGGTCTCCAGCCGCTGTACAAGGGGTCCCATCATCCGAATGCTCAGCATCCGGCGATCCCAGCGGATACGGCGTTCCGGATCACGAAGGCGGGCGCCGGTGAACCAGATGAGCGCAACCAGAACCGCCAGCAGCAATAGGCCATATTGCGAAAGAAACTGGCCCATCCAGAGTACGGACTGTGTCATGAACGGTACAGGAACGCCTAAATCAGCGAAGATAGGCACAAATTGTGGTACGACATACGCCATCAGCAAGGCCAGTGAGCCGAGCACACCAACGACCAGGAAGGCGGGGTAGATCAGGGCGTTGATCACTTCGCCACGCAAGGCCTGCGAGCGCTCGAGGTATTGAGCGAGCTGCGCCAGAGTTTCCTCCAGTGAGCCGCCGGCTTCGCCTGCACGGACCATGCTGATGTAGAGCTGCGAAAATTGTCCGCCTTCTTCGGAGAGCGCGGCGGAAAGCGGCTTGCCGCCCTTGACTCGCTCACGGATACGCTCGATCAGTCGGCGGGATTTATCTTCCGTTGGCTGGCTGAGCAAAATATTCAAGGCGCGATCGAGCGGCTGCCCTGCACCCAGGAGCGTGGCCAGCTGCTGGGTAAACTGGGCAAGTCCGGCCCCGCTTAACGGGTCTCGATTGAACCAGGCACGCCAACCCTGCGAGGCATTGCCTTGCGCGGGCGTGACCTGCAGGACCAGAAGTCCACGATCCTGCAACTGGCTGACAGCTTCATCCTGGCCGGCGGCTTCCAGATGGCCGGTAACGGACTCACCGGCCGCATCCAGTGCGCGATAGCGAAACTGGGCCATGCTCAGTCTCCGCTCGTCACACGCAGGACCTCTTCCAAGGTAGTCGTACCTGCCAGCGCCTGGCGCAGCCCGTCTTCGTACAGGGTATACATGCCTTCTGCGCGAGCGGCCTGTTCCAGTGTCGCGGCATCGGCGCGCTGCATGAGCAGGCTGCGGAGCGTATCGCTCATGACCAGCAGTTCGCTGATGGCACTACGACCACGGTAGCCCTCATTGGGCGGCAAGTCGCGACGTGGCCTGTACAGGCGGATCGGGCGTTCATCCGTGTATTTTTCGAGTTCATATTCCCTGATAACTTCCGGAAGCGGCTCATAGGCTTCTGACAATGCTGGATCCAGGCGGCGTACCAGGCGCTGAGCCAGAATGCCATTGATTGTAGAAGCTAGCAGATAGTCTTCCACTCCCATGTCCAAAAGACGCGTGATGCTGCCCGCCGCACTGTTGGTATGCAGTGTCGAAAGCACCAGGTGACCGGTCAGGGAAGACTGAATGGCGATACGGCAGGTTTCCAGGTCGCGCATTTCACCGATCATGATGACATCCGGGTCCTGGCGCACGATGGAGCGCAGGGCGCCGGCGAAATCCAAGCCAATGGACGGCTTGACCTGGATCTGATTGATGCCCTCGATCTGGTATTCGACCGGATCTTCTACGGTAATGATCTTGCGCTCGGCGGTGTTCAGGCGCGACAGCGCGGTATACAGCGTGGTTGTCTTACCCGAACCAGTAGGGCCGGTGACCAGCAGAATACCGTGGGGTCGCTCCAGCACGCTCAGGAAGTTGTCCAGTGACTTGCCGGCAAAGCCCAGGGTGTCAAAATCGAAACTCACCGATTCGCGATCGAGCAGACGCATTACCACCGACTCGCCAAAGCTGGTCGGAACAGTGGATACCCGCAGGTCCAGTTCTTTGCCCTGGATACGCAACATGATGCGGCCGTCTTGGGGGAGACGACGCTCGGCAATGTCGAGCTTGGCCATGATCTTGACGCGCGAGATCACCGCTGCCGTGGAGCTGGAGGGCGGTGCTTCAGACTCATGCAGTACGCCATCGATGCGATAACGTACCTTGAGCCGATTCTCGAAGGGCTCAATGTGGATATCCGAAGCGCGGTTTTCTACAGCGCGCTGGATAATCAGGTTCACCAGGCG
The DNA here is from genome assembly GCF_019400845.1 of Pseudomonas sp. MAG002Y. Classification (NCBI taxonomy): domain Bacteria; kingdom Pseudomonadati; phylum Pseudomonadota; class Gammaproteobacteria; order Pseudomonadales; family Pseudomonadaceae; genus Pseudomonas; species Pseudomonas sp. MAG002Y. The sequence goes on along the minus strand of NZ_WOEJ01000004.1, from coordinate 135,937 downwards.
AATCACAGGCGCTTCTGAGGCCAGATCCTTCAAGTGCTCGATGTCGTCTTCCGAGTTAGCCTGGGCGTCGAGGTTCTCCACGATGGTGCCCATGGCCGAGCGGCCCTGACCGTAATAACGCTCGATCAGGTTTTCGATGTCGCTGCGAAGTCCTATGGACAGCCGAGCCGCGCGGCCACAGGCGTACTCAAGCGCCTCGATGGCATAACGCTCGGCGGGATTGGCCACCAATAGGTGAATCTGGCCTGTGCTGTCCTGCCCCAACGGCACAATCTGATGCTGCTTTAGAAAGCGTGTGGAAACGTCAAGTGGGTCTTCCAGGATTTCTGGCGCATCGCTTTCCAGAACCAGCGGAACGTCCAGGAGTGATGCCCACGCATGCGCCATGTCTCGCTCGGATACCATGCCCAGGCGCAGCAGCAGGTGGCTGAAGCTTTCTCCAGAGGAGGTTTCGTGAAGACGGCGGGCCCGCTCCAGATCGCCAGGCTTGAGCTTTCCCTGGCTGACCAGCCATTCGCATACGGCATCGTCACCCGGCTTGTGGGAATCCACAGACGTGAGCGGTGGCTCGCTCATAGGCACCGAGGGCAGCGAAGCGCTCTGGGAAGGGCTGCGTTCAGCCGTGGTCGACGAGGCGGGTTGGAGTAGGTTCATGGTTATAGGCGGTAGCGTAGAAAGCAGTGGGCGTTGGCTAAACGAGAAAACAAAGCCTAACGGATGATAATCGCACCGTTAAATGAACACTTAGTGTACAGATGGACGCTTAATAATACGTGTTTGCTGCTGTAACCCACCGAAATTGGCTGTGAGCCAAATCGCTTTTTAGCTGCAAAGTTACTTCTATTACCTGTTTTTAGCTGAACAAAAGCTGACAAAAGGGCAAGAGGCGCTTCGTCGGTTTTGTCTCAGAAGGGCATGTCAACGGAAGGGGATATTAGCGAGCATCCAAGCCGCTCTGAATAGAATCTGAGCGCTTAGTCAGCCAATGTCGTTGTATTCGCAAGTCTCGAAGCTGGAGCTGCCTGAAAGCGCCTGCCTCATTTAACGGCAGGCGCTTGAGCGCTGAGCAGTGCTTATTTGGTGCTCAGGGCATTCGGGTTGGACACGCCGTCAGGACGACCACCCTTAGTGTCCTGCTCCTGTTTGGCTTTCTGGGCGGCCTTGCTGTTGTGCTCCTGTTGCATCAGGCCATTGGACGTGCCGGATGCTTGAGTGGCAGTGGCTGAGTCTTCAGCCGCCAGGGCGCATCCTGTTACGGCAAAACCTGCTACCAGGCATAGGCTGGAAATAAACTTTTTCATTACGCTCTCACTCTTCGGATAAATATCTGCCTGAGTTAGGTAGATATATTTAGCTAATTTCTTCTGAAAGAAAAAATCAACTCTAAATTTTCGATTCTTGACTAAGTTCTAATCGATAGATTAAAGCCGAGAGTTTGGCTGGACATCTTTTATGGATAAAAGTTCAAGTTAAATTAGAGAAATGGTTTGCTACTTACTAAACCGTTTCATTTGACAATTTTTCGTCTTTTTTGCCTTAATCTTTTCGGGTTTTTCGCGCGTTTACGCGATTTTCTGTTGCCATCATTTTGCTACCTTTTGTTCTCGTTTGCTCCCATAACAAAAAAATCTCAACTTGTACAAATAACTTTAATTGATTGTATTGAGGTTATTTGTCGCAGGACGCGGGACGCTGTTAAGTCAGTAAAACTTGATATTCGGCAATATCGAAGTGACTCGTTTTTATTAACTTAAAAGCAGGACTTAATTAATAATGGGAAATATGAAGCTACAGGGAGCTGTGCTTACGGCTTTGGCTCTGGCAGTTGGTCAAGCATATGCGGTAACCCAGGCAAACCCTGCCCAGGTTGAAAAGAAGGTCGAGAGCACGCTGGGACAGATGTCTCTTTCCGAGAAGCTTTCACTGATTGGCGGAACGGGCCCCTGGGATGTCAAGGGGCTGGATAAATTTGGTCTGCCCCAGATTCATGGTGCAGACGGTGGTGTGGGTATCCGCTACACTAGTCAGGACAACAACCAGGGTATCGTTTACCCGGCGGGTCCCAACCTTGCGGCTACCTGGAACGTCGACCGAGCCAAGTCCTTTGGTGAAGCACTGGGCTACGACACACGTGCCGGTGGCTATCAGTTCGTAACAGGTCCGGGTGCCAACCTGTACCGCTCGCCCTATAGCGGCCGTGCATTCGAATACCTTTCTGGCGAAGATCCCTATCTGGGCGCTGTGATGGCGCCTGCGGTCATCAACGGTATCCAGTCCCAGGGCGTCTGGGCCAATGCCAAGCACTTTGTAGCGAACGATCAGGAAACCAACCGCTTTACACTGGACGAGCGGATCGGCGAGCGTACCCTGCGCGAAATGTACCTGCCCGCCTTCGAGTCGGCTGCCAAGAACGGCAACGTTGCGATGATGATGTGCGCGTTCCAGTTGATCAATGGCGTTTACAGCTGTGAGCACCAGCATCTGATCACCGGCGTGCTCAAGAAGGAATGGGGCTGGAAAGGTCTCATGCAGAGCGACTACAACGCTGTCGTTCATGGCTATCTGGCAGCTGATGCCGGTACCGATCTGGACATGATGGGCTATCAGATGAATAGCACCATCCTGACGCCCTATATTCAGGCAGGAAAGCTCTCGACCGAGACCATCAATGACAAGGTTCGCCGGATCCTGCGTCAGATATATGCGTACCGCTTCGACCAGGCCATTCCTGCCGCGTCCAAGGACATGGACAGTGCCAGCAGCCAGCAGGCAGCCCTGGAAGGTGCTCGTGAAGGTATCGTTCTGCTGAAGAACAAGGATCACTTGTTGCCGCTGTCCAGCGACAAGGTCAAGTCCATTGCGGTCATTGGCAACTTGGCCAAGTACGCGCCGCCTACCGGTTTCGGTAGTGCCAATGTCGATGCACGCAATTTCGTCAGTGAGTTGAGTGGCCTGAAGCAAGTGGCTGGTAACGCCAAGGTCGACTTCATCGACTCGCTGTCCCTGGACCCAAATGCGGCCGAATGGACGACCACCGATGCCTCCGGCAATACCGAAAAAGGTTTGAAGGCTGAGTTCTTCAATAATGCCAACTGGTCCGGTACTCCTTCTGACACCCGTATCGATCAGCATGTGAACCTGGACTGGGCCAATGGCAACAAGACCACAACAGTGGACTATGTTTCCAATACCACCAACGGCGCGAACTATCCCGTTACCGGCGACGATCAGAATACGTCCGTTCGCTGGAGCGGATCGGTAACGCCGACCATCTCCGGCGAGCAGATCTTCAAGGTTCGTGCGGATGGCGCTGTGCGTCTGTATGTGAATGGTCAGAAGATCATCGACAATGGCGATGGCAATCCGCTGCCCAACAACAGCATTCCGCCGACCATTCCGGTATACGGCAAGGTCAATCTGGAAGCGGGCAAGTCCTACGACATCAAGCTCGAGTACTCCCGCCGCAAGGGTTATATCTCAACCATGGGCGGCATGGTGGGCGTGCAGATGAGCTGGGCCTCGCTGGCTGCTCCGCAGGACCTCTCCAAGTACGATGCGGTTGTCATGGCTGTGGGTAACAGCAATGAGTATGAAGGCGAAGGTTTCGACCACGGCTTTGATCTGCCTGAGTACCAGAGCCAGTTGATCCAGAACGTTGCCAAGGTCAACCCGAAAACTGTGGTTGTTATGCATGGCGGCACCGGTCTGAACATGACTGACTGGGTAGACCAGGTCGATGGCGCACTGCATGCCTTCTATCCGGGCCAGTACGGTGGCCAGGCATTGGCGGAAATCCTGTACGGGGTAGTCAACCCGTCCGCAAAAATGCCGTTCAGCATTGAGAAGAAGCTGCAGGATAACCCCGTCTATGCAGGTTTCCCCGAGTTCGACAACACCGGCAAGATTACCCGTATGGCCTACAGCGAAGGTCTGTACGTAGGCTACCGTGGTTACGAGATGAGCGGTATCAAGCCGCTGTATCCGTTCGGTTATGGCTTGTCCTACACCAGCTTCAAGTATTCCAACATCAAGGTAACGCCCAAGGTGGTAGTGGGTAACGCGCCTATCAAGGTGTCCTTCGATGTAACCAACACAGGGCAGCGTGCGGGTGCTGAAGTCGCTCAGCTCTATATTGGTCAGAACAAGCCGCAGGTGGCGCGTCCGGTCAAGGAGCTCAAGGGCTTTGGCAAGGTGTTCCTGAATCCGGGTGAGACCAAGCGTGTCACGTTGCAGCTCAACGACCGTTCGTTGGCCTACTTCAATGAAGCCACCAACAACTGGGTTGTGGATGCTGATACGTTCAAGATCTCGGTGGGTGCGGCATCCAACGATATCCGCCTGACGTCCAGCCTGACCAACCCGTATCGCCAGGAATTGTCCAATTCGACCAGCAACCCGCTGTCGAAGGCCGACATCAAGGCGGTAACGGTCAAGGCCGCCAAGCAGTAAACCTGTCCGGGCGCGGATTTCGATCCGTGCCTGTGTACGGTTCCTCCCGATGCGCCAGGATTATTCCTGGCGCATTTCTTTTTGCAGCGCCTCGATCCGCCGATCTTTCTCGGCCCATAATGCGCCGACCCATTGCTGGACTTGCTCACGAAAAACGGGATTATTCTGGTAGTCCCCCTCACACAGTGAAGGCTCCAGCGGAAGAGTGCGGATGTCTACAGTGACGCGCTTGACCTGGCCACTGAGTAAAGCCCAGAAGCCGGGCGGTTTTCCTTCGGGATAGAGAATCGTGACATCCAGAATGGCATCGAGCTGCTTACCCAGTGAAGCCAGTACAAAGGCAATTCCACCTGCCTTGGGTTTGAGTAGATGATGGTAGGGTGATTGCTGCTGGGCATGTTTGGCTGGCGTGAACCGCGTGCCCTCCAGGTAATTCACGACCGTAACGGGCTGATCGCGAAATTTCTCGCAGGCCCTACGCGTGATTTCCAGGTCGATCCCTTTGAGTTCCGGGCGCTTTTCCAGCGTGGCCTTCGAATAGCGCTTCATGAACGGGTAGTCGAGTGCCCAGAATGCCAGTCCAAGGAAGGGGACCCAGATGAGCTCCTTCTTCAGGAAGAATTTGAAGTAGGGCGACCGACGATTGAAGGTTTGCACGAGAGCTGGAATATCGACCCAGGATTGGTGGTTGGAGATGATCAGGTAAGAGCGGTCCTTACGCAGGTTCTCGGCACCGCGTATGTCCCAGACTGTAGGGGTGCAGAGCGCGAAGATGACCTTGTCGATTTCTGCCCAGGTCTCGGCGATGGTCATGACCCCGCGCGAGCAGGCGTCGCGCCACGGCTTGTAGGGGCAGAGCAGCTTGAGCAGCGCAACCAGCATCAAGGGGCCAATCAAAATGAGGGTATTGATAAAGAGCAAAATGCCGCTAGTCAGTCCGACGATCAGATGACGCATGAAGTCTCCCTGAGTACTATTCTTTTCGTTAGCGCCATAAACATTCTGAGCCTCTACCGGGCCGCTTAGGCAGCAATGGCGTCTATGGATTATCTAGGACACTGACAACGGCTGTAATTGTTCATTATGCTTAAGCGTATTCCCGTTTCGCAGGCCCGTCTGGGCATGTATGTGAGCGAATTTTGCGCACCATGGGTGGATCATCCCTTCTGGAAAGGGCACTTTGTCATTCGTTCACCGAATGAGCTGCAGCGCATTCTGGACAGTGACATCGACGGGTTGTGGATCGATGTTAGCAAGGGGACTGATGTCGATTCAGCCCAGGTAAGTAACATCGCTGAGGCGCCTGTGTCTGGAGTTGCCGCTCGAGTTGAGATGGCTGAAGAGATAGAGCGGGCCAGAGTGCTCTGCGACAGCGCCAAGACAGCCGTCAAAGGCATGCTGGAAGATGCACGCATGGGGCAGGTCGTCGAGATGGGCGATGCTGCCAGTCTGGTCGAGGAAATCTCTAATTCGGTGCTGCGCCATCCCAATGCTTTGATCAGCCTGGCGCGACTCAAGACCTCGGACGAATATACTTATCTGCATTCGGTGGCCGTGTCGGCGCTGATGATTGCCGTTACTCGAACGCTTGGCCTGAGTGAGGCTGCAGCGCGACAGGCAGGTCTGGCTGGTTTGCTCCATGATGTTGGCAAGATGACGATGCCGCTGGAAGTGCTCAACAAGCCGGGCAAGCTGACGGATGAAGAGTTCATCATCATGCAGGGTCATCCGAAGGCCGGGGAGCGCATTCTCACAGCGTGGCAAGCTGATGAGACAGCCATCGATGTCTGCCTGCATCATCATGAGAAATACGATGGCAGTGGTTATCCGGATAAGCTGTCCGGTGAGCAGATCAGCCTGATGTCCCGCATCGCCACAGTATGTGATGTGTATGACGCGGTAACGTCGGATCGCCCTTACAAAAGAGGCTGGGACCCGGCCGAGTCCGTCAAACGGATGGCTGAATGGAAAGGGCACTTCGATCCGCATGTCTTTCAGGCATTTGTCAAAGCGGTCGGCATTTACCCGGTCGGCTCGCTGGTAAAGCTGGAAAGCGAGCGCCTTGCGGTGGTGGTGGAGCAGAACCCCAAGTCACTGCTGACACCGACCGTAAAGGTGTTTTATGACGCAAGGCACAAGAAGCCGATCGGGCATGAAGTGATCGATTTGCCACGCCTGAAAGGCTACGACCGCATCATTGGACGTGAGTCGCCCGAGGCTTGGGGATTCGATAATCTCAGTACGTTGTGGACATAGCGGCCCTGGCGCGGGAGACTTCTGTCCGTGATCCTGCCGGAGTGATTGAGTGAAACGTTTTTTATCCCTGCTGGGCCTTTTGAGCCTGCCTGTGCTAGCGACGGCCGAGCCGACGCTCTACGGCCGCTACGAGACATTCCGTCTACCTGAGCTGGGTGTATCCTTGCCGGCCAAGATGGATACCGGTGCCTGGACCGCCTCGCTGTCGGCCAAGGACATCAAGACGTTCGAGCGTGACGGAGACCAGTGGGTCAGCTTCCGTCTGGCGACGGAGAAGGCGGACGACACGGTATTCGAGCACCGTCTGGCGCGAATCAGCAAGATCAAAAGCCGCTCGGATGAGGGCGATGAAGACGGTGAGGATGATACGCCGTCCAGTGCACAACGCCCGGTCATCGAGATGGAAGTCTGTGTAGGCGATGTGTCCCGTACCATCGAGGTCAATCTGACGGACCGCAGTCACTTCCGCTATCCGCTGCTGATTGGAGCCAAGGCCTTGCGCAAGCTGGATGCCGCGGTTGATCCCAGGGAAAAATACGTGTCCGGGTCGCCTCGCTGCTAAGGCTGGGAGGCGCCAGCCAGGGCTGGCGCCTGGAAACGATTAGCGTGCCTCGGGGCGGGTTGCCTGCATCGAGGGACGCTGATCCGCCTCGGTGTACCAGGCCGCCAGCTTGGGATACTCACCGCGCCAGTGCCAGTTGGATACACGCAGGTCCAGATAGCCCAGCAGGCAGGCCAGTCCAATGCAGGCCATATCGAAGTGGCCTTCAAGCTCGGGCAATGCTGTCTGTTCAAAGTAATCCAGCGAACGGGCAATCTTCTCATGCTGGTTATCCAGCCAGAGCTTCCACTGCATGCCCGGTGGCCGCATGAACGTCTCGTAGCGGATCTGTACGGCCGATTCGGTTATGGCATCGGCCAGGGAGGCTAGTGTCATTCGCCGCCAGCGCTCGGGACCCTGCCGAGGAATCATGGGGGTGTGCTGATGCAGCGTATCCAGGTAATCCAGAATGACGCGGCTGTCATGCAGGGTAGTGTCATCTTCCAGGCGCAGCGCCGGAATCTTGCCTGACGGGTTGGCATCGATGACATCACGATTGGGATTGAGGGGCGTCTGCTGGACGATCTCCAGCTCAACCTGCTCGATCAGGTCGGTCTCGTGCAGCATCACGACGACCTTGCGGCCGAACGGGGATGCGGGGGTGTGATAGAGGATCATCGACATCACGCACTCTCTTCATCAAAGCTTAACAAAAGCTGAACTGTGATCGTCCGCGATGCATGGGTTGTTATGCAAGCCTTATGCATGCTCAATGCTACTAGTGTCGAATCATCAGGTCCCTTTCTGATGGACAAAAGCCGGCCTGGCACCGGCTTTGTCACAACATTATGCGATTACCACTTGTAGGTAACGTTGGCGATCACGCTACGCTGGTCACCGTAGTAGCAGTAATAACCATCACAGGTAGAAATATAGTCCTTGTTGAACAGGTTGGTGGCATTCACGCCTACGGAAGCGCCCTTCAGACGGCTGTCGAGGCGGCCTAGATCGTAGTGCGCGGCAGCATCGTAAAGGGTATAAGAGCTGGCATGGCCTTCTGGCTTATTATTATCTCTGTCACCGTAAGTATCGCCTACGTAGCGGGCGCCCGCGCCTATGCCGAAGCCGTCTAGCAAGCCCGTATGCCATGTATAGTCAGCCCAGAGCGAGGCTTGGTGTTCAGGGATGAGCTGCAGGCGCTTGCCTTTATAAGAAGGATCACGCACGTTTGTATTGGTGTAAGAGTAAGCCGCGATTAGCTTGATATTCTCTGTCAGGTTCGAAGTGGCCTCCAGCTCGACTCCATGCACTTTTACCTTACCGGTTTGAGTAGGTAGCTGATTCCCGACAGCAGAAGTTAAAACATTTTTTTGAGTGAGGTTGTACACCGCCGCAGTTAGTAATGTGTCCGATCCAACAGGTTGGTACTTCACACCAACTTCGTACTGTTTACCCTCGGTTGGTTTGTAAGCTTCTTTGTCGTTAACATCTGCACCTGTGCTGGGCTGAAAAGACTCTGAATAAGAAATATAGGGTGCTACTCCAGAGTCAAAGATGTAACTCAGGGAAGCATTACCAGTAAACGCTGTATCGTTATTTTTTGGATGGGCACCGTTTGCTGAAATGTTGTAGAACTCAGTATCTGTTGTTACCCAGTCCTTGCGTCCGCCTAGTGTCAGGCGCCAGCGATCAAGAGCGATCTGATCCTGAGCATAAAGGCCCGTCTGGTGGATTTTCTGATTGTAGTCATACCAGGCATTTGATCGCGCGGGGCGCTCTATAGGTAAGCCATAGATCGGCTTATGGATGTTGCTCGCAGGCGCTGAACCAAAAATCGACGTGTAGTTTGTATTCGAGCGCTGATAGTCCAGGCCTAGCAGTAAGGTGTGTTGCAGATCACCCGTATTGAAGTCTGCCTGGAAATTATTGTCGATAGCGAATTGGCTGATGTCTTCATCAGTTGAGGTTGTGCTGCGTTGTACGGTGCCGTCAGGGCTGACTGCAGTAGCGGAGCCGCCAGCTGTAATTGTCTGAAACTCTAAGTCGCTCTTGGTATATCGCGCATTCTGACGGAACTGCCACACATCGTTGATACGGTGATCGAACGCGTAGCCTAGCGAGTAATAGGTGCGGTCATAGTACTCCCAATCCGGATCGCCCAGATTCTTGTGATGAGAAACCTTGCCCCACGGGCCATCAATCTTGGTGCCTTGAAGAGGTAGGAACTGACTAGTCGCGCCCGTATCGTCGCGCGTGTACTGCGAAAGGAACGTCAGGTGCGTGTCGTCATCGATATTCCAGGTCAGGCTGGGAGCGATGTTGTAGCGCTTGTTTTCGATATGATCGATCTGCGTGTCGCTGTCACGCACCACGCCGCTTACGCGATAAAGCACGTTGGCGTTTTCATCGAACGCACCGGTGGTGTCGAAATTGATCTGGCGATGGTTGTCACTGCCAACTTCGGCACGCACTTCATGACTGGTTTCAGCCTGGGGACGCAAACTGACCATGTCTATCAGGCCACCGGGCGGCGTCTGCCCATAGATGGAGGATGCGGGGCCGCGCAGGAGGGTCAGGCGTTCAAGGTTCCAGGTTTCAGGCTTGGGGTCGACATAGACGCCGTCCGGTAGGCGCAGCCCGTCCAGGAATCGGGTCGGCTCAAAGCCCCGTACCCGCAGCCAGTCGGCCCGGGTATCACTGCCGTAGCTGCTGGCTACGATGCCAGGCATATAACGAACGGCATCATCAATGTTATGCACGGCGCGGTCGCGCATCTGCTCGCGGGTGGCAACCGACATGGAGCGAGCCGTTTCCAGGATTGGCGTATCGGTTTTGGTGCCGGAAGCAGAACGGGTTGCCACATAACCCTCTGCGGGGCCCCAGGCATTTTCCAGCTCACCGGCGGTAATGGTGGTTGATGCCATGCTCAAGGTGTCGCCCGTTGCTGGCAATACGCGTACGGTGTAGACGCCGGGTTCGCGTTCGGTCAGCTCAAGCCCGGTTCCCTGCAGGGCCTCGCGCAGGGCCTCGGTCGCTGCGTAGCGGCCATTGACCGGATTCGACGTACGCCCGGAAGCCACCGAAGGGTCAAGGCTCAGGGTCAGACCCGCTTCGCTGGCGATACGGTTTAGCGTGCTGGCCAGAGGCGCAGCGGGGAGTTGGTAGGTGCGCTCAGCGGTGGTCGTCTGGGCGTGGACTAACGTGACATGGCCTAAAACAAGTGCAGCGGCAAGCAAGGAAGGACGGAACAGCGACGACATGGCTCTCTCCAAGAGGCGAATGCGAATTCGTTTCATTGCCGAATGAGAATGGCAAAGTGATAGAGCCGTCTTGGAATATTTTTGAATAACGAAGATAGAAAAACGCAGAAAACAAGCGTGTCGTGCTGAAACCCCGTTGGTTAACGGGGTTTAACGGCCAGCCACCAGCGCGTGTGTTGCTCGATTCGTATCGGTGTATTGAGGGCGAGGGCACGCAGAGCCTGGTCAGCATCGTGCAGAGGAAAGGTGCCCGTTACCCGTAACGTGGCAATGGCCGGATCAAGGGTGATGAGTCCGGTGCGCTCGTGACTCAATGCCGCCACGACATCGCTCAGGGGTTGGTTATCGACCACCAGCATGCCGTGAGTCCAGGCGTCAGCATTGGCTGGTGCATCCTTGAGCTCATCCAGTCGGTCCGCCATCATGAGGACCTGCTCGCCCTGGGGAATGACCGCCTCGCCAAGGCCAAAGCGCGGCTGTGCCGCCACAGCCGATTGCAGGACCGTCAAACGCGAGCCGCGTGATTCCTCTTCCACGAGAAAACGCGTACCCAGCGCCCGCATTTGTCCGGCCTGGGTTTCCACGATAAACGGACGACTGGCGGTGTCGTGCCCGGTTTCGATAAAGGCTTCTCCTGCCAGGAGAATTATCCGGCGCTCGTGCTCATCGAAGCGAACATTCAAGGCACTACGACCCGCCAGCACGATGCGGGTGTGATCAGACAGCATCAGCGTGCGCTGTTCCCCCGTGGCGGTTACGTTATCAGCCAGGGCGTAACGCACCGGTACATAACGGTTTACCGCAATAAGGCTCAGAAGGCCCGCAAGGGCGATGACTAACGTACTGCGACCCAAGCGCCGACGCCCGTTGGCAGAGGGCTGCAACAGGGCATTTCGCGCCGCGGGTTGTTCTGCAATGCGCAGACGCTGATTGATGCCGTTCAGCTGCTCCCAGGCACGGCGGTGTTCAGCATGCTCGGCAAGCCAGGTCTGCAGGGCGTTTAGCTGCTCCTGGCTGGTTTCTCCCATTTCCAGGCGTACTTGCCAGTCTATCGCCTGATCCAGAACCTGACGGCTCACAGGTCTTACATTCACACAGGTTCCCCGTAGAGGGCCACATAGCATTGCCGTAGCCCTTGAGCAATATATTGGCGAACCCGTGGAACCGATACGCCCAGGCGCTCGGCAATTTCAGAGTGGGTCAAGCCGTCGAGGCGATTATATAGAAAGGCCGCTCGAGCCTTGCTGGAAAGTTTGCCGAGCAGGCGATCAAGTTCCGCCAAGGCCTCGATAATCGAAGCCAGGGCTTCAGCGGAGGGGTAGTGCTCGTCTGCCAGTGTAGCCAGGGCCTCAAGATAGCTGCGTTCAAGGCTGGCGCGGCGGTAATGATCAATCAGGAGGCCTTTGGCAATCTGGGTCAGAAAGGCCCGCGGTTCGCGCATGGCAGGCAGTTCAGGCTTGGTCAGCAGCCGTACGAAGGTGTCCTGCCGCAGGTCTTCAGCGCGCTGGCTACACCCTGTCTGCCTGCGCAGCCAGCCTGTCAGCCAGTCGCCGTGGTCACGGTACAGCACGTTCAACCCAGGAGCTGCCTTTATTTCGCCCGTCGTCATGAACATTTCCGCAAATGGAAAAATGAGAACCGTTCTCACGTATTCTAAAGATCAGGCGAGCCGCGGTAAAGACCAGCGAAAAGCATGAATCTTGCCTTGAACAGGACAATTTAAGTGAGCAATCCATATACAAGGTGCCCATGACGGCCAATTTGGGAGCGGGCAGGGACCTTGATCGTTTTTTCATGGTCGTTGTTTTGAGCGCTTTGGCGATTCCGAGGGACAAAGTGCTGCACACCCCACCCAATACAATAAGGATCTGGTGTGATTGCTTCGAATTTTCCTCCTATTGATAGCTCCTTTTTATGCATCGTGCAGCGAGCATCTGCCGGGGAACGCCCATGAAGGTAGAGCGCGAGCTGAGCCTGCGCGCTGTCTTGACCGGTCTGGTGTTAGGCATCGTGCTAACTCCCTCCAATGTCTATGCCGGGCTCAAGATCGGCTGGTCATTCAACATGTCGATCATCGCGCTGCTGGTGGGCTTTGGCTTCTGGCAGGGGCTGCTGGTCCGTAACCGGCACTGGCCTGCCTGGACACTGCATGAGAGCAATATCAACCAGACCGTCGCCTCGGCGGCGGCGTCCATTATTTCAGGTGGACTGGTAGCGCCGATTCCAGCCTACACACTGCTGACCGGCGAGCAGCTGGATGCCGTTCCGATGATGGCCTGGGTCTTTTCGGTCAGCTTTCTGGGCATATGGATCGCCTGGTATTTAAGGCCATCACTGATTACCGATGGCAATCTCAAGTTTCCTGAAGGCATGGCCACGCTGGAAACCATGACCCATATCTATACCCACGGACAGGAAGCCATGCGGCGCCTGTGGGTGCTGTTTGGAACGGCCGTGTTCTCTGGGTTGGTCAAAGCTGTCGATACGTTTTACTGGACCTTTCCTCGCTGGTCGCCCACGGCGCATCTGGAGCGACTGACCTTTACCTTCGATCCGTCGCTGCTACTGGTCGGGTTTGGCGGCATCATCGGGCTGCGCGTCGGGTTGACGCTCCTTCTGGGCGCGGCCTTGGCCTGGGGTGGCATAGCGCCGTGGCTGCTGGCGCACGGGTTGGTAGAGCTTGCGCCTGGCAGCGAGGGGCCGCAGTTCGCAACGCTGGTGGAATGGCTGGTGTGGCCTGGGGTGACGATCATGGTGACTTCGACCTTGTCGTCTCTGGCCTTGCGTGTACTGCAGGTAAGAACGTTGGGGAAATCCCGTTCGGCAGAGACCTCCACTGTCTGGCAGCGGCCAAAACCCGGCCCGCTGGCAGGTTTGGTGTTAGCTATCGGATTGATCATCGTGCTACAGGCGGCCCTGTTTGGCATTGATTGGTTCATGGCCTTGCTGACTATTCCACTGGCGCTGTGCCTGGCAGCTGTGGCGGCACGTGTCGTGGGAGCAACCGGCATTCCTCCAATCGGTGCCATCGGGCAGCTGTCGCAGCTGAGCTTTGGCATCGTGGCGCCGGGGCAGGTGCCCATCAACCTGATGAGTGCCAACACGGCCGGTGGCGCAGCCGGACAATGCACGGACCTGATGAATGACTTCAAGGTGGGCCATGCCATCGGGGCGACTCCCACCAAGCAGGTGATCGCTCAATGCCTGGGGATTGCGATAGGCAGTGTGGTCGGGGTGCTGGTCTACCAGACGCTTATTCCAGATCCGCAAACCATGTTGCTCACGCAGGAATGGCCTGCTCCGGCCGTGGCGACCTGGAAAGCCGTAGCGCAGACGCTGACCTCGGGCCTGGACTCACTTTCTGCCAGTATCCAGTGGGCCATGCTGATAGCTGCCGTTGCAGGCGTGGCCCTGGGCGTATTGGATGCTTGCGCCAAGGATCGGCTGGCGCGTTACCTGCCCAGTGCCGCGGCGTTGGGGTTGGCGTTTATTCTGCCGGCTTCGATCTCCCTGATGATGGCCCTGGGCGCAATCCTGACCTGGGCTGCCGGACTGCGCTGGCGCGGGCTAACCGAGCGGTTTGCCATTGCAGCGGCAGCAGGCCTGATTGCAGGGGAAAGCATTACGGGCATTGGCGCCTCGCTCTGGCAGCTGCTGCACAACCTGTAATACCTGTCGGGCACTGGAGGAGAGTCAGTATCTGGCAGTTTGGACTGCATCGCATTTTTAGTCCGATGGCCCGCACGTTTTGAACTAACGTAACGGTTATCGGTATGTATACAGCGATTGCACGGAACGCTCAGGGAAACGGAGCAGAGAAAGGACGCCAGGGCCAGGCGTGGTGCGATACGGACTTCAAGGTCAACGCTCATGAATAAGAATGCGTGGCTCGTTCTCTGCCTTTCGGGCCTTTTGGCGGCATGGCCTGCCCATGGCGCGCCCAGGCCGGTAGGTTATGTCATGACCGTACAAGGCAGCGTGACCACCACACTCAAGGGAAAGCCTGTCGCGATCAAGGTGGGCACGCCGGTGAATGTCGGCAGTACCTTCGAGGCCGGAGACGATGGCTCCTTCGGGATTACGCTCGAGGATGGGTCTGTTATGTCGTTCGGGCCGCAATCGACGTTCACGCTCGAGGCCTTTGCGTTTGCTCCAGCCAAGGGGGCCCTGAAGCTGGCCGCAAGCCTCAAGCAAGGCACATTGAATTACGTGGCGGGGACCATTGCCAGGCTCAAGCCCGAGGCGGTCAAAATTCTCACGCCTCACGGAACCATTGCCTCGCGCAGCGCCCAGTTCATGGCCAAGGTTGACCATGAGTAAAGCGTTTCGCCAAGCTGTGTGGTTGTTGGCCGTGTGGCTGGCAGGGTGTAGTTCCAAGTCCTATGTGGTGCTGGTGGATAGCCCTTATGGCCAGACGCGAGATGTCACGGTCACGACGCCCACAGGCACGACCCAGATCGACAGAACCCAGCAGGCTGTCAGCCTCGACAAGGAGGCGCCCGGGCGGACCTTTACCCTGCCGCCCAAGCAGATCCTGATGGACTTTACCCCCGCGCTGGCAGCCCAGCCGACGCTTCCGGTGTATTACACGCTGTATTTTGAGGGTGCCAGCAACCGGCTCACTGATGAGTCACAGGACACGCTGCAGCGCATTGTCGATACGCTGCGTAAACGCACGCCCGCGGCCGTCTCCATTATCGGGCATACCGACACCCTAGGCAGTGCCTCGATCAATGAAAAGGTGGGTTTGCAGCGTGCCCAGCTGATTGCCCGCCAGTTGCAGGCCCGGCATCTCGACTTGCTGGATCTGACAGTCGCCTCCCATGGCGAGGAGAACCTGCTGATCCAAACGCCGCCCAATACGGCAGAGCTGCGCAATCGCCGGGTAGAAGTCATCATCCGATGACCGTCTTCCCATCCTGAACCGCTTGAGGGTTCGCCAGTCTTAGCTATACGAGTACGGCCGGCCTGACGGGTAATGCTTCCCGGTAGACTATCCTGCCTCCACTCCTGACTTATCAGACCGCACGCCACGCCACCGAAAAGGAGCCGCAGTGAGCATTTACGGCGAGTATAAGATCGACTGCCATACCCACCTGCTAGAACCCGCCCGTTTTCCCATTGCCGATAATGCTGTGTATACCCCCGTCGCTCAGGAGGTAGGGACCTCGACGCAGCTCCAGCATGTCTTCAATGCCTATGGCGTACGTCACGCCGTTGTAGTCACGCCACCGGCCATTTATGGCGAGAACAACCGCTGCCTGCTCGATGGGCTTGCCCTGGGATTTGGTCGCTGGAAGGGCATTGCCGTAGTCGGGCCTCGCACGAGTACCCGAGAGCTCAAGCGGCTCAAGGAGGCCGGTGTAGCAGGCGTCCTGCTCGATGTGGTCACGAATGGTGTGTCGGCCTGCCTGAAAGCGGAAGAGCTATTCAATCAGTTGGCTGAGCTGGATATGCTGGCCCAGCTGCACGTCGAAAAGGCGCAGCTAAGCGAACTGATGCCATTGATCGAGCGCACCCGCACCCGGCTCATCATTGATCATTGTGGCAGACCTGATGTGACGGCAGGCATCGCGCAACCCGGATTCCAGAGCCTGCTGTCGCTGGCAGGAACTGGGCGTGTGTACGTCAAGCTATCAGGGCTTTCGCAGTTTTCCGCCGAGGCCTATCCCTACGTTGATACCCATTCCTACGTCCAGGCGCTTCTCGAAACCTTCGGCCCCGAGGCCTGCCTGTGGGGGTCGGACTGGCCTTTTCTGAATTCACCGGAGCGAATCGACTACGGACTGCTCCTCAAGCTGATCGAGAATCTGATCCCAAGTCCGGGTGCAAGGCGGCAAGTGCTCTGGGACACACCTCGCAGATTGTTTGGTTTCAAGTGGTAGTTGATTGTCCGACTAATGGCTAGCCGGGTAATTAAAGTTGCCCGTCAATGCAGCGATAAGCCCAATAGTAACAATCTATTTCAGGTGCTTTATGGGCTTTCGTTCATTGAATATCGCGCCGCGCTCCGCGATCTGTTTTGCGCTCTTTGCCTTGCTTATCCTCTTTCAAGGCGTCTATTCACTCAAGCAATCCGCTTCGATGAATGAAGCGGAAAAAATGGTCGAACTCAATGTCCTGCCAACGCTCAAGGTGCTCGGCCAGATCGATACGACCCTGATGCGCATTCGTCTGGATAACTCTCGGCTGCGTGTGGAAAGCGATCCTGCATCCAAGAAGGCTGATGCCCTGAAGGATATCCAGATCGCCCGTACAGAGCTTCTGGGTTACGTCGATCAACTCGGTAAGGTGATCGTGACCAAGGCAGGCCATGACACGTTCAATGCGCTCTCCAAAGGCCTGAACGATTACCTCAGTATCCATCAGCGCTATCTGGATCTTTTGACCAACGGCAAGCTGACGGAGGCTGTGGCGCTTTCCAGCGGGGAGATGTTTGCCGCCGCTGAGGCGGTCAAGAACGCTATCACCACGCTCAAACAGGAAGCTGATGTAAAGGCCAGCAATGCAGGGCTGCATGCCGATGAGGTATATGGCAGCACCCGGATGATGACGGGCATCATCGTAGTGGCCGCGTTGCTGGCTACCGTACTGCTCGCCTGGCGACTCACGCACAGCCTGGTCGCACCGATTCATCAGTCCCTGCAGGTTGCTCAGCGCATTGCCAACCGGGATTTCAGTGTCGCGATTGAGAGCCATGGTAACGATGAACCGGCCCGTCTGCTCAAGGCATTGGCCGTGATGCAGTCGAACCTGCGTGAAACACTGGGTCATAT
The DNA here is from genome assembly GCF_019400845.1 of Pseudomonas sp. MAG002Y. Lineage (NCBI taxonomy): Bacteria > Pseudomonadati > Pseudomonadota > Gammaproteobacteria > Pseudomonadales > Pseudomonadaceae > Pseudomonas > Pseudomonas sp. MAG002Y. The sequence continues at coordinate 118,655 of NZ_WOEJ01000004.1, read as the reverse complement.
CAGTGATTCGTCCGCTCAGCTGGCATCAACTTCCGAGGAGATGTCCGCGGTTACTGAGGAAACGACCCGTGGCGTGATGCGCCAGAATGATGAAATCGAGCAGGCGGCTACGGCGGTCAACCAGATGAGCGCCGCGGTAGATGAGGTCGCTCGCAACGCGGCGTCAGCGTCCGAGGCGGCGTTGAGTTCCAGCCAGGCGGCCACGACCGGGCAACTGAAAGTGTCCCAAACGCTTGAGGCCATCAACGAGCTGTACGACAGCGTGGAAGCGACGGCTGGAGAGGTTCAGGGTCTGGCCGTCATGACACAGGATATCAGCAAGGTGCTGGACGTGATCCGCGGAGTGGCAGAGCAGACCAACCTGCTGGCACTCAATGCTGCCATCGAGGCGGCGCGTGCGGGTGATGCCGGGCGTGGGTTTGCGGTGGTGGCCGATGAGGTGCGTGGTTTGGCCCATCGGACGCAGGAGTCTACCCGTGAAATCGAGAGCATGATCGGCTCGATTCAGGCGGGTACGGACAAAGCCGTGCAGTCCATGGCCCAGAGCAGCAGCCGCGCTCACGGAACCCTGGACATTGCCCGAGCGGCAGGCGAGGCGCTGACCACGATCAACAGCTCCATTGCCGAGATCAACGAGCGCAACCTCCTGATCGCCACGGCTTCTGAAGAGCAGGCACAGGTGGCGCGGGAAGTGGACCGCAGCCTGGTCAGCATTCGCGATCTGTCCATGCAGACAGGCTCTGGCGCCCATCAAACGGCAGCTGCTTCGAATGACTTGTCGCAACTGGCGGTATCGCTTAATGGATTGGCGCAGCAGTTCCGGCTGTAAAGGCCAACCGGTGTACAAAGCCCTTCCTGCCTGACCGGGGAAGGGCTTTTCTCTGCTTAATTCAGGTGCTGTTGGAGTGCTGCCAGCTGCGCGTGAACCTCGCTTAGGCTTGGACGGGACATTACTTCTGTGCTCAGGCAACTCGCGAGCAGGTCAGACAGCGCCGCATGGGTCGCTTCTTCGCCCGCGGCAGGCTCACAGCGTTCCAACAGCTCCTCCAGCAGGCAACCAAACGCGCGGGTTTCAAGGCGTTCCAAAGCCTTCTGTTGCGTCGGATTATCGGTGGGCAGGAAGGACGCGCCGCCAAAATCACCCAGTAGCACCTCGCCCTGTTCAGTCCACAGGATATTGTGGGCGTACAGGTCACCATGCACGATACCGCGCTCATGCAGGTGCTCGGTGGCCGAGGCGATTCCGAGTGCCATGCGCAGCGCGACGGGCAGCGAAAAACGCGTGTCTGCCGGGTATACATCGCGGGTGCAGGTGGCAAAGCTGGGCGGGCCGGCCAGGTTTTGAAATTGTGGGTCGATCAGCTGCATGACCAGCCCATCTGTGCCCTCGGGGTGATGTACGACCTGACCTTCCACATCGATCACGTTCGGGTGTGCCCCTACGGCAATCGAGGCGGCCATTTCGCTCTGAGGTGTACCGTCGCTGGTCATGCTGCCCTTGAACAGCTTGACCGCCACGGTCTTTGAGGGGCCGGAAGGCTGTTTCCAATCCGCCTGGTAGATGAGGCCCGAGGCGCCTTCGCCCAGCTTGTGCTGGAGTGCAAGGTCCTTCCAGTCGATCCGGTTGATGGGGGCGCTGGGAGAAACGTTGGCCGCTTCGCATGCCTCGCTCAGGGGATTGTCGGCGTAGGCAAGCCAGGTCAGCCGCGGCAGCGACAACAGCCAGTCCGGCAGGGCGGCAAAGCGGTTGGAAGAGATGCGCAGCAGTTCCAGCTTATGACAGTCGGTCATGGTTTCTGGAAGCGCCTGCAGGCGATTGCCTGCCAGCATAAGCTTTTGCATGCCGCTGCACTGACCCAATGAGTCGGGCAGGGTTTCGATCTGGTTATTCGTCAGAATCAGCCAGCGTAGCGAAGGTGACAGCGCTGCTGCCGGCACATGGCGGATCTGATTGGCCTTGAAGCCCACCATGCTCAGCTGAGGGCATTCACTCAGCACTTCGGGCAGATGCGTGAACGGGTTGTCGGAGCAGAACAGGATACGCAGTTTCTTGAACCGTCCCAGGTCATCCGGCAAGTGGCTGAGCTGGTTGCCGGAGAGGTTGAGAATCTCCAGGGAGTCGGCCAGTTCGAAGATCTCGCGGGGAAATTCCGTGAGTCCGCACGACAGGTCCAGTCGTGTCGCGCCAGCCAGCTTGCCAGCTCGCAAATCCGAAAGTGTATCCATGACGGTCTTCCAATCCTGAGGTATGAGCTATTTTGACACAGTGCACGGAGCGTCACTGTGCATCCCAGCGCCTTTGGGCTGGGCCGGTTAAGTAAGTGGCTCAAACAGAGGCGCCAAATGTCATTTGGTTCAGGGTGGGCCGCGAAAATGTGATGGTGATTCGCTGCGCGGTTGTATCAGGCGCCTACAGACAGTTGAGCATGCCTGTAGGGCAGTTCAGGCGTCTGCATTAAACCGAAGCAGGCCCTGGCGCTTGAGTTTCTGGGCAATCTTGATAAAGGCCTGAGTGGCGGGCGACGCCTGACGCTCATCGAGCAGGGCCAATCCGACACTGCGCTTGACCCGTGGTCGCAGGGGCTTTTTCACGTAGCCCTCGTGGCCGCGTTCCGCCGGCAGCGCCAGCTCCGCCAGAATGGTCACACCATCGCCCCTTTCGACCATGGACAAGGTGCTGAGCAGCTGGGTGCTGTGGTAGCGGGTATTGGGCACCAGCTTGGCGGCATTGAACATGTGCGCTACCAGGTGTGCCGATCCGGCCTCGGTCATGATGAACGGATCGGGACAAAGCTCCTTGAGCGTGACGTCAGCTTTGCTGGCCAGCGCGTGGTGAGTAGGCACCAGGGCGACCATCTGATCTTCGGCGATGGGGAAGGTATCGAAGCGCTCATCGGGCAGGACGACAAAGCCGATGTCGATACGACGATCCTGCAGCCACTGGACCACCTCCCGGTCCCGACCTTCGTCGATATGCACCTCGATGCCCGGATAGGCCTGGCGATAGGCATCCAGAATGACAGGCAGCAGTTTGACCGAAGAGGTCGGGCCGAAGGAGCCGATGCGCAGCGTGCCTCGCTTCATGCCGCGCGCATCGCCGGCCTCCTGCCGCATCGTTTCGGCCAGCCCGAGAATGCCACGGGCACGTAGTACGAGGCGCTCACCTACTGCAGTCAGCTCCAGGGCCGACTGGTGCCGGTTGATCAGCTCGACACCCAGCTCGGCCTCCAGCGCCTTGATCGCATGGGACACCGCCGACTGTGTGATGGACAGCCGCGAAGCTGCCGAGGTGAAGCCTTTCAGCTCTGCCACAAGCACAAAGATTTCAAGCTGGGTAAAGGTCATGGCGCCTCGCTGGCCTCATGAGTAAATACTCATTTTTCTATGAGTAAGGATTAGTGGAATTATACGCATCGTTCAGGACTTACCCACAATGACAACATGTCCTGCGCACTGCCTGATGGGGTTATAGGCGCTTTGGATAGAGCGATGGCTTGCCCTGTAACGCACCGGCAGCCGACACCACGCACGATAAGAGCGACAACAGCAGGTGCTATCCGGTTAACGCTATCCAGAGCTTTTTCTTACTCGGCATAGGGATATAGAGGGGCGGGTATGAGTGCTAATGTCAGGTGTTTCAATGGCTGTCTGCTAACCGACGGCTGTTCGTCCATATGGCCCGAAATCAACGTGCCGTTCCTGTCGCTCAAAGGCGTGCCCGAGGCGGTCATTGCCCAAGAGCCTACCCAGGCCATCTTTCGTTCGCTGCTCAAAGGCTTTGATGCCATTACCGGCTGCGAACTCAAGGACATCTACAAGTTTGCCCGTTACCTCAATGCGATCTCGGAGGATATGCCTGCCGAGCTGATCAATATTGTGCGTGCCTTTCGCAAGTGGGTCGAATTCGACTACGTTGGGGCACGCTCGCTCTTTCAGGCACACCTTCACGCGTATCCCACGGATGTGCAGGCGCTTTTCTTTATTCACATGCTGGACTTCTGCACCGGCCGAACCGCCGAGCTGAAGCCGCTGTTTGCCTTGTGTGACGAGTACATGGAGGAATCGCATCCGCTGTACTCGTTCTACCTGTCGATCAAGTCATTCGTGCTGTGCGAGTGCGGGCTATTCGATGAGTCTCTGGCGACGGGGCTGGAGTCCGTGCGGTACTGCTCCGCGAATATCTACGGCATCCACGCCGTTGCCCATGCCTTGCACGAAAAGGGTATGTGGGTGGAGCTGCGGGACTTCCTGGAAGACTCCAAGGAAGAGTGGATTCGCAACCCGGGCATGCGTATGCACGTGTACTGGCATCTTGCGATTACCTACAAGCAGCTGGGCAATCACGCGGCGGCAAAGATGGCGTTCCTGGAGTTCTATGCGCTCAAGAACGACCGCTTTTCCAAGCAGGATCTAGATGCGGTGGGCTTTCTCTGGCGCTTCAAGCTTGAGGATGTCAACAGTCATGAATTTGATGAGGTCTGGAAGGAGCTGGCCATTCTCTGGTCTGGCAGCATCGCCACCTCGACCTCTCATTTTCACAATATGCACGCGGCCTTTGCCTTTGCCGGCGCCAACCAGCCTCTGCTTATCGAGAAAATGATGGCCGAGAGTGACGGCTTTGGTATCGAGCCTGACGCGCATCTCGCCGGTCTGGACATTATTAGGGCCATTGCTCTGTTCGCCCGAGGCCACTACGAGGAGTGTTATTACCTTCTTACCGCCAGTCGACATCAATGGACGAGCCTGGGCGGCAGTCGTGCGCAACGGGAGCTGCTCGACCTGACCCTGAACTTCTGCAAGGCCCACGTACAGTCTCAAGCCGAGCTTGAGCGACTGATGTTGATGTAGGCAAAGGTGATTTGAATGTCGGACGCAACAGCCCTGGCGCAGCCAGATGACAAGCTCCTGGTGTACATGAAACTGACGGCGGTCTCGGTGATCTGGGGTGGAACCTTCGTGGCCGGGCGTTACCTGTCAGCTGGGGTGCCGCCGCTGGCATCTGCCGGCCTGCGCTTTCTGCTGGCCAGCCTCACCCTAGTGCTTGTGCTGGCAGTCACACGACGCCTGTTTGTCAGGCTCAGCGTGAAACAGGTGATTCATCTTTTCTGGCTCGGGTTCTTTGGCATCTTCACGTACAACCTGTGCTTTTTTTACGGGTTGCACCTGATCAGCGCCTCACAGGCCTCACTGATTGTGGCACTGAATCCAGCCATGATTGCGTTGACGACCTTCTTTGTTGATCGCGAGCGGCTGGGGCTGGTCAAGAGCGGTGGCATTGCGGCCTGCATCCTGGGCGCCGCAACGGTCATCGTCAGCAAAGACGCCTCGGTGCTTGAAGCCGCAGGCGGTAGCTGGTTGGGTAATCTTGTGATCTTTGGCTGTGTGGTCAGCTGGGTGATCTACAGCGTGTTTTCGCGGCCTCTGGTTCGCGAGATCGGCCCGCTGCATACCGTGACCTTCTCGGTGTTGTGCGGGACGGTACTGCTGCTATGTGTGTCGATCGGCACGGGTGATCTGAACTGGGGCGTTGTTGCCAGCCTGACCAAGGCTCAGTGCTTCAGCCTGGCTTATCTAGGCGTAATTGGCTCGGCATTGGCGTATATCTGGTACTACGACGGCATCAAGCGGATCGGGGCTACCCAGTCGGGTGTCTTCATAGCCCTGAATCCGGTGTCTGCTGTCCTGATGGGCGTGGTGATTCTGGGCGAGCAGCTCACCCCTTTGATGATTGTGGGCGGGGGTCTGGTTCTGCTGGGTATCTACTACTGCAACAAACCTTCCAAGACGTTTTCTCTCGGCGTAAGCCGTACCGCGTGATCCGGCGCGCTTAACGAGCGCAGGTAGAGAGCTCCACCTCTGACCTGCGCTCACTCCGGACGTTGGGTAGCCAAGGAAGGCTGCCATTTTTTAAATGCATGGCTGCATGTATTGGGTACGGTATTGCTTGTCCCGGTGCATGTCTGCGTCCCCTCTCAACGAATACGGCCCGAACCGCTGAGCACAGTGTCTTTTGCCTGTCTGGCATCAGCCCTGCCAGTGCTTTGGCGGCAGCGCTCTCGCTGAACAGTGATGTGGTGCGCGTGATGCTGCGATTTATCTAGCATCGGCCTGGGCGCGAAGAGGCGCAGAGTATAAGACCCGGGTTAAGCGGAGCCGGGCATTGACGCTGGCTGCAGAGCCTCCTAGGCTCCGCTTTTCCGAACCCTGGCGCGTGTTCTTCATGTATCCGAAAGTCGATGCTACCGATTGGCAACTGATCCGTCTGCTTCAGGCCAACGCCCGCGAGTCTACGGCCACGCTGGCCCGCAAGCTCAATCTGGCGAGGACGACAGTGGTTTCACGGCTGGCCCGGCTAGAGCGCGAGGGTGTAATCGCAGGTTATGGCGTGCGATTGGGGGCCTCGGTGGAGGCGGGTGCGGTCAGGGCCTATTGCAGCATTAGCGTATTGCCCCGGAGCGCGGCGCAGGTGATCAAGGCACTGGCCTCGATGCCGGAAGTAGAGGAGGTGTCGGCCGTGAGCGGCGCGTTCGATTACCTGGCCTTTATCTGCTGTGAACGGCATGAGCAGCTCGATGAGCTGCTCGATCGGATCGGTGCTATTGATGGGGTCAAGCAGACCCAGACCTCCATCATTCTGACCCGCAAGATCGACCGCCGCAGTGAGCCGTCCCGGTAGCTGACGGCTCACGACGCGTAGCCTTATGCCGGTTCGCCGTAAACGCGGCCGAACCGGTTGTTCAGAAAGACGTTCAGATCAATCTCTTCCTGGCGGATAAAACCCGACTGCGGCAGTTTCTTCTCGCGGAACAGGTCCAGTGCAGTGCAAATTCCGGCGGCAGTAGTGATCTGAATGGCGCTGGTCAGCTTGCCCCGCTGTTCGGCCGCAAAGATCTTGCGGCTGAACACCTCCTGCACCAGCTTGCCATCACGCATGCCGTTCACGGTCACGAAGACCAGTACTACGTCCTGCATCGTCGTGGGCACCGAGTCGCGCATGATGCGCTTGAGCGTTTCCTGATCGTTAGCCAGACGCAGCTCTTCGAGCAGGAACTTCATCAGGTCACGATGCCCTGGATAGCGGACGGTTTTGTAATCCAGGGTTTCGACGCGACCACTCCAGGTTTCACACAAGGTGCCCAGGCCGCCCGAGGTGTTGAAGGCCTCGTATTCCACGCCGTCCAGCGAGAAATGCTCCAAGCCTTCCAGTGGCTGCACAAGGTTCAGCGTACCGTGACGAACCGCCTCACAGGGGTGGCAGTATTCGTTGATCAGCCCGTCCACGCTCCAGGTCAGGTTGTACTTGAGTGAGTTGGTGGGAAACTCGGGCAATGCACCTACGCGCATCTTCACCTCGCGCACGCTGTCGAAGCGCGACGCCAGGGTATGCGCTGCAATGCCGATAAAGCCAGGAGCCAGGCCACACTGCGGCATGAAGGCCGTGGATGAGTCCTCTGCCAGATCACGGATCGTCTTGGTAGCATGGACGTCTTCGGTCAGGTCAAAATAATGGGTGCCTGTGGCCTTGGCGGCACGGGCTACCGAAATGGCCATGTGGTAGGGCAGGGCGTTGAGTACCGCGTCGCTGCCTTCAAGTACCTGCTCCAGGTCATTGCCGTCCGGGCTCACTTCCCGTGTCTCGATGCCCAGCGCGGCCAGTCGCGCCAGGGCGTTGGGATCACGGTCAGCCACAATCACCCGGTAATCCCCGGAGTCCTGCAGCAGTTGACTGATGGTGTAGCCAATATGGCCAGCCCCGAGAAGCGTGATGTTCATGACCATTCCTTGTTGTTGTGTGGAGATGGCATCAGCTTAGGGAGGCGTGCTGTTGGTCATAAGGCGCAAAGCGTCTTTTATGAAGGGGCTTTTTCGTCATTTCGACGATGCTTTGGGCGAAGCGGCGAAAGTCATGATCAGCCAGCGCTAAAGAACAACCAGCACGCTTGAGATAGCCTTGCGCTTACAGATGTAAGCCTGAATAACACGCTGTTTTCTTGAGCGCTTAAAGGACGTTCGCAATAGGTTCTACTGAAATAAAGAAGGACGTTATTGCCATCCGGCTCATGGTTGCAGGGCATCGTCACTCAACTCATGCCGATCGGTCTTTGCCTCGTTGGCTTCCGCAATGAGATAACGCTGGGTAGCGTACGTCCCGATGATTGCTTACTTGCCAGTGAGAGGTTCAAAGATGAGTTGGGGGTTTGTCATGATCATTCATTCCGCTGCCACAGCATCTAGGAGTTATCTGTCCGCTGTAGACTTGGCCGAGTCGCCCATCCTGATGCTTGAGTAGGTTGTAATGAGATTTCCCGATGTCGTCCCCTTGGTCGGACTCTCCCTGCAGCGACCCAAGGCGGAGCTGGCCCAGGCGTTGTGCGCAACGCTGAATGCCAGCTATGTCCTGCATGAGCCTTTTCTGTGTTGGGCCAAACCCCGCACGACTCTTGAGGAGGCTGCGAGAAGCCTGGTTGAGGCAGACAAATGGTTTGATACCCTTGATGGCGAAAAGCGCTATTTCCTCCTTGACCCGCAAGAGCGGATCATCGGCTGTATCGGGCTTACGCCGCTGACTGAAGGCTATGAAGTGGGTTATTGGGCATCGGAAGCGTTTGCCGGTCGGGGCTTCATGACCCAAGCCCTGCGCTATCTGGTCGATAGCTGCGGTAGTGACACGCTCATGCTGACCACTTCCTCGGAAAACATCAGGAGTCAGCGTCTGGCAACACGGGCAGGGTTTGTTTTGACAGCCGTGCGGCAGGGTGATCGGCGAAACCGTAACGGGCAGGTCTGCGATACCTATGTCTATGAAGCGCCCGCTGCAGGCAAGGCGCTACAGCAGCGGACTAGGTGCCTGCACGGCTGAAGGGTGCAGGCACCTAAGGCTTACTTGGCCGCGGTTACTCGCCAGATAACGTTACCCACATCATCCGCAACCAGCAGATCACCCTGCTTGTCATTGATGACCCCAACCGGGCGGCCCTGGGCTTCTTCCTTCTGATTCAAAAAGCCGGTCAGTACATCCTGGGGTGCGCCGTTGGGCTTGCCGTCCTGGAAGGGGATGAAGACCACCTTGTAGCCGCTCTTGGGTTTGCGGTTCCAGGAGCCGTGCTGGCCGATGAACATCCCATAACGGTACTGCTCCGGCAAAGCATCGCCCTTGGAGAAGGTCAGGCCCAGCGAGGCGGTGTGGGCGCCAAGGGCATAGTCAGGCACGATGGCTTTGGCGACTAGGTCCGGGCGCTGCGGTTTGACGCGCTCGTCCACATGCTGGCCGTAATAGCTGTAGGGCCAGCCATAGAAACCGCCATCCTGAACCGAGGTGGCATAGTCAGGTACGAGGTCACTGCCGATCTCGTCACGCTCGTTTACTGTTGTCCACAACTTGCCGTTCTGTGGTTCCCAATCCATGCCGTTGGGGTTACGCAGGCCGGTGCCATACAGACGCATTTTGCTGGTGGCGCGGTCCAGCTCCCAGATGGCCGCACGGCCTTCCTCGATGTCCATGCCGTTCTCACCGACGTTGCTGTTGGAGCCAACCGTGATGTACAGCTTGCTGCCATCCTGGCTTGCAATCACGTTCTTGGTCCAGTGGTGGTTGATGCCGGCAGGCAGATCGATCACCTTGGTGCCCTTGTCCTGGATAGTCGTATCGCCTTCCTTGTAAGGGAAGCGCACCAGCGCATCGGCATTGGCCACGTAGAAGTCATTGCCGACCAGGGTCATGCCAAAGGGCGAGTGCAGGCCCTCCAGAAAGGTCGTTCGGGTTTCGGCCACGCCATCGTGGTCAGCATCGCGCAGCAGGGTGATGCGGTTAGCGCTGGGCACGCCGGCTCCGGCCTTGCTCATCATCATGCCCTGAACCTGCTTGCGGATATTGAAGCCCGCCGGCTCTTGTGTGGGCTTGTTCGATTCGGCGACCAGAACGTCACCGTTGGGCAATACATAGATCCAGCGAGGATGATCAAGGCCGGTGGCAAAGGCGTTGACCTGCAGGCCCTGGGCAGCAGTAGGTTTACCACCTTCTGGCCAGCCAGTGGCGGGCGCTACGTTGACCAGTGGGATAAGGCTGGTCTTGGGCTCGGGAAGTTGTGGCTTGGGGCCATAGGCGGCATCTGGGCCAAGCTTGGACGGCTCGCCACATCCGGTCAAGGCGATAGCAAGCGCTGAAGCGTACAGGGGACGAAGATTGGTCATGGGTAACGCCTTTTATATAGTTGATGGTGCGTTCCATAGGTCCCGTCAGCCGCTACTTCAAAGGCGTATCAGCGAGACCTGTTCATTGCCTCCGCGCCTTGGCCTCACGACGTCTACGATGCAGGATCGGCTCGGTATAGCCGCTGGGCTGCTTCGCTCCCTCCAGAACGAGGTCCAGGGCAGCTCGAAAGGCGATATTGCCATCGAAATCAGGCTCCATGGCGCGGTAATGGGGATCGCCTGCATTTTGCTGATCCACCACTAGAGCCATGCGACGAAAAGCTTCGATCGTTTGTTCCCTATTAATCACACCATGATGCAGCCAATTTGCAAGCAGCTGGCTCGAAATGCGCAATGTGGCACGGTCTTCCATGAGTCCCACATCATCGAGGTCCGGCACCTTGGAGCAGCCGATCCCCTGATCAATCCACCGCACCACATAGCCCAGGATGCTCTGTGCGTTGCTGTCCAGCTCTTCTTGGATCTCTTCGGCGTTGAGTTCGGCGACATCAACCAGCGGAATGCTCAACAACTCCTCTCGTGCGGCCGGCGTACGCTTGGCCAACTCGACCTGCCGTGCCGCCACATCGACCTGATGGTAGTGGATAGCGTGGAGCGTAGCGGCCGTAGGCGAGGGTACCCAGGCCGTACTGGCTCCGCTCTGGGGGTGGGCGATTTTTTGTTCGAGCATGGCGGCCATCATGTCCGGCATGGCCCACATGCCCTTGCCAATCTGCGCACGGCCACGCAGACCGCAGGCCAGCCCGACGTCCACGTTGTTGTCCTCATAAGCCTTGAACCAGGTGGCACGCTTCATGAGAGCCTTGCGGATGAGAGGGCCGGCCTCCATTGAGGTATGGATCTCATCACCGGTGCGATCAAGAAAGCCGGTGTTGATAAACACGATCCGTTCCTTCACCGCAGCAATACAGGCCTTGAGGTTGACGCTGGTCCGCCGCTCTTCGTCCATGATACCGATCTTGAGCGTATGACGCGGTAGGCCAAGGAGGTCCTCGACCTGCCCGAACAGCGCGCCGGTAAAGGCTACCTCTTCCGGGCCGTGCAGCTTGGGCTTGACGATATACACCGAGCCCGTGCGCGAGTTGGGGCGCGACGTGTTGCCGTTCAGGTTGTGCAGGGCGCACAGGCTGGTAAAGACGGCGTCCAGTATGCCTTCGGGAACTTCGTTGCCGTCGCGGTCCAGGATGGCGTCTGTCGTCATCAAAAAGCCGACATTGCGGACAAACAGCAGTGAACGGCCCGGCAGGACCAACTCGCTGCCGTCAGCAGCGATGTAGGGCCGATCCGGGTTCATGATCCGGGTAAAGGCCTTGTCGTTCTTGGTGATGTCTTCGGAGAGGTCACCTTTCATCAAGCCCAGCCAGTTACGGTAGATCTGTACCTTGTCTTCGGCATCTACCGCCGCGACAGAGTCTTCGCAGTCCATGATGGTCGTCAGGGCCGATTCGAGCAGAATATCGCTCACGCCTGCCGCATCGGCTTGGCCGATCGGGTTGTTGCGGTCAATCTGGATTTCGATATGCAGCCCATGGTGCCTGAGCAGAATGGCCTCCGGCTGCGAAGCCTGCCCGCGATAGCCGACAAAGGCGTCCGGCTCGGCCAGGCAAACGTAGCGACTGTCGCCAATCTCGGCCATGAGTTCGCCACGCTGGACACTGTAGCCTCTGACATTGCCATGGGAGTATTCAGCAAGCGGCACGGCTTCGTCGAGGAATCCCCGGGCATAGGCCACAACCTTTTCGCCCCGGAGCGGGTTATAGCTATCGCAGATTTCAACCGTGCTGTCTTCAGGGATCGCGTCACTGCCATAGAGCGCATCGTATAGCGAACCCCAGCGTGCGTTGGCGGCATTGAGCGCAAAGCGGGCGTTCGTGACCGGCACGACCAGTTGCGGCCCGGCGAGCTGGGCAATTTCCGGGTCGACATTGGCTGTCGTGACGCTGACCTCGTCCGGCTCGGGGAGCAGGTAGCCGATCTCTTCAAGAAAGGTGCGGTAGGCGTGCACATCGTGTGGCTGTCCGGCATGCGCCAGATGCCATTGATCGATACGGACCTGGAGCTGGTTACGGGTCTCCAGAAGGGCCTTGTTCCGAGGTGCAAACTCATCCAGCAGCCCTTCAAGTCCACGCCAGAAATGGTCCATATCGATGCCTGTGCCTGGAATCGCCTGAGTCTTTACGAACTCGTGAAGGGCGGTGGCTATCTGCAGGCCGCCGATGGTTTTTCTTCTACTCATTGTTCGCCTCGCTTGGCTGCACGACGCGCCGACATTCGGTGGCTATCTGGCCATGTGACTAGGCCTCGCTGGAAAAGTGTCTGCCACAGGCAAAACGATGGCAGGTCCGTTCATGAAAAGTGGGTCGGCAAGGTTGGCTGGCTGTTCTACGCTGGAAAGATGATCAACCAAAAGGAGCGCTATCGTGGATGTTCTGGTCCTTACCATCATTGCCCCGGATCAGCCGGGTCTGGTCGAGCAGTTAGCCGACTGTGTTGCCGAGCGGGGCGGCAATTGGCTGGAAAGCCGCATGTCACGCATGGCAGGTCAGTTCGCCGGAATCCTGAGCGTCAGTGTCGCGCCGGAACAGCGCGACGCCCTGGTTGCCCAGCTGAAAGGGTTGGATGTAAGGGGCATGCGTGTGCTGGTAGCGGAAAGCCGGGTAGAGCAGGCACCCAAGCCTCAGCTCATCCAGCTGGATCTGCTGGGCAATGACCGTCCCGGGATCGTTCGGGACATTACCCGTCAGCTCACCCGGCTAGGCGTTAATGTCGAGCGGCTCAGTACCGATGTGCGGGCGGCGCCGATGAGCAGCGAACAGTTGTTCCACACCACGGCGCTGCTGGCCCTGCCGCCCGCCCTTGAGCTGGATACGCTCCGCCAGAGTCTGGAGACCCTGGCGGACGATTTGATGGTCGAGCTGGCAGTCTACCGTGACAACCACGACGGTCAGGTGCGGGCAGCGGGGGCTGCGTAACGACGCAGGGAGCGCCAGGCGTCAAAGCTGAACACGGCAAGGCCTGCCCAGATACACAGGAAGGCGGCCATCCGCTCCATGGGGAAGGGCTCGTGGAACAGGAAGACTGCCTGTATCAGCACCAGCGTAGGGGCCAGGTATTGCAGGAAGCCCAATGTCGAATAGGGCAATTTGCGCGCCGCTGCGTTGAAGCAGAGCAGGGGAACCAGCGTAACGGGACCGGACAGGATCAGTACGATGGCCATCGGCGACTGCCAGAGTGCCGGCTCCAGGCTGACCTGCTGGGTCAGCAGGGGTAGTGCAATTGCAGCCAGCGGGACCAGTAGCCAGGTTTCGACCACCATGCCTGGTAGGGCAGCCACCTGGGTGCCCTTGCGCACCAGTCCGTAGAAAGCAAAGCTGAAGGCCAGCACCAGGGATACCCAGGGCAGCTGGCCAAGCGTCCAGATCTGCTGGGCAACGCCTAGGGCAGCCATTCCCACGGCCAGCCACTGCAGGGGCTTTAAACGCTCGCCCAGCACCACCATGCCCAACAGCACATTGATGAGCGGATTGATGTAATACCCAAGGCTGGCTTCGATTACATGGTTACTGTTGACCGCCCAGATGTAGGTCAGCCAGTTGCCGCCCACCAGCAGGCCACTCAGCCATAACCGGGCAATCCGGGAGGGATTGGCACGCAAATCGCGCCACCAGCCCTGATGTTTCCAGATCAGAAGCAGCAAGACCCCGATCAGGGCTGACCAGAAGATACGCTGGATCAGGATTTCGACGGGAGGAATGCTGGCAAGCAGTTTGAAGTACAGCGGGAATAGTCCCCAGAGCGCATAGGCGGTAAGGCCTAGTACGTAACCCTGGCGCGGGGATGTGGACATGATGTGTCTCTAGTATTCGTAAGGCCCCTAATCATAGCTCGCAAGCAAAGAAAAGGCCGCTTTTCCCATGGGCTCGATCGATTTGTCCAATGACAAAGGGCCTTCAGTTCTTCTGCGGCGGGTCGACATCCTGATACACACATATTCGTGCTGCTGAGGACGGCGGCCCATCATCCTGGGTAGTGCTGTTCTTCAACGCTGCGGGTGGGCGTACGTCTGGCATTCTTTTTTATCAGGTAAATTTCATGATGAACTTGTTTTCCCGGCTCAAGCCCGCCAGTGCCCATTCCGGCGGCGTAATGAGCGTACTGAGCTCTTCCGGGCAGTTGCAGAACCACCTGAAAACCCTGCGGTTCGAGCCGACCTATATCGCCGGTTTCGTTTCGCCCCATGTTGATCTGGACAAGGTGGCTCGCCAGGTAGCCGAACGTTTCCCTGGCGCCGCCCTTACCCTGTGCACGACCTCCGGTGAGCTGTGCAGCCAGAACGATCAGCTCTACTGCGCCACAGGTAACCAGTGGGATCGGGTTGTGCTGCAGCTGTTTGATGCCAGCATCATCGCTTCGGCCGAAACCGTTTATGTGCCGTTGGAAAGCCAGGACATCCGCGCCCGAGGGCCACGTATGTCCATGCAGCAGCGAATCGCCAAGCTGATCGAGTCGATTAAGCGGCTGCGTGTCAACACGACTATCGACCATCGCGATACCTTGGCTTACGTCACGTTTGACGGCCTGTCGGCATCCGAATCGTTCTTCATGGAAGCCCTTTACGAGTCGGGCCGTTTTCCCTGCCTGTTCGTAGGCGGCTCTGCTGGTGGCAAGACCGACTTTGTGAAGACTTTGATCCATGACGGCAAGCGCAGCTACGAAAACCACGTACAGATCGTATTTCTGAAATGCGCCCGTAATGCCCGCTTCGGTGTGTTCAAAAGCCAGAACTTCGAGCCGACGTCTGTCAGCCTGAGCGTGCTCACCGCGTCGCTGGAAGAGCGCTACATCAGTCAGGTGATCGACTCCAAGGGCAATATCCGCTCGATGGTGGCCGCCCTGTGCGAATCGCTGAACTGCGAGCCCAAGGACCTGGAAAAGCGTCTGGCCAATTACTCGTTTGCTATTCGTGTGGGTGAGGAGCTGTTTGTTCGCTCCATTGCCCAGATCGATTATGACAAGGAGCGTATCCACCTTTTCTGTGACGTGGCGCCGGGTGAAGAGCTGGTGATGGTCAAGCGTACGCCTATTCTTGAGGCCACCCGTAAAGACCTTCAGCGCTTCCTGCAAGGCAAGTCCGGCAAGCCGGTAGGCGGGCTGCTCAACGACTGCATTCTGCGTCGCCTGAACAATGGCAACGACCTGAGCCGCATGAACGAAGCATTCGATGATATTCCTGTGGTGGGCTTTTCTACCTTTGGCGAGATTCTGGGGCTTAACCTGAACCAGACGCTGACGGCGGTATTTTTCTTCCGTACCCCGGAAGGCGCGCCGTTCCGTGATGAATACATCGATAACTTCACGGCGCATTATGGCGAGTTCAAGGCCTTTTTCCTGCGTCGGCAGATCAAGAAGCTGGCGGGCTTGAGCCAGGTTGTGGTCAAGCAGATCGATGAATTCAAGCGCAAGAACTTTGCCAGCTACATCGACAGTAATGGTCTTGATGATCATATCCAGCCAGTATTCCGGGGGCTGGAAGATCTGGGTGGCGCGCTGCACCAGGCAGATCAGCAGCAGGAGCAGATTGCCGAACAGCTGAACCATTATGCCGGTGAGCTGCACGTGTCGATGGATGATCTGAGCGTGAACATCAGCCGTCAGGGCACGGTGATCGATCAGGCAGGCAGCACGGTGAAGAGCCTCGTCAATCAGGCGGACAACGTGGTGCGCAGCGCGAACGATCTGGCGCAGTCGAGCCTCAAGATCCAGTCCATCGTGCAAATGATTCAGCAGATCGCTGGACAGACCAACCTGCTGGCACTCAACGCGGCCATCGAGGCGGCCCGTGCCGGTGAGCAGGGACGCGGCTTTGCCGTGGTGGCCGATGAAGTGCGCAAGCTGGCTGAGAAGACTCAGCAGAACGCGGGAGAGATCGGGACCGACATCGACAAGCTGGCCGAGGAGATCCGGCAGGTGGCACAGCAGATTGAAGTGCAGTCCCAGGACGTGAATGCCTTGACGGAGCTGTTGGGTGAGCTGGAAGGCTCCAGCAGCGTCACGGAAAGCACATCACACCGTACCAAGGATGTCGCCGATACGCTGATTGGCTTGACCCGTAACGGTCATTGAGCCTGAACACCAGGGCCGCCCGGTTTGTGGCGGCCCTGGTGTCTTTAGGGGTCAGAACAGCCGCAGCGGTTCTTCATCAAGCGCTGACAGTTGCTCGCGCAACATCAGAACCTGGTCGCCCCAATAGCGCTCGGTTCCGAAAAAGGAAAAGCTCTTCGGGAAGGCCGGATCATCCCAGCGGCGGGCTAGCCAGGCGCTGTATTGCAGCAGACGCAGGGAGCGCAGCCCCTCGATTAACGCCAGTTCACGGGGTGCAAAGTCATGGAACTCCTGATACCCGTCCATCAACTCGGAAAGCTGCGACAGGCGTTCTTGCCGATCCCCGGCCAGCATCATCCACAGGTCCTGTACCGCCGGTGCCATGCGGCAGTCGTCGAGATCCACCATGTGGAAGGTCTCGTCACGGTAGAGCAGGTTGCCGGGATGGCAGTCTCCATGGACGCGGATATTCGTGTATTTAACCGAATTAAATAACGTATCCAGTTTCTTGATCAGGTCACGTGCCACGGATTCATACGCAGGCAGCAAACTCTTGGGGATGAAACCGCCGCTCAGCAGCGTATCCAGCGAGGCATGGCCAAAGCTCTGTACATCAAGCGTCTCGCGGTGCTCGAATGGGCGACTGGCGCCAATGGCATGCAGGCGACCCAGGAGCTGACCCAGGCGGTACAGCTGCTCAAGGTTACCAGGCTCGGGCGCCCGCCCGCCGCGGCGGGGAAACAGGGCAAAGCGAAAGCCGGCGTGCTCGAACAGGGTTTCACCATCACGCGACAAGGGCGCCACGACAGGTACTTCATGCTCCACCAGCTCAAAAGAGAAGGTGTGCTCCTCGCGAATCGCGGCATCTGTCCAACGCTGTGGGCGGTAGAACTTGGCAATCAGGGGCTGTTCGTCTTCGATGCTCACCTGATAAACCCGGTTTTCATAACTGTTAAGCGCCAAGATACGCGCATCGCTGAGATAGCCGAGGCTTTCCACGGCGTCGATCACCACGTCAGGGCTGAGTGTATCGAACGGGTGTGACATGGATATCCTCCTACAACGCATCTGGAAGCGGCCATATGCCGGTTCTGAATCGGAATGCTAGCAGGTTGGATGCTTGGGCGTGACGAAGGTGCAATGCCGCGCGCGCTGGAACGCCTGACGGTGCAGAGAAAAAAGACCTTAGTACAGCGAGCGTCGTGCTACGCGGATACCGCCTCAAGGGCCGTACCCGCGTATTAGAGCCTTATCGTCAGGCGCCGATCACGCCACCGTCATCGCGAGTGATGACCATGACGGAGGAACGTGGCCGACCGTCGGGCAGGTGTTCCGGAAAGGTCGAGCCGCCTTCTTCGCCAGGGTGCTGAATATTGACGAACAGGCTGCGCTGATCCGGTGAGAAGGTAATGCCGGTGACCTCGCAACCGATCGGTCCCACCATGAAACGGCGGATCTCACCGGTATTCGGGTCGGCGCACAGCATCTGGTTGTTACCCATGCCAGCGAAATCACCCTTGTTGCTGTAATCCCCGTCGGTCAGGATCCACAGGCGACCGGCATCATCAAACCCGAGGCCGTCGGGACTGTTGAACATATTGTGGGCGTTGATGTTGTGCGAGCCGCCGTTGGCAGTCTCCTTGTGCACCTCAGGATTGCCGGCAATGACAAACAGGTCCCAGTCAAAGGCCATGGCAGCGGCATCATTGCCGTGCTCGCTCCAGCGCAGGATCTGACCATAGATGTTGTTGGCGCGAGGGTTTGGCCCGCCTACGGGCTGGCCTTCGCTGCCGCGTTTGCTGTTGTTGGTCAACGTGCAATACACCTGACCATCCTTGGGACTGACGGCAATCCACTCGGGACGGTCCATGCGCGTCGCACCTACGTGGGTTCCGGCCAGGCGGGCATGGATGAGCACTTCGGCCTGATTGTTGAAGCCGTTCTCGGTGGTCAGGCCGTTCTTACCATGGGTCAGCTCGATCCACTGGCCACGTCCCTTGGGATGATCGGGATTGCCGTCACCGTCATCAAATTTCGCCACGTACAGTGTGCCGTGGTCCAGCAGCTCGCGGTTGGCCTTGGGGTTGGCGGCATCATAGCGATCGCGGCTGATGAACTTGTAGATGAATTCGCCACGTTCGTCGTCGCCCATGTACACCACGACATGGTTGTCCGCAGTGAGGGCAAGCGCAGCGTTCTCATGTTTGAAACGACCCAGCGCGGTGCGCTTGACGGGTTCTGACTTGGGATCGAACGGATCGATTTCGACTACCCAGCCGTGCCGGTTCAGCTCGTTGGGGTTCTTGGCCATGTCAAAGCGCGGATTGTATTTGTGCCAGTCGTTGCCCTTGCTTTCGACCGTCACGCCATAGCGTTTCTGGGCAGCGTCGAATTTGATTGTTGCATCAGTACTGCCAAAGCAATCCGTAAAATTCTCTTCGCAGGTCAGGTAAGTGCCCCAGGGCGTCTTGCCGTTCGCACAGTTCTGGAAGGTGCCCAGTACATGCGTGCCGCTTGAATCGGCTTCGGTCTTGAGCAGGTCATGTCCAGCCGCTGGGCCGCTGAATCGAATCGGCGCGTTGCCGTGGATACGACGGTTGAACTCGGAATCACGTGCAAAATGCCATTGTCCGTCAATACGGCGCACCTCGATAACCGAGACCCCCTCAGCGGCCAGGGCCTTGTGCACGTCCTCGGCCGATTGAGGCACCTTGCCTTGGGCCAGCAGGTAGCGGTAGTTGGTGTATTCGTTATTGATGGCCATGAGCGCCCGGTTCGGATCGTTCGGGAACGGAAAAAAGCTCATGCCGTCGTTGTTGTCGCCAAACTGGCGCTCCTGGGCTTCTGCTGTGCCGGTGCCGTCATGCTTGAAAGCTGGTACATCGGAAAACAGTGGTTCACCCCAGCTGATAAGTACCGACGCCCTATAACCCGGCGGGACGATCACGGTATCGGCTGTGGAAATCGGAATGCTTTCAAAGCCCAGCAGGGCACTGCCGGTGGCTTGCGACACGCTTTGTGCCAGTACGCTCCGCGGAATGAGCTGGCCGCCAAGAAAGAGGGCAGCACCGCACAGAGCACCAGCTCCAATGAAGCGGCGACGGGTCAGTCCGGCCAGACGTTCCAGATCGGTAGGGGTATCGGGATGCATAACAGACTCCTTGTATGCGATGGCGCGACGCTAGCGCGCTTGTATGACGAAATCATGTCAATGCATGTGCCAGTGATCATCAATCAACAGGCATAAAAAAACCGGCAGGGTTAGCTGCCGGTTTTATGCGGGGAGATGTTATTCCCCAATGATCCCGCCGTCCTTACGAGTAATGGCAATGACGGTGGAGCGAGGACGCCCGTTAGGCAGATAGTCCGGGAAGCCGCCGGTGGGATGTTGGAAGCCGACAAACATCGTCCGATAGTCCGGCGCAAAGGACAGGCCTGTGACCTCACACCCAGTCGGCCCTACCAGGAAACGGCGGATCTCACCGGTGTTCGGGTCGGCGCACAGCATCTGGTTGTTACCCATGCCGGCATAATCACCTTCGTTGCTGTCTTCACCATCGGTCTGAATCCACAAACGACCGGCTTCGTCAAAGCCCAGGCCGTCGGGGCTGTTGAACATATTGTCGGCGTTGATGTTTTCCGAACCATCGTATGGATCTTCCGGATGCACAACCGGGTTGCCCGCCACGATGAACAGATCCCAGTCAAAGGTCAGTGCGGCCGGGTTTGGCTCTTCCCAACGCAGGATCTGGCCGTAGATGTTATTGGCGCGCGGGTTCGGCCCGTTGACCGGCATATCGGCGCTGCCACGCTTGCTGTTGTTGGTCAGGGTGCAGAAGACCTGTCCATTGATGGGACTCACCGCGATCCACTCTGGACGGTCCATGCGGGTAGCGCCGACTTGCGAGCCTGCCAGACGAGCATGGATCAGGACTTCGGCCTGGCTATTGAAGCCGTTGGCCTTGGTCAGGCCGTTCTTGCCATAGGTCAGCTCGATCCACTGGCCGCGGCCTTTGGGATGATTCACATCACCATCGCCATCGTCGAACTTGGCGACGTACAGCGTACCGTGGTCGAGGATGTCACGGTTGGCCAGGGGCGTATTCGGGTTGTAACGACGGTCGCTGACAAACTTGTAGATGAACTCACCACGCTCGTCATCGCCCATGTACACCACGACACGGCCATCCTGGGTCGTGGTTACGGCAGCGTTTTCATGCTTGAAACGGCCCAACGCGGTGCGCTTGACCGGTGTGGAGTCCGGATTGAACGGGTCGATCTCCACGATCCAGCCAAAGTGGTTGGCTTCATTCGGATGCTTGGCGAGATCGAAGCGCTCGTTATAGGGGTACCAGTTGTTATCACTATTGGCCGACAAACCGTAACGTTTCTGCGCGGCGTTGAGCTTGATGTTCTTGTCGGTGCTGCCAAAGCAGCCATTGAAGTTTTCTTCACACGTCAGGTAAGTGCCCCATGGCGTCTGGCCGCTGGAGCAGTTCTGGAAGGTGCCACGGGCACGTTTGCCGCTCAGCTCGATGGAGGTGCGCAGCAGGTCATGGCCGGCAGCCGGACCCTTGATATCCATCATCACGTTGCCATGCACGCGACGGTTGTAACGGGAGTCGCGCTTGAAGACCCAACGGCCCGCGCGACGGCGAACTTCGATCACCGAGACGCCTTCTGCAGCCAGCGCCTTGCGTACATCGTCCGGGGAGGACGGTTGACGACCATCGGAGAACAGATACTCGTAATTGGTGTATTCGTTGTTAATGGCGATCAGGGCACGATCAGGATCGATACGGCCGAACTTGTTGTAGAACGGGAAGAAGCACATGCCATCGTTGTTATCCCCGAACTGCAGCTCCTGGTCTTCGGAGGTATTCGTACCGTCATGCTTGAAGTCCGGTACGTTGGAAAACAGCGGCTCGCCCCAGCTGATCAGCGTACGGAACTCATAGCCGGGCGGCAGAATGACTTGGTCAGCCGTTGAAGCTGGTACGTTCTTGAAGCCCAACAGCGGACGTGAAGGACGTCCAGCGCTGCCCCAGCGAGCCGCTTCGGATACCGGACCCGCCAGTGCGTTGTTGGACAGCAGGTTGCCGCCCAGGAAGAAGGCCGCGCCACATAGGGCACCGGCGCCAATAAAGCTGCGGCGCTTCAGATTGACGATGCGTTCCAGATCAGTAGGGGTATCGTCATCAAGCAGATCACTATTCAGGTGTTGTTCGTTTTGCAGGCTCATCAAGGCGCTCCTCACAGGATGTGGCAGGCGCAAAACCCCAGGCGAGAGCGAGTACAACGAACCCCGCAGACCTTGTTTTGAAATAATCAGGCTGCCGGCTCACGTCGCGTCGTCGAAACAGGTTTCGTGGCTGGTTTGGACGGTCGTGGCGAAGGTAGTGAGGCATTGTGACGGCGGTGTTGCAGGTTACATCTGGTAACAAATACTGCCCTGTCGGTTCGGGAACGTTTCGTGTCAGAAGCGATTCGGCCGCCAGCCGCGATTAGCGGCGGCTGGTGACGCGCAGGGCCGAATAAGACCGTGTATCGCCATTGCCGTAGACGAACAGCAGGATCAGGAACGACAGCACCAGAAGAAAGCCGGCCAGCCGGTGGGCCTCGGCATAATGAAGGGCTTCCACGTGCTGGAAGATGGCGATGGAAACCACTTGGGTCTGCCCCGGAATACTACCGCCCAGCATGAGCACTACGCCAAACTCGCCCAGGGTATGGGCGAATGCAAGGCTTGCAGCCACCAGCAGGCCGCGCTTGAGCAAGGGCAGGGTAACGCGAAAGAAGCGCTCGATACGGCCGCATCCCAACGTTGCTGCGGCCTCGAACAGGCGTGGATTCAGCTCGCGGAAGGCAACCGTAAGCGGCTGCACCACGAAGGGGATCGAGTAGATCATGGACCCCATGACCAGGCCCGCAAAGCTGAAGGGCAGCGGGTGACCGAACACTGTTTCCCAGGCGCTGCCCAGCATCGAGTCTGGCGCAAACACGACCAGCAGATAAAAGCCCAGTACGGTGGGTGGGAGCACCAGAGGGAGTGCGATCACGGCATCCAATACCTGGCGCAGGCGGGTCTGCTTACGCACTCGCCAAGCTGCCAGCGGCAGACCGATCAGCAGAAGCAGGGCCGTGGATAGCACAGCCAGCTTGAGCGTCAGCGCCAGGGCCTGCCAGTCTCCTTCACTGAGCAGCACAGCCCGTCTCGCCTGGAAGAGAATAACCTGCCTGGTGCAACGTCTCTTTCTGGTTATCGAAGAACGCCACGAAGCGCTTGGCGGCGTCGAGTTGCTCGCCTTTCGCCAGGATAACGCGCTTTTGCGTCAGAGGATCGTACAGCGTGGCATCGACAATCGTGTATTGCGCGGGCGGCACATTCCCCGCTTTGACCTGACTGAGAGCTACAAAGCCAGCGGGTGAATTGCCGGTTTTGACGAAGTTGTAGGTTTGTCCAATGTCCTGTCCATAGGCCAGGCGCGGCTTAACGGTTTCCAGTACACCGCTGCGGTCCAGCGCCTGCAGGGCTGCGGCGCCATAAGGTGCCGTATCGGGATTCGCCAGCACTACACGCTTGAACGGCAGATTGTGAATATCGGGCTTGCCGCTGGTTTGCCAGAGCGCCAGCTGACCACACGCATAAGTCCGGCTTTCGGTGCCCTTGCTGGCGTCTGCCAGTTTGTCCGGGCGGATCGCGTCTGCCGAGTAGAACAGGTCGAACGGTGCGCCACGTTGAATCTGCTCGAAAAATGCACCACTGGAGCCGCCAGCCAGTTCCACCTTGGCGCCGGTCTGCTTTTCGTAATCGTTGGCGATGGTCTGCATAACAGGCAGCAGATTGGCCGCCACAGCGATGCGCAGGTGGTCAGCTGCTTGGGCGGTGGCGCTGGTAAAGAGCGTGGCAAGCGCCGCAGCAGTCAAAAGCCGTTTGTTCATCAAGGATTCCTTCTTCACAGGGGCGCCCCCAGCAAGACCTGGTCGGGTTCAAAGCAGGCGAATACGGTCTGACCGGGAGCAGGAGACAGCTCGGCTTCTGCTGGCAGCAGCACGCAGAGCGTTTGCCCATTGGGCAGGCTCAGGCGAATGTCGGCAGGTCCGGAGGAGGCGGGGGTAACGGTGTCGACTCGGCCTTCAAGTGCATTGGCCGCATCCACAGGAGCGTGTTCATGGAGGCTTAGCCACGATGCTTTGATCAGCACGATAACGCTGCGACCCGGTGCAAGGCCCAATCGCTCGGTGCTTTCACGGGTGATTTGTGCCAGCACCTGAAGGCCACCGGGCAGCCGGATCGTGATCAGATCGCTATGCCCTTTGGGTTCTACAGCAACAACCTCCCCATGCAGCTGATTCCGCGCGCTGGTTTGCAGCATCAACCGCTCCAGTCGCTCCAGGTCCTCGACGTGTTCAGCGCTTTCGATCACCTTTTCGCGAAGCGCTTCAAGGCGGTGATACAAGGCCAGCAACCGTGCGCCTTCCTGGGTCAGGCGTGCGCCGCCTCCGCCTTTGCCACCGACACTGCGCTCGACGAGGGGTTGGCCGGCAAGGTTGTTGAGTTCATCGATGGCATCCCAGGCGGCCTTGTAGCTCAGCCCTGCAGCCTTGGCAGCCTTTGTAATGGAGCCCTGGGCGGCGACCTGCTCCAGCAGTGCAAACCGCTGGGGACGACGGGTCATGTGATGAGTCAAGTGACTGAGCATAGGTCGGAGTATAAAAAGGTATATAACGATAGATCAGTGTACGAGCCGGCCCGTTCCCATGGCAAGGTGGAAAGAGCGTTTAGTCGCCAGGCCTGGGCGTGCGAGCCAAGCAGTACACATCGACACGCAGGGCGCCTGCACGCTTGAGCAGGCTAGCGAGGGCCTCGGCAGTTGCACCGGTGGTCAGGACGTCATCGATGAGCGCTATCGAGCGACCGCGTACGGCCTTGGCAGTGGTGAGGGCAAAGGCGTTGCGCAGGTTTTTGTGACGCTGGGCGGCATCGAGGCCTTGTTGCGCCGGGATTTCCAGCACCCGTTGGATAACATCGTCGGCTACAGACAGCTTAAGCGACTTTCCCAACCAACGTGCCAGCATGGCGGCCTGGTTGTAGCCACGCTCGCGTTGGCGCTTCAACGCCATTGGGACAGGAAGCAGAAGGTCAGGCCGAGGCAATCCCTCGTCAAAGGCATGCATCAAATGGCGAGCCTGCAGATCCGCCATCAGCCGCCCCAGCGGCCATTGCTTTTGATGCTTGAATCGATTGATGGCACTGGCAACAGGGAATCCGTAGCGCCAGAGCGCTACGACATGATCAAAAGACGGAGGCCTTTTCAGGCACGCCCCGCAGATCAGCCCCTCGTCAGGCAGCGGAATCGCACAATGAAGGCAATGCCCCATGAGCAGCCAGGGCAGGTCAGTCTCACAGCCAAGGCATAGCGGCAGGCTGGACTCTACACCTGCTCCGCAGAACCCGCAGTTCGTATGAGGTTTGAGCCAGACAGGACGGTAAGCAAGCAGGGTATTCAAGCGGTTCATAGGCATCCTTGCCAGTGTCGATCAATTGGGATCAGGCACGCCGCTCCCTGGCGTGCAAGAGGCTCAGCGAATCAGCCAGCTCATGACCATCAGGCCCAACACCAGCCAGATGATGCCGCCAATGATGGAGCGGCGCATAAAAGCACGAACCGCGGCATAGAGCAGAATCAGTCCGACGATCAGTACCACGAAGCTGATGTAGGAGTCATCCATGCCGATGGCGCGAGCCATGCCTTGCAGGAAGTCATGGACGGCATCGCCAATGCCATTGAGTACGGTGCTGAACAGATCGATGATGAAGCGGATGACCTGACCAAGGGCTTGGCCAAGCCAGTCGAAGAACCCTTCTGTACGCATGTTTCTTTCCTTGTCCTCATGTTGTCGCTTGGAACCTGTAAATGCCGTTGGGTTCGTTACCAGCGATGGGTTCAATCAAGCGAGCGATCCTGCTCACAGTTTCAGACTCTGCCGTAGTCTCTCTCTTATTGAAGGGGGCCAGTCTTCAAAACCTTAAATAAATAGGGCTATTGATTATTTTTTGATCAGATGTAAACCTTCGTATCGAATAAAGTTGACGGCAATTATTCGTGTGCTGCCTGAGCAGCCGTCTTTTTATACCGAAGGATTGAGCCATGAGCGCTACCGCTACGCGTCACGACTGGACCCTTGCCGATGTCCGTGCCCTGTTTGAACTGCCGTTCAATGACCTGCTGTTCCAGGCACAGACGGTTCACCGTCAGCATTTCGACCCCAACCGCGTTCAGGTCTCGACGTTGCTTTCCATCAAGACCGGTGCCTGCCCTGAGGACTGCAAATACTGCCCTCAGTCCGGCCACTACAACACGGGTCTTGAAAAAGAAAAGCTGATGGAAGTGGAGAAGGTGCTCAAGGCGGCTGCCGAGGCCAAGGCCATTGGTTCGACCCGCTTCTGTATGGGCGCGGCGTGGAAGCATCCGTCCGCCAAGGACATGCCCTACGTGCTGCAGATGGTCAAAGGCGTAAAGGCCCTGGGCCTGGAAACCTGTATGACCTTGGGCAAGCTCGACCGCGAGCAGACACAGGCGTTGGCTGAAGCTGGGCTGGACTACTACAACCACAACCTGGACACCTCGCCGGAATACTACGGCAACATCATCACGACGCGTACCTATGCAGACCGTCTGGAAACGCTGTCCTATGTGCGTGATGCGGGCATGAAGATCTGCTCCGGTGGCATTCTGGGCATGGGTGAATCCGTGGATGACCGTGCCGGTCTGTTGATTCAACTAGCCAACCTGCCAGAGCATCCAGAGTCCGTCCCGATCAATATGCTGGTCAAGGTGAAGGGCACGCCGCTAGAGCAGGAGAAGGACGTCGATCCGTTCGACTTCATCCGTACCTTGGCCGTTGCCCGGATCATGATGCCCAAGTCCCATGTGCGCCTGTCTGCTGGTCGTGAGCAGATGAACGAGCAGATGCAATCCCTGGCCTTCTTTGCCGGTGCGAACTCCATCTTCTACGGCGAGAAGCTGCTGACGACCACTAACCCGCAGGCCGAGAAGGATATGCTTCTGTTCAAGCGTCTGGGCATCAAGCCGGAAGAGCGCGAAGAGCACGATGATGAAGTGCATCAGGCCGCGATTGAGCAGGCCCTGATCGAGCAGAAGAACTCTGCACTGTTCTACGACGCTGCTTCTGCCTGATCATGCCGTTCGACCTGGCCAGACGCCTCGCCGAGCGCCGCGAGCAAGCGCTGTACCGTCACCGACCGCTGCTAGAAGGCCCGCAAGGACCTGAAGTAGTGGTCGACGGACAGCCGCTCCTGGCGTTCTGCAACAACGACTACCTTGGCCTCGCCAATCATCCGGACGTCATCGCGGCACTGCAAAAGGGTGCCGAGCGTTGGGGCGTAGGCGGGGGCGCTTCGCATCTGGTGATCGGCCATAGCGGCCCCCATCATGCCTTGGAAGAGGCGCTGGCTGAGTTTACCGGGCGCCCTCGGGCACTGCTGTTCTCCACGGGCTACATGGCCAACCTTGCGGCCGTGACAGCCCTGGTTGGCCGAGGTGATACGGTCCTTGAGGACCGGCTCAACCATGCCTCTCTGCTGGATGCAGGACTGCTGTCCGGCGCGCGCTTCTCCCGCTATCTGCATAACGATGCGGCAAGCCTAGCCAGCCGGCTCGACAAGGCTGAAGGTAATACGCTGGTCGTAACGGACGGTGTATTCAGCATGGACGGTAATGTGGCCGACCTGCCGGCCCTGGTTGAAGTGACACGTAACCGGGGCGCCTGGCTGATGGTCGATGACGCCCACGGCTTTGGCCCGTTGGGCAGGCAGGGAGGCGGCGTAGCTGAGTATTTCGGACTGGGCATGGATGAGGTTCCGGTACTGGTCGGTACGCTGGGCAAGGCTTTTGGTACTGCAGGCGCCTTTGTAGCAGGCAGCGATGAGCTGATCGAAACCTTGATCCAGTTCGCACGTCCTTACATTTATACCACCAGCCAGCCGCCAGCAGTGGCCTGCGCCACCTTGAAGGCACTAGAGCTGCTCCAGGCAGAGTCCTGGCGGCGCGAGCATTTGAATGCACTGATCCAGCGATTCCGCTCTGGTGCGCAGGTTATCGGCCTTTCGCTGATGGACAGCTTTACCCCGATCCAACCGATCCTGGTCGGCAGTAGCGAGCAGGCATTGGCTTTTTCGGCTGCCCTGAAACGCCATGGAATTCTCGTCACGGCGATCCGTCCCCCTACGGTTCCGAACAATAGTGCCCGGTTGCGGGTTACTCTGTCGGCCGCACACAGCGAGCAGCACGTCGATCGTCTGCTCGCCGCACTTGCCGAAGCTTGGTCGGAATTGAAAGGAACGGAACATGCGTGACACTTTAGTGCTGCTGCCCGGGTGGGGTCTGGGCACGGCCCCCTTGGAGCCGCTGCGTGATGAGCTCCTCGAAATAGCACCATATCTGGATGTACTGATCGAACCCTTGCCGGACATGGCCGATGCCAGTGGCTGGTTCGATGATATTGACGCCCGGCTGCCGGATAACGTCTGGCTAAGTGGCTGGTCATTGGGTGGCATGATCGCCAGTGAGCTTACCCGGCGGCGGGGCGACCGTACCCTGGGGTTGATCACTATGGCCAGCAATCCCTGCTTTGTTGCCCGTCATGGTTGGCAAAGCGCAATGTCACGCAGTGTCTTCACCGATTTTTACGAGGCTTGCACGCTCGATGCGGAGCTGACGCTCAAACGCTTTACCCATCTGGTCAGCCAGGGGGCTCGGGACCGCAAGACGCTTGCACGCCTACTGCAGGTGGCCTTGCCGGAGACGTCCGGTGAAGTCGCAGTGGCCGGGCTTGAGCTGCTGGCGCAACTGGACACACGCGAGGCGCTTCAGGCGTATAGCGGTCCGCAACTTCACCTGTTTGCGTCAAACGATGCACTGGTACCGGTATCGGCTGCGCAAGCCTTGATGGATGAGATACCCGACATCGAAGTTCATGTCTTCGAGCCGGCCAGCCATGGCCTGCCGCTGGAGCGTCCGGACGAGATTGCCGCAGCGATTGAACGTTTCATTTATGAGGGCCGTGATGGCTGATGCTTTACCTGTAATAACGCAGGAGGGCGCCTCCTTGCCGGATAAAAGGCAAGTGGCGGCTTCGTTCTCCCGGGCGGCGGCCAGCTATGACGGCGTTGCCAGCCTGCAACGTGATGTCGGCGAAGCGCTTCTGGCGCGTATGCCCGAGCAGGCTGTAGAGCGCTGGGTCGACCTGGGCTGCGGTACAGGCTACTTCACCCGGGCGCTAGCGGCCCGTTATCCCGACGCGCAAGGTATCGCCGTTGACCTGGCGGAAGGCATGCTGCGCCATGCACGTCCACTCGGCGGGGCCGAGCACTTTGTGGCGGGTGATGCCGAACGGCTGCCGCTCAAGGACCAGGCGTGCGATCTGCTGTTTACCAGTCTTGCCATTCAATGGTGTGGCGACCTTTCGGCGGTATTATCCGAGGCCCAGCGTATCCTGCGGCCCGGTGGGCTGTTTGCATTCACCAGCCTGTGTACCGGTACACTGCAGGAGTTGCGGGACAGCTGGCAGGCAGTGGATGGTTTCGTTCACGTTAACCGTTTCCGCCAGTTTGAAGACTATCAGCGGGTCTGTGCGGCCAGTGGACTCAAGCAGAAGGTGCTAGACGTCGAAACACGCGTTCTGCATTTTCCGGATGTCCGCAGCCTGACCCATGAACTCAAGGCGCTCGGCGCCCATAACGTGAACCCTGGCCGCGCTACTGGCTTGACCGGACGCGCCCGCCTGAATGCCCTGGCGCAAGCGTATGAGCGCTTCCGCCAGCCCCAAGGTCTCCCGGCCTGCTATCGCGTGGTTTACGGCATTTTCCAGAAAGAATCCTGATCTTATGTCTGCTTACTTCATTACCGGCACCGATACCGAAATCGGCAAGACCACCATTGCTTCCGGCCTGCTGCATGTAGCCCGCCTTGCGGGGCTTTCCACGGCAGCGGTCAAACCTGTGGCTTCTGGTTGCGAGATGACGCCCGAGGGGCTGCGTAACAGCGACGCGTTGTCGCTCTGGGGCGAGTGTTCGTTGCCGTTGAGTTACGCCGAGGTCAATCCGCTGGCCTTTGCGCCTGCTATTGCTCCACATCTGGCGGCCCGTGAGGTAGGAGTATCCTTGACAGTCGATGCCCTGGTCGCGCCCATTCAGGCCATGCGGGCCAAACAGGCCGACTTCATGCTGGTCGAAGGTGCAGGTGGCTGGCGCGTGCCGCTGGAAGGGCAGGCGAACCTGTCAGATGTAGCCAGGGCCGTTGATTTTCCCGTCATCCTAGTAGTGGGCGTACGGTTGGGTTGTATCAACCATGCGGTGCTGACTGCTGAAGCCATTGCGCAGGATGGGCTCAACCTGGCCGGCTGGGTTGCCAATATTGTCGATCCGCAGACATCACGCCTGGAGGATAACCTCGCCACGCTTCATGAGCGCCTGCCTGCACCTTGCCTGGGCACTGTTCCTTATCTGGCTGAAGCCACGCCGGCGGCCGTTGCGGATTATCTGGATTTAAGCCAATTGGCGCGTTAATGCGCCTTTGGTATCTGACTGCTCGTGATAAGGCACTTTAATATCAGAATAGACGTTATTTATTACAAAGTTTTTCAGCGATTACTTTAATTTTGCGCAGCTTTTTCCGGCTTCGCATATAGTCCATTTGCCTCGATTGATCTCTTTCCCGCCTCACTAAAAGAGATGTTCTCGTCGCGGTTATGAGTGCTTTCCGTTTATTCGCTATGCCTGCCAATCACTTCTTAATGATTGATTGCGGCATGGCGCGTGACTGTATGCCTTTAATCTTTATTGCTACACAACTTACCGATAGTTGCTCATGGTGTTCAGACGTTGGTGGTAGTTCCAGTTTTATAACAATATCAAGAATGGAAAAGGATTTTGTATGCCTGTCTTCAAGCGTATTGATGCTCAAGACGTTTCTCGGCTAGTGCTCGACATCGAGAGGCAAGGCTATGCCGTCATTGAACACTTTCTTTCAACGGAACAACTTGAAAGTGCACGTGACTATGTTCTGCGGGAAACTCACAAACATAACTCCGAATATTTTGCGCTACATGGCATAAAGTCTGTAACCGGCAGTCTTTTCGAGGCGCTGAGCACCTCGGTGAGGTTCAGGAAAATGCTGGCGGATGTTCAGGAAGCCGGTCTGGGCAGGCGGGTACCGGAAGAGGAAGAGATCTTTCCGGCCGTGCGTTGCCTGCAAGGTAAAACCGGTCTTAAAGAGTCCAACTATTTTCATTATGACGCCACGGCATTAACGGCACTCGTGCCTGTTTTCATCCCAAATGATACTGACCAGTGTGGCGATTTTATTATGTTTCCCAATACCCGCCGTATCAGGAGCAGTGTGGCCATCAATATTATCGAGAAAGCACTTATTCAAAATCCATTAAGCCAGAAGTTCATAGCGTTATTGATCAAGTACAACCTGCTCAAGCCCATCAAAATAAAACTTGTTCCTGGCAATCTTTATATCTTCTGGGGATATAGAAGCATACATGCCAATGAGCCTTGTGATCCTAATACACTACGCGCAACGGTCTTGCTGCATTATGGGAACCCACATAGTCACCAGTGGATGTCCAGGCTTTTCCTCGGCGCCAACCAGAGGCGGGCGCGCAAGATTAACAAGAAGGCATTGCCTGGCTGATACCGTTCCCTGGTTATTCGAACTGACGCTAAGCGAAGCGGCAAGCATGACGTTTTAATCATAGGGTTCGATGCCGGAATCTGCTTCAATGGCCAAACGCCTCAAGCAGTTAAAGGGAGCGGCTTATGAATATTTCCGGAAACAGTTTCACTTACGGGGTGGCGGCCTATCAGGCGGGCCAGTTCCGTGTCGATCAGGCCGGTGCAGCCATTGCAGCCAGCAGCCTGCCAAATGATGCGCAGACACGTGTCGATCAGGTTCGCAGCGTCGATGGAGCTTCTCAGAATCAGGCAGATAAGGCCGCACAGCTGGTCGAGTTGCAAGCGGGTAAGCGCGAGGCCCTGGCGGGCTCTCGAGTTATCCAGGCAGCCAGTGCAACATTGGGAAGCCTTATCGATACCTACGCCTGACCTCTGTTCCCTCCAGGGGGAGAAGGTGTAATACAAGCGCCGCGGGTGGATAACCACTCGCGGCGTTTTTGTATCCAGGTGTCGCCTGTGGTCAGACACGCTTGACAGGCCTCAGAGGAAAACATAAGTTTCAAACAACTGTTTAACGCCGGTCAGGAGATCCCTGCGGCGCCTTCCCATAAAAATGCATTCCAGAGGTAACAGTCATGCCTGACTACAAGGCTCCCTTGCGTGATATCCGCTTTGTCCGTGACGAACTGCTGGGTTATGATGCGCATTACCAGAGCTTGCCCGGCTGCCAGGATGCTACCCCGGATATGGTTGCCGCCATTCTTGAGGAAGGCGCCAAGTTCTGCGAGCAGGTCCTGTCGCCGCTGAACCGTGTCGGTGACAAGGAAGGCTGCGTATGGAGCGAGTCGGGCGTGAAGACGCCGACAGGATTCAAGCAGGCTTATCAGCAATTCGTAGAAGGTGGCTGGCCAAGTCTGCCGCATGATCCTGCTCATGGCGGCCAGGGTCTGCCTGAGTCGCTGGGTATTGCCTTGTCGGAAATGATCGGCCAGGCCAACTGGTCCTGGGGCATGTATCCAGGCCTTTCCCATGGCGCGATGAACACCATTGAAAGCCATGGTACCGACGAGCAGAAGCACACCTACCTGACCAAACTGGTTTCCGGCGAATGGACAGGCACCATGTGCCTGACCGAGCCTCATTGCGGCTCCGACCTGGGCATGCTGCGTACCCGTGCCGAGCCGCAGGCTGACGGTAGCTACGCGATCAGCGGAACCAAGATCTTTATCTCTGCCGGTGAACATGACCTGACTGACAACATCGTGCATATTGTGTTGGCCCGCCTACCTGACGCACCGGCGGGTACCAAGGGTATCTCGCTGTTCATCGTACCCAAGTTCCTGCCCAATGCCGAAGGGGGCATAGGCGAGCGTAACGGTGTGACCTGCGGCTCCATCGAGCACAAGATGGGCATCCACGGTAATGCCACTTGCGTGATGAACTTTGATAGTGCCAAAGGCTTCCTGATCGGCCCGCCAAACAAAGGCCTGAACTGCATGTTCACCTTTATGAACACGGCGCGGGTGGGGACGGCCTTGCAAGGTCTGGCCCATGCGGAGATCGCCTTCCAGGGCGGTATCCGGTATGCCCGTGAACGCCTGCAGATGCGCTCCCTGACCGGGCCAAAAGCGCCCGAGAAGGCTGCTGACCCGATCATTGTCCACCCGGACGTCCGCCGCATGTTGCTGACCATGAAGGCGTTCGCTGAAGGCAACCGTGCCATGATCTACTTTGCTGCCAAGCTGGTAGATGTGACCCGTTACAGCCAGGATGAGGAAGAGCGAAAGAAAGCCGATGCGCTGCTGGCCTTCATCACGCCGATTGCCAAGGCCTTCATGACTGAAGTGGGCTTCGAAGCGGCTAGCCATGGCATGCAGATCTATGGCGGTCATGGTTACATTTCTGAATGGGGCATGGAGCAGAACCTGCGCGACAGCCGTATCGCCATGATGTACGAGGGTACTACCGGTATTCAGGCCATCGACCTGTTGGGTCGTAAAGTACTGATGACCCAGGGTGAGTCGCTCAAAGGCTTTACCAAGATCGTTCACAAGTTCTGCCAGGCGCAGGAAGGCAATGCTGAGCTCAAGGAGTTTATCGAGCCGCTGGCCAAGCTGAACAAGGAATGGGGCGACGTTACCCTTAAGGTCGGCATGGCCGCCATGAAGGATCGTGAGGAAGTAGGCGCTGCGGCGGTGGATTACCTGATGTACTCCGGCTATGTCTGCCTGGCGTATTTCTGGGCCGATATGGCGCGTGTAGCCAGCGAGAAGCTTGCTGCCGGAACCGATGAGGCTGCGTTCTACAAGGCCAAACTGCAGACCGCGCGTTTCTATTATCAGCGTCTGCTGCCACGTACCCGCATGCATGTCGAAGCGATGCTGGCAGGGGCTGGCAGCCTGATGGATGTGGCGGAAGAGGACTTCGCTCTGGGCTATTGATTCGCCAGGGCTGAAAACCAAAAGGGCTGCGCCTCTCGGTGCAGCCCTTTTTTATTGGTTGATTGTTAAGGCAACTCGGTATCAGTCGGCAAAGCCCAGCCAATTATGGTGGTCATGACCTGTACCGTCGTCGAGCACGACCGTACAGGTGGTACCAGCAGACAGCTCTATGCCTTCAGGCACTTCATCGATGGCAATGCGCACCGGAATTCGCTGCGCCAGGCGGACCCAGTTGAATACCGGGTTCACATCGGCGATCAGCTCGCGGCTCTGCGGGTTGTCCCGATCATAGATACCCCGGGCAATGCTCTCCACATGGCCCTTAAGCACCATGCCGCTCATCATTCGCATTTCGGCGGGTGCGCCGATCTTCACGTGGGGCAGTTTGGTTTCTTCAAAGTAGCCATAAACCCAGTAGGAGTTCTTGTCGATGATCGCAAGCTTGGGTGCACCGGCCGAAGCATAATCGCCACGGTAGACCAGGAGGTTGGTGACATAACCATCCACCGGCGCCACCACGCGGGTGCGGGACAGGTTCAGGCGGGCCGCCTCAAGCTGAGCCAGGGCCTGCTTGTAATCTGCCTCGGCCGACGCGGCAATGCTGCTAGCGTCTTCACGGCTCTCCTTGGAAACGACCAGGCTGTCGATATCGGCGCGGCGCTTGGCGTTTTGCAGGCGCATGTCCAGCGTTGCCTTGCGCGAAGCGACCAGGGCTTCGGCCTGATGCACGGCAATCTCGTAATGAGACGGATCGATCTGCAGGAGCAGGTCGCCTTTCTTGACCAGCTGGTTGTCATGCACCGGCACGTTGACCACAAGGCCCGACACATCCGGTGCGATGTTGATGACATCGGCGCGCACGCGTCCGTCCCGCGTCCACGGATCGTTCATATAATGCACCCAGAGCAGCCGGCCTATCACCAGTGCGGCTACCACGACGATCAGGGTCGCCAATACGCTAAAAAGGTTCTTCAAGGTCATGGAACAAGGCTCTCAACGATAGACGGTCAGCGCCATGACGCCATAGATGCAGGCGAACAGGCTCAGGCGGAACAGGGAGGGGTGCCAGGTAAAGCGATACAGCCCAATGCTGGCGAACAGGCGATCAACGACCCACATCACCAGCAGGCCAACAATGAACAGCACGGTAACGGTGGGCAGGTACACACCGTGGAAAGCAATCTCACGAGGCATGGGCGATTCCTGTGGCGGGCTCGCTCGGCGCAGCGTATTGCGCCAGGGGCGCGTGCGGGTCGAGCAGGGAGGTTCGAATGAAATGCAGGAGGCTCTGGATGCGACGCAGCGGCGACTCATCGAAATGCTGGCTATAGGGCTCACGCTGCGCTTCAACGCAGGCAATGGCCTGGTCCACCGCGGTGAGCGCACGTTGCAGATTGGTCTGGCTTGGCTTCAGGAACAGGCGGGCCAGGGCACGTCCCATGGCGCGGATCGACTGACGCCAAGGGGACGCTTCGGCAAATCGAGGCTCGGCCGGTAGGCGCTCCTGCTCCTGACGCAGCTCAATGATGGCCTGACCGACTTCCTGGACCGTAAAGGTCCAGCCCAACAGCGCCTTCTGCACCTGCGGACGGCCATTGGCCAAACCGTAGGCCTGATTGAGCAGGTCGCGCGTGGCGCTTTCGAACCGGCTCGAAAGCCCTGGCAGCGGGTCACTCGTTACACGAACGACCTGACGGCGCAGGTCACGCTCCAGGCGTCGCCAGAGCCAAGCGCTGTTGGGTGGGAGCAGGATCGAGGAAATCGCGGCTGTGGTCGCCATGGACAGCAGTACGGCGATACCGTTGTTAATGAAGTTTGACGGGTCATACACCGGTGGGTTGTCGGGAATCGAGGTAAAGCAGAAAAACACCATGCTACCCAGCCCGTAACCCATGTAACCCGGACGCAGGGCCACAAAGCTGCCCAGCATGAAGACGGGTGCCAGGGCGAACATGAGCATCCAGTATCCATCCAGTTGGGTGAAGACGAAGAAGTTCATGAAAAAGCCTACGGTAACGCCGAAAAATGCACCGATGGCCATCTGCTGGGCGGTCTTGTGGGGCATCGGACTGGACGAGGCGAGGGCGGCCACGGCAGCCGCGTTGGAGGCGAACATGCCGCCATAGGGCCAGGCCGTCATGATCCAGAACAGGCTGAGCAGCAGCACCATGAGGGCAGTTCGTACACCTGCCACGGTTGCTGCCATGGCATTGGCCTTGGCCACGAAGCGCGCCTTCCATTGCTCGCGTACATGGTGCGGAGCGGCCAGGGACGCATGGGTCTGGACGTAGTTGTGCAGATCGTCCACCAAACGGAAGAGCAGCTCGGCAGCCGTCTCGAAGTCCAGCCGATCTTCTTTGGAGGGCGTGTTGGCAAGTAGCGAAGCACGGGCTTCCCGAATGCGTACGCGGGTGTGGTCGCTCAAGGCCGAGAGACGTTCAGCGACCGCTGCCGCGTCCGGTGGTGTCAGCGGCTGACCACGCACGCTGTCCAGGAGCTCCAGAAATGCAGCCTGTGCCATGTCGAATGCTGACAGTACAACGTCAGCTTGCCGCTGGCGCAACCGCAGGAGCAATCGACTCAGGGCGTGCAGACGGGTCGTCATGGTCATGAACTCACTGTTCAGCCGCGAGAGACGACCGCTGCGCATGCGCATGTGCGGATCTTCAAAAGCTGTGGCGCTGCGCATGTTTTCAAGCCCGACGGCCTCGGCGGCATAGCGCACTCCACCGCTCTCCACAACATACCGCTCCAGCTTGCCACGCAGCACATCGGCTACGTAGCCTGCAAAGGTGCCAAAGCGGTTGTACAAAGCGTTGCGCATGGCTGCGCCTGTGGTCTGCGGAAAAAGGGCTGCCGAGACGATACCGCTGCAGATAATGGCCAACGAAATCGCCAGCACCCGCATAACCGCTGACATAAAAGCACCTTCAGGGCTCATGACAGCGGGAATGCCGATCAGCGCTGCGGTATAGCCTGCCAGCACACAGCCGTAGCTGCGCATATCGCGATAGCGCATGGCGCCGGCCGTGCACAGGCCAATCCAGACTGACATGCAGACCAGGAAGGGCACCCGCTCCTGGGCAAACAGGGCAACCAGCGCCAGCATGGCGATCAGGCCTGCTACCGTACCCAGCAACCGATAGACGCTTTTGGCAAACACCTGGCCGCTCTGCGGCTGCATCACGATGAAGACGGTGATGACCGCTGAAGATGGGTGCGGCAACTGGAGGCGCATGGCAAGCCAGAGGGTCAGGCCGGCTGCGATCAGTACCTTGAACAGGTAGATCCACATGACACCGTCGCTTCTCGCCCAGGCGTTAAGCGCCTGGCGAAACGCGCTGGTGGAGGGGGTGGAAGTCGTTTCTGCTTTCATGAGGGCCTTAGGGCTTTTTGGCAATATCGACACGTGCCGGTTTCAGGTCCTTTTCGTCCGGGCCGTCTTCAGGCGCGATGGCACCGCCACCCAGAGCGGTAATCAGACCGGCCTGGGCGCTCAGGCGCATGGCCTGGACCTGTTGCTCCACCCGTTGCTGGGCAAACAGACGGGTCTGGGCGTCCAGTACATGCAGGTAATCGGTCAGGCCGCGCTCGAAGGCCTTGCGGGCAATGTCGTAGGTGCGCTGCGCCGCTTCCACGGACTCACGGGCCATGTCGGCCTGCTTGTTGGCCGAGTCGAGACGAATCAGGTTATCGGAGATGTCCTTCAGCGCCTCGATGATGGTCTGGTTGTAATGTGCAACCGCAGCGTCGTAGCCTGCCGATGCGATACCAAGCTGCGAGCGGCGCTCACCGCCATCGAAGATGGGCAGCGAGATAGCCGGTCCAAAGGAGTAACCCGTCTTTTTGGCCGTGAACAATTCCTTGAAGGTGCCCATGGTCATCGATTGTCCAATGCTCGCCATCAAATCGATGTTGGGATAGAAATCGGCGCGGGCTACATCGACACCCTTGGCGTTCATGGCGACCTGCCAACGGATGGCCACCACGTCGGGACGATGACCTACCAGCTCCAGTGGTAAGCTGGAGGGCAGGGTTGGCATGGCACCCAGTTGCAGCTGCGGGCGTGTCAGCGAGGCGGCGTCGCCAGGACCTTTACCGGCCAAGGCGGCCAGCTGGTTGCGAGAAAGCGCAATGGCTTCGTCCAGGGCTTCGATCTGTCGATGCGTTTCCGGCAACAATGCTTCGGCCTGGCTGACCTCGAACTGGGTGCCGATGCCGCCTTCCAGCTGACGCTTCGCCAGTTTGGCGATCTGCTCCTGCTGTTCCAGGGTCGCGTGGACCACATCACGTTGCGCATATTGCAACGATAACCGGATGTAGGCTCGCACGATGTTGGTCGTCAGCTCGAGCACCGCAACACGTTCTTCGGCAGCTGCCTGATGGGCACGATCCAGAGCACGCTCGCTGTCATCATGCTCGCGTCCCCAGAAGTCGAGCTTATAGCTGAGTCCCAGGGAGGCGGTGTTGTTCCAGGTGGTACGGTCGGCCAGCTCGCCCGGGCCATAGAAGTTATCCGTAGGCCAGGTGTAACGGCGCAGGTCAACGCTGCCGTTTACGTGGGGCGCCTCGGCGGATTCCACCAGTCCGGCCATTGCCTTGGCCGAGCGTACCCGTGCCGCTGCGGCTGCCAGTGACGGATTGCTGGTCAGGGCTTCAGCGATCCACCGGTCCAGCTGGGGATCACGATAGGCGCGCCACCACTGGCTGGCCGGCCATTGGGCGTCCAGCTTGGCCGCACGGATGGCATCGTCCGTAGCCAGGGTGTCGGCATCGATACGTTGAGCCTCCGGCGCGATACCGTGGGTGCTGATACAGCCGGAGATTGTTGAAGTCAGAACAAAAAAGCTTATGCCAAGCAGCGAATTCTTACAGGGGAATGACACAGAAGGCGTCCAGATATTCGAGGGGAGAGTCGCTCAAACCTACGTGAATTCTAGGAAACCCCTTGTCTTGAGATAAGCCGGCTGGTTTGTGAATGTTTATCTCACATTTTGTAATAATGGCCCTCTTGCGTTCATGGCAAAATTTATTTGCTAACTAATGAGGGGCATCATGGACACATTGCACAATATGCGCGTTTTCGCCTGTGTTGCCGAAAGCGGCAGCTTTACCAGCGCGGCGCAAGTGCTGAGCACCACCACCGCGCATGTTTCCCGGGCCGTTGCGAGCCTGGAAGCGCATCTGCGTACCCGCCTGCTCCATCGAACCACCCGCCGGATCGCCCTGACCGAGGCGGGGCAGCGTTACCTGCTGCGTTGCGAGCAGATCCTGGCCTATGTTGAAGAGGCCGAAGCCGAAGCCAGCGACGCCCATGCGCGGCCGGCCGGCAAGCTGCGTATCCATTCCATGACCGGGATCGGTCAGCATTACATGATCAAGGCGATTGCGGGCTATCGTCAGCAGTTTCCCGAGGTCAACTTTGACCTCACCATGGCCAATCGTATGCCAGATCTGCTCGATGAAGGCTACGATGTGGCGATTGTGGTCGCGACGGAGCTGCCGGATTCCGGCTTTGTTTCCCAGAACATCGGCCATACCTACAGCATCCTGTGTGCGTCGCCTGCCTATGTCGAAGCGCGTGGCCTGCCTCGCAGCCCATCGGATCTGCCAAGTCATGACTGCATGAGACTGGTGAGTCCGGTCGTGCCGCTGGAAAAGTGGGTTTTCGACGGACCCAACGGGCAGGAGATGGTCACCATCGGCACAACCTCGTTCCAGGTCAACGTGGGCGATGCCATGACTGAAGCGATCCAGGCGGGCCTGGGCATTGGAATCCTGCCAATTTACTCTGCAATCGAAGGATTGCGTGACGGGTCGCTGGTTCGTGTCCTGCCGCAGTATCAATTGCAACAATTGAACGTGTACGCCTTGTATCCGTCCCGTCAGTACCTGGACGCCAAGATCAAGACGTTCGTGGCGTTCCTGCGTGAACGACTGCCCGGTGTTCTGGAAGCCGAAGAGCACGAGCTGCGTGAGTTCAGCCTGCGCAATGCCTGTGGCGGTGCCCGTCAGGTGCAGCCGGCCTGATTCCCTTAGGCCCTGGTTATGCTTGCCCAGGGCTGTTTCTGCTTTTCTTTCCCGGCTCATCTGTTCAATACTGGACTTACCCATGCGGGCCAGGCCTTTATGCGATCAAGTGCTTAGCCTGCTAATCAGTAGTGCTCGATCAGGACAATAAATGAGCCCTCAGTCGTCTTCCGGCCTTGCCGAGCAACCGCTCAAGGGCATCGGGCTGATTTGTCTCGCGATACTCTTGTTTGCCAGCCATGACACGATGTCCAAATACCTGTCGGGTTTCTACCCGATCGTGATGGTCGTCTGGGCCCGTTACGTTTCCCATACGGTGTTGATGCTGGGCGTCTTCGGGCCTCGCATGGGGATGGGAGTGATCCGCACACGGCGGCCCGGACTGCAGATCGCCAGGGCGTTGTGCCTGATCGGGACCAGCCTGTTCTTTACGGCCGGGCTGCGTTATCTACCGCTGGCAGAAGCCACGGCGGTCAATTTCCTCGCTCCGCTGATCGTAACGGCTCTGTCGGTGCCCCTGTTGAAAGAGCGGGTGACCCGGCCGCAGTGGATCGCTGTGGTGACCGGCTTTGTTGGTGTTCTGATCATCATTCGCCCAGGTAGCTCGCTGTTTACGCCAGCTGTTCTGCTACCGCTGGGGTCCGCAGTGATGTTTGGTATCTACCAGATCCTGACCCGCATTCTTTCCTCGACCGACAGCCCTACCACCAGCAATTTCATCGCCGGGCTGGTGAACAGTGTGATCATGACATCACTGTTGCCCTTCTTCTGGGAGCCGCCGAGCTGGACGCATGCCATTTTGATGATAGGGTTAGGCGCATGTGGAATGGGCGGACACTTGTTGCTGACCCAGGCATTCCGCTATGCGCCGCCAGCATTGCTCGCACCCTTCAGCTACGGACAGATTATCTGTGCAGGGTTGATGGGATTCATTTTCTTTGATCATGTACCTGACGAGGGCGCCCTGGTCGGTATGACGATCATCAGCCTCAGCGGGCTGGCTGTCGCCTGGCAACAGCGGCGTGCACACAAACCCACCCCCTCTTCAAGGAGATCGATTATGGCATCGTCCGAATCCCGTATCGCCACGGCCAGTCCAGGCCGCTACATCACACGGTTATGCAAGCACTGGGGGCATAAATTCCAGGTGGAATTTGATGACGGAAAGGGCTTCATTCAGTTCCCGGCGGGAACCTGTCACCTTGAGGCGCAAGGCGACGTGTTATTAGCAAAGATCGAGTTTCCTGCTGAAGAGCTGGAGCGGATGGAAGGGGTGGTCGCTGATCATTTGCAGCGGATGGGAAGCGGTGAAACACTTCAGATTGATTGGGTCAGGGTCTCATCAAGCCCGACTGAGTGATCGCCTGTGCCAGGGAGGGGTAAGCGAGTCATTCGTGAAAGCCGCCGTAAAGTCACCAGAACCGCTTGTTCCGGTATCCAATAGGCGCTGCGCCCTGGCTTCACGTTCTCTGTAAGTGTGCAGAGAACGTGAAGCGCCGAAGGCATGGGAAAAAGCTGAAGCCGCCTGATCAGCGCACCAAATAATCCACCACAATCCCTATCCAGATTGCCAGGCCTGCCCAGTGATTATGCAAAAAAGCCTTGAAGCATTTCATGGGGTCCCGGTCCCGTGTACTCAGGAATTCCCAGACAAAACACCCTAGCGCCACCACAAGGCCCAGATAGAACCACGCGCCCATGTGAAAGCGCGCACCGGCAAGGAGCAGGCAGAGCAAGGTAAGGCCCTGCAGCGTCGCGATGATGATGCGGTCTGCGTCGCCAAACAGGATGGCAGTGGATTTCACGCCGATCTTCAGATCGTCTTCCCGATCCGCCATGGCGTAATAGGTGTCGTATCCCACCGTCCAGATCACGTTGGCGATGAATAATAGCCAGGCCTCAGGTGGAAGCGAGCCGGTTTCGGCGGTAAAGGCCATCGGCATTCCCCAGGAGAAAGCTGCGCCCAGCACCACCTGTGGG
The DNA here is from genome assembly GCF_019400845.1 of Pseudomonas sp. MAG002Y. Classification (NCBI taxonomy): domain Bacteria; kingdom Pseudomonadati; phylum Pseudomonadota; class Gammaproteobacteria; order Pseudomonadales; family Pseudomonadaceae; genus Pseudomonas; species Pseudomonas sp. MAG002Y. Next base: position 77,183 of record NZ_WOEJ01000004.1, on the reverse strand, counting down.
TAATAGGTGTAGCGCTTCATGAAGGGATACAGCGCAGCGATACCCAGGGCGCCAAAGGACATCCAGATGGTGATGGCGTTGGTAAACAGCACCAGCACGAAGCTGAGCCCAACCAGCACGGCAAAGGCAATCAGAGCTTCCTTGGTTGTTATCCTGCCGGTCGCCAGCGGGCGCGCCTTGGTACGACTGACGTGACCGTCGAAGTTTCGATCGGCAAAGTCATTGATTACACACCCCGCCGAGCGCATCAGGGCGACACCCAGCACGAAAATAATAATGTTCTTCACGCTCGGGCGGCCTTCGCCCGCAATCCACAAGGCCCAGAGTGTTGGCCAGAGCAACAGGTAGATGCCGATGGGCTTGTCCAGTCGCGTCAGTTGGACGAAGTCTTTGATGCGGCTGCTAGGCCGGGTGGTCCCGATGATTTTCTGCGGGGCGGCGGTAGCAAGCGAGGCAGCGGGCTGTGGTTTTTTACGGGAGCGGTTCTTTTTCATTGCGGCGCCGTATCGGAATGAACGAAAGCCCGAGCCGTTTTACGGCGGGCTGGCCGATTATAGCCTCTGATCTTTCAGGAACTGCCAGAACGCCGGCAGAAACACCTCGGCAACCAGTACGCCAAGGCCGTCCCGGCGAAAGACCGAACGCCGAGCCCAGAGCGGCTCCTGACCCTGCACTTCTTCCTGTGGAAGCCAGCCAGCAGGGTAACGCGTGGCCTCCAGCGGGCCGCGGTTAAACGCGTTATCGCTGAACAGCAGAGCGCCTAGTGGGCGTTGGCCCAGTTGAGCCAGCTCAAACCCTGAGGCCTCGAGCGCCTCGCGCGTTGCCACGCTGCGGGCAAACACCCAGCGGGTCTGCGTACCTAACAGGAAAACCTCGCGTACCCAGCCGAGCGTCTCCGACGGCGCGTCCAGGGCCTTGCATTCATCTGCCCTTAGCGGCTGCCATCCTTCAGTAATGACGTCCACCGCAAAGCGGTTACCGCTGAGCTGCGTCAGGCGCTGGGTCAAGGAACCCTCATCTTCAAACAGCCACTTGCGGGGAGCGTCGCCGTCGAGCTGCGCAGCGTTTTGCCAGAAGGGTATGCGTGGGGTCATGTCAGGTGATCTATCCGTTAGAGGCCCATAGCTTAACAGTCAGGCTTATGGCCTGAGTCCGAGATCATTGGCGCGTCGGCGCAGGAGCTGGAGAAAGGTCTCCAACTCTTGGCTCAGGGGTTCGTTCTTGCGCAGCAGCACGCCATAGGGCGCCATCTCTTCCTCGATTTCAAGTGGAAGCGGCACGACGAGCCCGGTCCGCAGATAGTCCGAGACTACCGTTTCGGACAGCACCAGAATCGCCTCGGTCATCTGCACCAGCTGCAGCATGGCAAAGACCGAACTGCATTCGATCACGTCTCGCGGCGAGGGTAGCGAAAGCCGCTCGAAGGCTCGCTCCAGTGCCATGCGGGCCGGACTGGAGGACGGCTGTAAGATCCAGGGCCATTGGCTGACCAGCTCGCTCAGGTCGATTTGGTCGCGCCCCGCCAAGGGATGATCGGCCCGTACGGCTACGACCAGATGCTCGTTACCCAACGGCTCGAACTGATAGCGGCTCCGGTCACTTTCCGCATTTTGACGTGCTACAGCGAGGTCAATGGTGCCCTGGTCCAGTAATTCGATGAGCTGATCGCTGGTGTCTCCCATGATCCGCAGCTTGAGGCGAGGGTACTGACGCTTCATGTCGGCGATGGACTGAACGACCAGATCGGGCGCTGCGCCCATGATGGTGCCGATGGAGAGATACCCATAGCCGCCTTGCTGGCGATCGGTGATGTCTTCGGCGCAGCGGTCGAGCTGCGTTAGGGCGGTGCGGGCAAAGCGCAGGACTTCTTCGCCCAGCGCATTAGGCTTCATACCTCGTGTCTGGCGCTCAAACAGCTCGCAGCCAAAGGCATCTTCGATTTCCTGCAGCATGCGAGTGGTCGCCGGTTGCGACATGTTCAGGGCCTGCGCGGCGCGATGCAAGTTCTGGCTATTGCCCAACGTGACCAGCATGAGCAGGTGCTTGTAACGCAGCCGATTGAATAGGGCGCGCGCGGATGCGGATACGTTCATTGTTGTTCTTCCTTAGCGAACGATGCCGCCTGGGTATCGGTGTTGACCTAATTATTATTGGTAATCACGCGCCATCACAGCTAAAGAGTGGACTCCAACAATAAAAAAGGAATTCACCATGCACACCTCCTTTCTCTCACCTGCCGGCTACGTCATCTATCCGTTGTAGCTACGACGCACACTAACGCTTCGTTATGCGAAGACGACCCTTTCTGATTGGAGGCTTGGCAGCCATGGCGGCACCTGCCCTACAGGCATTCGCACAGGCTCGCGAAACCCTTGCGGTTTACCAGGGACCACGACTTGATGCCCACATTCATCTGTTCGATACGCACCGCCCGGAGGGCATTCCGTGGCCTGAACCAGGCGATACTATCTATCGCCGCACATTGCCGGACGAATATTTCGCCCAGGCAGCGCCCTTGGGCGTCGTGGGTGCGATTGCCGTAGAGGCCAGCCCCTGGCGAAAGGATAACGACTGGCTGCTTGAGGCCGTACGGCACCATACTGGCATGGTGGGCTTTGTCGGCAATCTGGTGCCAAACGATCAACGCTTTGCGGCTGACCTCGACCGGCTGGCAGCCGAGCCCCTATTTCTGGGGATGCGCTACGGCAACCTATGGGATCGTGATTTAACAGAAGACCTTCGAAAGCCTGGCTTTATCGAAGGGTTGCGCCTTCTGGCTCAGAGCGGCAGAGCACTGGACAGTGCCAACCCGACGCGATCCCTGATCGCTGCGCTGCTGGAGGTAAGTGATGCTGTCCCAGACCTTCGTATCGTGGCGGATCACTTGCCTAATGCCCAGGTCCCTCCTGCTGAAGAGCGCGCGTACTGGCGAGACCTGGAGACGTTCGCTGCCCGACCAACGGCCTTCATGAAACTCTCCGAAGTGCCGCAGCGCATACAGGGAACAGTGGGGCTGGACGTTGCGTATTACCAGGAGCACCTGGACCGATTATGGTCGCTATTCGGCGAAGATCGCATCCTGTTTGGCAGTGACTGGCCCAACAGCGATCATCTCGTCTCGCTGGATAAAACCATTGGCCTGACGCAGGCCTACTTGGCTACGAAAACATCGGTAGCTCAGGAGAAAGTGTTTTATCTCAACTCCAGACAGGCCTATCGCTGGAAGTCACGACAGGCACAGCAATCATGACCGATGCATAAAGGGTATCGGATGTAAGTTTATTTCGATTAGTCAGGCATCGCTTCTGCGCTTAGATTCAAGGCGCCTACAACAAAAACAAGGTGACCGTCATGCTCCGCTTGCCTCATGCCGCCCCTACATTCAGATGCCCTCACGCCTGTTTCGACCTTTCTTCCTCTGTCGCTAAACGTCATCGAGAGAGACTGCCCACACGCTAGTGCTTGCCGTCTCGTACGTCGCTCCACGCCCCATAACAATTCCAAGAGGAAACTGGCGTGAACACATTGTCTCCGCACATCATCAAGAAGGTCTCCTGGCGGCTTTTGCCGTTTCTCCTGCTCATGTATGTCCTGGCGTTTCTGGACCGCGCCAACGTAGGGTTCGCCAAGGCTGCCTTTCAGGCAGACACTGGCCTTTCGGATGCGGCATTTGCCTTTGGCGCCGGGATCTTCTTTCTCGGTTATGCCTTTCTGGAGGTGCCCAGTAACCTGATCATGCACAAGGTCGGTGCCCGGCTTTGGATGTGCCGAATCATGGTGACATGGGGCCTGATCTCGGCGGCAATGATGTTCGCTCACAACGAGACGACCTTTTACGTGCTGCGGTTCCTGTTGGGCGTGGCCGAGGCCGGATTCTTTCCGGGCGTCATTCTTTACCTCACATACTGGTTTCCCCAAGGTGCCCGTGCCAGGGCTATGGGGTTCTTTTATTTTGGCGCGCCACTGGCGTTTATTTTCGGAAGTCCACTCTCCGGCCTGCTGCTCGAGTTCGACGGGCTGGGCGGGCTGGATGGTTGGCAATGGCTGTTCATGGTGGAAGGACTCCTGGCGACCGTTGTAGGCGTCTGGGCCTACTGGTATCTGGATAATCGTCCGGGTGATGCCAAATGGCTGGCCGTTGAGGAGCGCCGGGCGTTGCAAGAGACGCTTGACCGTGAGGACCGCGAGAAACTCGCCCACGGTAAAAGCCTGCTCAAGGTACTGACTCATCCCGGCGTCCTCTACCTGTGCCTGATCTATTTCCTGATCCAGACCAGCGTTTATGGCGTGGTGTTTTATCTGCCGACTCAAGTAGCGGGATTGCTAGAGCAGAAGGTCGGCTTTATGGTTGGCTTGGTCACGTCCATTCCCTGGGTATGTGCGCTTGCAGCCGCCTACCTGATTCCGGCCTATTCAGATCGCACCGGTAATCGCCGTGCAACCGCGGCGCTTACCGTCGCTATGGGCGGATTGGGTATTGCCGCCTCGGTAGCGTTCGGCTCGCCGCTGCTGGCGTTGGTCGCTCTGTGTTTTGCCGCCTCTGGGTTCATTGCCGTCCAGCCGATCTTCTGGACGTTTCCCTCAGCCTACCTCGCCGGAAGCGCGGCGGCGGGCAGCATCGCCCTGATCAACTCTATCGGCGCGTTGGGCGGCTTCATGGCACCCAACCTCAAGCGCTGGGCCGAGACTGCCTTTGACTCCACCGCGGCCGGCCTCTACTTCCTTGCCGGCGCCAGCCTTCTGGCCGGTTTGCTGATTCTTGCTGTTCACCGCTTCAGTCCTTCGACGCCCATCAAACGCGCCGCTACGCCACTTAATACGCTGCCAGGAGACGCCCATGAGCATGCCCACCATTAAACACGTTCGTGCCTTCACTCTACGGGGCGGCGGTGCGGATTATCACGACCAAGGCGATGGTCATTGGATCGACGACCATATCTCCACGCCCATGGCAAAGTATCCCGAGTACCGGCAGAGCCGCCGCAGCTTTGGCATTAACGTACTAGGCACCCTGGTGGTGGAAGTGGAGGCCAGCGACGGGACGGTAGGCTTTGCTGTTACCACGGGTGGTGAGTTGGGCGCCTTTATCGTCGAGAAGCACTTGGCGCGCTTCATCGAAGGCGCCAAGGTAACGGACATCGAAAAGATCTGGGACCAGATGTTCAACGCGACCCTCTACTACGGGCGCAAGGGCATTGTCCTCAATACCATTTCGGGCGTGGACTTGGCCTTGTGGGACCTGCTCGGCAAGATTCGCCAGGAGCCGGTCCATCAGCTCCTGGGCGGTCCCGTGCGGGACGAGCTTCAGTTCTATGCCACCGGCGCACGGCCCGATCTGGCCAAGGAAATGGGTTTTATCGGCGGCAAGCTGGCGCTTCAGCACGGCCCCGCTGAGGGTGAAGAAGGGCTGCGCAAGAACATCGAAACGCTGGCCACCATGCGTGAGCGGGTGGGGGACGACTTCTGGCTGATGTTCGACTGCTGGATGAGCCTTGACCTCAACTACGCGACCCGCCTGGCCAATGCGGCAAGCGAGTTTGGCCTCAAGTGGATCGAAGAGGCGCTGCCGCCGGATGATTACTGGGGCTACGCCGCCCTCCGTCAGCAAGTGCCGAGCGGGATGCTGGTCACTACGGGAGAACACGAGGCGACCCGCTGGGGCTTCCGTATGCTCTTGGAGATGGGCTGTTGCGACATCATCCAGCCGGACGTGGGCTGGTGCGGTGGTATCACCGAGTTGATCAAGATCTCGGCGCTGGCTGATGCACACAACGCGCTGGTCGTGCCCCATGGGTCCTCCGTCTACAGCTACCACTTCGTCATTACCCGCACCAACAGCCCATTCTCGGAATTCCTGATGATGGCGCCCAAGGCGGACAAGGTCGTGCCGATGTTCAACCCACAGCTCTTGGACGAGCCGATCCCGATCAATGGCCGCATGAAAGCCTCCGTGTTGGACAAGCCCGGCTTTGGGGTACGGCTAAACCCCGAGTGCCAGCTACATCGACCCTACGATCACTGATAAAGGAGCGCGGCGCGGAGGAACCGCGCCGCCAGACAAGGGACCGCCATAATGCCAACAAAAGCGTTCCGTATGACCTTGCATCCCGGGCAGGCTGAAGAGTACCAGCGCCGGCACGATGAGATCTGGCCTGAGCTGGTCGACGCGCTGCTGGCCGCCGGTGTCGAGGACTATCGCATCTTTCTTGACCCTGAGACGCACGCGCTCTATGCCGTACTGACGCACCGCAGTGAGCATGCTTTAGATGACTTGCCCAACTTGCCAGTGATGAAGCGCTGGTGGCATTACATGGCAGACATCATGGCAACGAACCCGGACCAGTCACCGTTAAGCGTACCGCTCTCGCCCGTCTTTGTACTGACGGCAGGAGATGCTTGATGGAGGTCATCCTGCTGGGTGTCATCCTGCATTTTATTGGCGGCTTTGCTTCTGGCAGTTTTTACATCCCTTATAAGAAAGTGCAGGGCTGGGCCTGGGAAAGCTACTGGATCATTGGCGGCCTGTTCTCCTGGTTGTTCGTACCACTGGTGGCGGCCGTGCTGACTGTCCCCAACTTCACGCATATCATCGGCGAGGCCGATACGTCCACGTTGCTCTGGACCTATACCTTCGGTGTGCTGTGGGGGGTTGGCGGTCTGACGTTTGGCTTGACCATGCGTTACCTGGGGCTTTCGCTGGGCATGTCCATCATCATGGGCCTAACCTCCGCCCTTGGGGCGCTGATGCCTGCAATCTACAAGGACCTGTTCACCGACGAAACCCGAGGCTCCTTTACCGAGCTGGTCGCCAGCGCAGGTGGACATTGGGTGCTGGCGGGCGTTGCCATTTCGCTTGTGGGCATTGCCATCTGTGGGCGGGCGGGTGTCATCAAGGAGCGCGAGGTCTCCGAGGCGACCAAGCAGGCCAGTGTGGCAGAGTTTTCCCTGGCCAAGGGGTGGACGGTCGCCATCATTTCCGGCGTGCTCAGCGCCTGCTTCAGTTATGGCATTTCGGCCGGGCGGCCCCTGGCTGAAGCGGCTGTAGCCCAGGGCACCAATAGCCTGTTCCAGAACAACGTCACTTTCATGCTGATCATGTGGGGCGGGCTGACCACCAACGCCATCTGGTGTCTGCTACTCAATCGGCGAAACCGCTCGTTCCGCAACTACACTGACTCGCGGACGCCGCTGCTGCGCAATTACCTCTTGGCAGCCAGCGCCGGCACGATCTGGTTTCTACAGTTTTTCTTCTATGGCATGGGCGAGAGTCGGCTCAACAACGACGCCAGCTCATGGGTGCTGCATATGTCTTTCATCATTGTCGTGTCGAACCTGTGGGGGCTGTATTTCCGTGAATGGCACGGCACCTCAGCACGTAACAAACGCATCCTGCTGACAGGCATCGTGGTCATCCTGGCTTCGATTGCTATGGTGGGGTATGGCAACTATTTGAAGTAGAGACGACTCGGCCCTGACTTTATCGAACCCAAGGAGACAACCATGCTGCTCGCAGACAAGACCGTCATCATCACCGGCGCCTCCCGTGGCATAGGCCGGGCTATTGCCATGGAGTGCGCCCGACAGGGCGGCAAGGTCGTCATCGGGCACAGCGGTAGCGATTCCAGCAAACCGCAGGTGGCCTCGTTGATTCAGGAAATCGAGCAGGCCGGTAGCCGTGCGGTCGACGTAGGGGCTGATGCTGCCGATCCGGACACCGGCAGCAAGCTCGTCAAGGCGGCAGTAGAGGCGTTTGGCAGTGTGGATGTATTCGTCAACAACGCGGGCGTCTGTCCCTTTCACGCTTTTCTCGATATGCCACGCGAGGTCTATTACAAGACCGTAGACACCAATCTTAATGGTGCCTATTTCGCCGTACAGGCAGCGGCCAATCAAATGAAGGAGCAAGGAAGGGGAGGCTCGATCATTGCCGTCAGCTCGATCAGCGCATTGGTGGGCGGCGCGATGCAGACGCACTACACACCCACCAAGGCCGGGCTGCTGTCACTCATGCAGTCCTGTGCCATTGCCCTTGGCCCGTACGGCATACGCTGCAATGCCGTACTGCCGGGCACTATCGAGACCGATATCAACAAGGACGACCTGGCCGATCAGGAAAAACGCGACTACATGATTAAACGGACACCCCTGGGACGCCTGGGAGAGCCGGATGACCTGGCCGGCCCGGTCGTATTCCTCGCATCGGACATGGCCAGGTACGTCACTGGTGCATCCCTACTGGTAGACGGGGGAATGTTCGTGAACTTGCAATAGCGTTTCCGGTTCCGGGTTTATTTGGAACACCGCTCCATTTCGATTCCTGGAGAGCCTTGATGAATAACAACAATATGCAGGCAACAGCGAGTGCAACAACGGGTGTAACAGCGAGTGCAACAACGGGGACTGCGTCTACCTCGCGGGAAACCATGATCCCGGCCAAGAGTGCCCGGCTCAAGCGTATTCAATGGGTAGCGCTGACACTGCTGGTGCTGGCGGGGTTCGTCAATTACCTGGACCGCAGCACCCTGGCCATCGCTAACCAGACCATCAGCCAGGAGCTGTCTTTCACGCCGACCGAAATGGGGCTTTTGCTCTCCGTCTTTTCCTGGGCGTATGCCGTGGCGCAGCTGCCGATCGGCGGCATTCTCGACCGTTTTGGTGCCCGTCTGACCCTAGGCCTGGGGATCTGCCTCTGGTCGATTGCCCAAGGTATGCTGGGATTACTCAGTAGCCTGAACCATATGATCCTGGCGCGTATCGGTCTGGGTGTCGGTGAGGCCCCTCAATTTCCGGCCGGCGCTAAGGTTGTCAGCGAGTGGTTCAACATCAAGGAGCGAGGGCTGCCGTCTGGCATCTTCAACATGGCATCCTCCCTCGGGCCGGCAATTGCCCAGCCGATTCTCGCCGCGCTGCTTCTGGGCCTGGGCTGGCGGGCGATGTTCATCGCCATGGGCGTAATGGGTGTGGGCGTGGCAATCGTCTGGTACGCCGTCTATCGCAACCGTGATGAAGTCAGCCTTACCGCGCAGGAACAACACTATCTCGACGAAGGCATGGCCAAGGGTGACAGCACGGGCCGTATGACCTTTGCCGAATGGCGTGGACTCTTCAAGCTGCGTGTGACCTGGGGCATCGTGTTTGGCTACGTCGGCATCATCTACATGTTGTCCTTATACTTGACATGGCTGCCTGCGTATCTGGAGCGGACCCATCATCTGTCCCTTGCCAGCGCAGGCTGGGTCGCCAGTATTCCGTTCCTCGCCGGAGCCGCGGGCGTCATCAGCGGCGGCCTCTTGGTAGACCGCGTGATCCGTGGCGGCGCCAGCGTCAGCCGCAGCCGTAAATGGCCGATCTGCGGCGGCCTGATCGGTGCAGGCTTCTTCACGGTCCTGGGCGCCTATGCCCAGGGCGTCGTCCCGGTCATGGCGTTATTCAGTGCGGCACTGTTCTGCCTGAATGTAGCAGTAGCCGGCACATGGTCCCTCGTCAGTGTGGCAGTACCGTCACGTATGGTGGCCTCCCTCGCCAGCATCCAGAACTTTGGCGGCTATTTCGGCGGTGCCTTTGCTCCAGTCGTGACCGGTATGGTCGTACAGCAGACCGGCTCGTTCACACTCGCCCTGGTCATCGCAGCCCTGATCGCACTGCTCGGCGCTGCGAGCTACTTCTTTGTCGTCAAGCTTCCTGAAAAAGGGGGGCATCTGGCTTCTCACTGATCCCTAACGTTCAACACAACAGGACTTCTTATGCAGATGCCACACAACGCCTTCAAGGCAGCGCTCAAGAAAGACCAGACCACCTACGGCATCTGGGCCGGCTTTGCTACAGGCTACGCGGCGGAAATCATTGCCAGCCTTGGCTATGACTGGATGCTGATCGATGGCGAACATGCGCCTAATACCGTGCCGACGATCCTGGCCCAGCTCCAGGCGGTCGCACCTTATGCCACCCAACCTGTAGTACGGGCCGTAACCGGTGACAGCGTGCTGATCAAGCAGCTACTCGATATCGGCGTCCAGACCCTGATGGTGCCTATGGTGGAAACAGCCGAGCAGGCGCGTGAGCTGGTCCGGGCCATGCGCTATCCACCCCATGGTATTCGTGGGGTTGGCGGTGGGTTGGCCCGTGCAACCCGTTGGGATGGTGTGCCGGATTACCTGGCTACTGCCCATGAGGAGCTCTGCCTGATCGTACAGGTTGAGTCGGCCAAAGGGGTCGAGAACGTCGAAGCGATTGCTGCGGTAGAGGGGGTCGACGCGGTCTTTGTCGGTCCAGCTGACCTGTCCTCGGGGTTGGGCTATCCCGGTAACCCTGGTCATCCCGACGTGCAGGCCAAGATTCGGCACGCCATCGATGCCACCCGCGCCGCGGGCAAAGTCAGCGGCATTCTTGCCCCTCAAGAGGATGACGCTCGCCGCTACCAGAGCTGGGGCTGCCAGTTCATTGCCGTGGGCATCGATATCAGCCTGATGCGTCAGGCAGCCCTGGATAATCTGCGTCGCTACAAGGAAGGCCCGGCCGTCAGCGCGCCTTCGCGAACCTACTAAAACAAGAGGAACCGGCCATGACCCAACCGTATCAGAACTTCATCAATGGCGCATTTCAGCCCAGCAGCGAGCACCTTGGTGTTTTCAACCCGGCCACTGGTGTGCGATTGACCGACGTGCCTGCTTCCAACAGCGATGACGTAAACCGCGCCATCGAGGCTGCACGTGCCGCCCAGAAAGCCTGGGCAAAAAAGCCCGCTATAGAGCGCGCTGGGTACTTGCGCAAAATCTCCGCCAAGATCCGTGAGCATGCGCCTCGACTGGCGCGCATCATTACCGAAGAGCAAGGCAAGGTCAGTGGTCTGGCTGAAGTCGAAGTCAACTTCACAGCTGATTACATCGACTACATGGCAGAGTGGGCGCGCCGCATCGAAGGCGAAATCATCACCAGCGACCGGCCTAACGAAAACATCTTTCTGTTCCGTAAGCCCCTGGGGGTAGTCGCAGGCATCCTGCCCTGGAATTTCCCGTTCTTCCTCATTGCCCGTAAGATGGCTCCAGCTTTGGTAACGGGCAACACCATCGTTATCAAACCCAGCGAAGAGACGCCGATCAACTGCTTCGAATTTGCCAAACTGGTCGCCGAAACGGACTTACCTCCTGGCGTGTTCAACGTTGTCAGTGGAGCGGGGGAGGTAGGCGGGACGCTCAGCACCCATGCCGGTGTCGACATGATCAGCTTTACCGGCAGTGTTGCTACCGGTGCGCGCATCATGGCGTCGGCTGCACCCAACCTCACCAAGCTCAACCTTGAGCTCGGCGGCAAGGCACCGGCTATCGTGCTGGCCGACGCTGATTTAGATCTCGCCGTCCGCGCCATCCGCGGCTCACGCATCATCAATACCGGACAGGTCTGTAACTGTGCCGAGCGCGTATACGTCGAGCGTGGCGTAGCCGATGAATTCATCTCACGTGTCAGTGCTGCCATGAGTGAAACGCGCTACGGAGATCCGCTTGCCGACCCCTCGGTAGAAATGGGCCCGCTGATCAACCAGGCCGGACTCGATAAAGTTGCAGAACGTGTGCGTACGGCAGTCAGTCAGGGCGCTACAGTCATCTCTGGTGGCAAGGTCGCAGATATTCCCCAAGGCTTCCACTACGAACCCACCGTACTGGCTGGCTGCCGTGAAGACATGACCATCATGCGTGAGGAGATCTTTGGTCCCGTCCTACCAATCCAGATCGTCGACAGCCTGGACGAGGCAATCGCCTTGGCAAACAACTCCGAATACGGCCTCACCTCATCCGTCTATACCCGCAGCCTGAGCAAAGCCATGCAAGCCTGCCGCGAAATTGATTTTGGCGAAACCTATATCAACCGCGAAAACTTTGAAGCCATGCAAGGCTTCCATGCGGGTGTACGCAAGTCAGGGGTTGGAGGGGCGGATGGAAAGCATGGGTTGTATGAATACACCCATACGCAGGTGGTTTATATGGAGTGCTAATAAGATCGCCCACCTAAATGGGTGGGCATCTTTAATTTGAAAAACTTAATTTATTTGCGTACTTAGAAAAACTCTTTACCAAGAGCCATAAGGCGCACTGTATTTGTCTACATAATTCTTGGTTATTTCAAATGGGGACCGTATTTGATGCCAGGTGTATCCATATACGGTCCTGCTTTAGCTACAGCGCTTTTTCTTAGGATAATTTATCAGATCGTTGCCTCTGTTTGATCCTTTAATAATTAGGCAGAAACCTTGTAATGAGTTTGCCTGGTATTAAAGATCAAGAGTCTGGTCAGAAGAAGGTTTCTCCTGCATAAGCCTTGAATTATGGTTCATTGAGCTATTTTTTGGTTGCGAGCATAAGCGACCAAATCTTTGGGATACACCATATGACTGATTTGGCTGTCATCTATGCCATAAAGATAGGCCACAGCGCCGGCTTCGAAAGCCCAGTAACCAAAATATGCGCCTTCGGTTGAGGTCATGCTAAAATGGGTATCATGCCACGTTGTACGTTTGAATGACGGATACCATTCTTTACAATACTGATTTAGAAGTTTTGAGGCCTCATCTTTAGTTTCGGCATACATTGCATGTATCAAGGTAGTGTAAGGCTTATCATGGTACCATTCATCAATTTCTGCACGATTGGGTAGTACACTTCCTACAAGCTCTTCATAAAGCGTATCTTCAGCTGCATATCCTGGATCAACAATTTTAGTAATACGCTCTAGGAGATCCTTGCGATTAAGTAACACAGCTATTCCGGTCAGTTGGAGGCAGTCTTCATAATCTTCAAGTTGGTCAAGACCTAGAGGCGACATCTTAAGTTCATTTTCATAACGCCCGAGAGCTAGTTGATAGTTCTCGTAGGCAGAAATTACTTTTTCGAAAGAGTCTTCGATCTGCCGTATTGGCTGTCCAGCTGTATAATCAAGAATCCAGGCCATCAGCTCATTTTGAGCTATTAGCATAGTTGCAACTGACTCGGCTTCTTCAGGCGTATCCGCTTGCGGTTTGGTGACTTTTAAGAGTTCGATATCTCCTAAAAAATAATTTCGCGTATTTTCGTAATATAGCGAGGTCAAGAAAACTTGTCGAGCTTGCATTTGCTACGGCTCCGCAAAGCTTAGTTGGGCTTCTATATATTTTCGCTAATGCTATTTAGTAAAGTCCTGACTCCATTTCATCTATAATTGGATGCAGTATTCATGTGACTTCTAGGGGCGTATTTTAGTAGCAGGCCTCACATGACGTATTGATGGGCTGCTCGAGTGATCAAGAGGAGCATAAGGATTATGAATCTATTAACTTTTTATTTGGGCGATGAGAGGGTTAAATTTCGATGTAGATGGTTAGTTGTAATTTCGCCTATGGCTCATTTCATATAAATACTTAGATGTACATTGTTTTGTCGCTTTTTGGTCCGAAAGATTTAAATTACCTTATTTTTGATTTTTAAGTTTTACGTTAGGTTGGTATTTTGACGATTTCGATGTTGGCGATATGTCTTCTAGTAACTTGGCAGCTAACCGCATTTTTGAAGCGGTTAGCTTAAGCCTTTTATAGATCAACTAGACGTAACTGGGTTTATACGATCTAGGTATAGCGGCTAATTGAGGGGTTTTGGACGGTAGGTTTTCATCGTGTTGCTGCCACCGGACTATTAGACTAGAAAGTATAGGGTTATTTATTTGAGATCCGTATAAATTTTCAAGCGAAATAGGCTTTTGAGCTAGCTCCCTGATACGGCCTAAAGTACGGGGTAAGCGCCTCCTTTCGGCAGCGACAAAGCTAATAGCTTGTTCAAATTGCTGCCTGCGTAGACTTAAGGAAACTTCTTGATGTCGATGTAGGACGTCATATTTTTGCCAGGCTTGCTTTTCCCATAACTCTAAGTTTTTTTGATAACTACAGATTTCCTTTTCTAACCATTCTTGCTCGCGTTTGGTCAAACTTTGACCTCCCTGCGCAGCGCTAGCTTTCCAGCGTAACAGCGTTGCATGACAAGCCGGAACATACCCAGCTACAGTAAAGTGTTGTGACATGGAAGCTAGCTGTGCAACGAATAACGCTCTGTCAGGCATGTCATTTTTAATGTTGGCTGCATAATAAGTACACGCCGCTTCTTCAATTCCTGAACATTCCGGTTGCCAAAGTACTGAGGTAGTTTCCCCTCTGCCAATAGGGAGCGGTAGAAAGTGATGAAGTGTCCCGTGATGCTGATAATTGTCACCTTTTAAATTGACAACACCCGCCAAGAATGCCGCGCCGCCTATCCCTGTCGCCCCTGTAATAAGTGCCGCTATTCCAGGGATAAATATTCGCTGGTCTGTGTCCATCCATGTTGCAGGGAGACTTGGAATAGGGTCGTTATGGTTAACAAGCCGATGATGGATTAGTTCGGATGCACCTTCGACGAACTTTTTATCGCCAGCGCGAGGTGCGCCATATGTATACAGTAATACATCATAGCCTTGAGCATCACGGCGTAACTATTCGGCTACTAAAAGTGCAATGGCTCCACCTAGGCTATGGCCGTTTACGACGATCTTTTGACCAGAGTAAAAGTTGAATAGATAAGGCTTTATAAATTCTTTAACCGCAAGGAAGGCCTTATAAAATCCGCGGTGCGCCTGCCCTATGCCTTCTTCATAAGGGACTTGTTTAGCATCTATATCGCGCGCGAAGTCTGGTGCCTCCTGAGTGCCCCTGATACCAATTAAAATCATTCGATCATCATGGCTAATATATGCTTGGGTATTAGTATCTGTGTCGTTTAGACTGTGCAATTGCCAAGGTTTTTTTTGTTCACTTTTTTTGGTGTAGTAGAGTGGGTCGAAGGGAATGATTTCTAACCTTTTGGAGTAAGGAACTTCTTCTAAAATAAGATGGTAAGGAGTAACATCTTTAAAGCGCGCAGGCTCTTCATTTAATGCGCCAGTTTCGATGTGTGCCAGTCTGCTGTTTAAGATATAGCCAATGCTGCCAGGGAAAGGATAAGTTGGAGGCATATCTTGGCCTTCAGCATATTTCTCTCCAAAATCTGAATAAGCTAGAGTAGTAAGCAGTGAGAGTTGATAGGCATCAAGTGCTGAAAATTCTGATGTTAGGGAAAGCAGTGGTCTCCAAGCTGTTAAAGCTTTGATTTCTAATAGGTGATGTTTATTAGGTGCAAGGCCAATGCCGAAAGATTTACCGTCATGCTGATTTGAATTGGATGAAAGTTTGCTTGAAGGGCGTGGCGCTAATATATTCGAGGCAGGGGGGAGATGACTAGTAATCTCCACTAAGTCACGTACTTCTACTCGATAAAAGTCAGCATTCTCCTTGACTGCCAACTTAGGGTTTGTACTTAATTGATTGCTGTTTCGCCTTTGGGTTTGCTCTGCTGCAGCTTGTAGTTGTGTAATAGGAAGAGAAAAATTTTCACGGGTTGTTATTTTGTCGTACCAGCTATCAATGTCTCCTTTGTATTTTTCAGGGAATCTGAGGATAGAAGGTCCACAGTAAATATTGCTAATCTTAGCATATCCTTTCTCATCAAGAGTCCCAGTGTATTCTAGGCCCTGGCTATCTATTAGAGAATAGGATAGGTTTGCGTAAGGTTCGCTTTGTCCAAGCTCATCAACCAAACGGAAGCTAACCCAATTATTTTTTCGGGGGCAGCTTTGTCTTTGGCTATTAAAAGCTTTATTGAATGTCTCATCCATGAGTTTTATTCCGTACAGTTCGGATAGACCGTACACACGCGGCCGTCCATAATGAATGCCCTAAATGTGGGAGGGGTTTGGCATCTTATATACTTCTTTGTTTCAATACAGGGCTTCCAACCAGATTCTGTTTTTAACCAAGATCCTCTGAAAAATGGACGCTCTTCTTTAGAGTTTTGGATTTCAACATTAATGGTTTTTCCGTCAAGCTCATCGCGTCTTACCGAAGTGCCTACGCCGTCACGTTTGTCATAGTCGTCAGGTACTTGCCAGTTTTCGTCAGCGCCATGACATACAAGGCCTTTAGTGAATACATCGTTTTTACCCATTAGCCGAAATAGCCACATACACTTTCCCTTTAAACTCAGTCTTCCGCTGGCAGGAAAATGCTTAGCTGTTTCAGGTAAATTTGTATAAATACCTATTCGGCCACCATCGCGACCAAAATCCCCATCTTTAGGACTATATTTGGCGAATACGGTTAGATCTACATTCACTAACTTCATTTCGCATCCGGCCTCATGATACGACAGCGGTATTCGATAGCTAAAGTCCTGTGGCTTGTCTTTGTAGTCCGCTCGATGCTGCTCAATATGAGTGCGAGGAACATAGCCGCCCGTCCCTACACTATAAAAAGTGCAGACAGCTGGTTCGCTCTGTTGGTAGTAAGCAGTGGTTTGAAAAGAGTAGTTCTCAGGAATTTTCCCTGTTAGATCAAAGTGTTTGCCACTAGAATAGCTGACACTGCTAATAGCGCTTTCCTTTATGAAAGTGCCAACCCAAGAACAAGATGTAAGGGTTGATAGAAGTAAAAGCAAAATAAAATTTTTCATTTTTCCTGAGGCCTAAAGAAACTTTGGCAGCGATTAAAGTGTGCTAAGGGAGGCTCGTCTGGTAGGGGCGCCCATGCTGGATGATTGAGTTGGTTTAATCTGTTATGCATAAGCAGAAAAAATAGCTGATATGCATCTTTCCATTGGTAAATTTCAGCTTTAGCTAAACAGTCTTTCAGCCACGTGCGTATATGTAACTGCTTGGCCAGCTCAGTTGTTTCGGCTGGTTGCTTTTCCCATAGCCACTGTTCCAAGTTTAGGATTTTAATTTCTTGCTTTATCTCGTCTGGTTCGGAGTAGAGCCAAGGGAAAGGCGGCTCTGGTAACTGAGAGAGGCTAGGGGTTGGATTTTTATATTCTTTCCATTTTTCCGCGTGCCAATATAAACACTTTCAAAGGGTCCTAGAAGATAAGGAGCTTGTTCACGTTTCAAATAGGCGAGGCTTCTAGCTATTACGCGGGGATCTTGAAAACGGTAAAGAGATATTTGCTCATCTTCATGTATTTCTATCCTGTCCTGTAAGTGTTTTTTTTATAGCAGAAAATTCATGAAATTCTGTACAGGCTAACCAACCCCAGTCCCTTTCTGGATGTTGAATTAGACGTTGAATAGCTACGTTGTCCATGTCTTTAATTCTGATTAGCCAAGGTGCGATGGCAGAAAGCTCTTCATAGGAGGTCCCTTGGTAAAGATTGGCGTATTCCTTGATGACCCCTGAGCCGAATAGCTCTGGTATAGGGTTAGGTTCGGCTAATGAGTCAATAATTAAATAGAGTGATCGCTGCTTATTTGTTTGGGTTTGGATCCACGAGTAGACAGGGCTCATCTTGCTGAATGTCCTATATCACACACACCTTCACGACATGCCTCGCATATTGGGCAACGGCTTGCACCTAACTGCCGGGCCCTTATAGCCATTTGCAGCTGTACATTGGCTAGTGCTAGCTTGGGTAGTTTCCCCGCCTTATCACTATCCGCTGCCCATGGAATAAGCGGCCTCAGGATCTGAATGCCGGAGCCGACACCAGGGCTTCCGCCTGAGTTGATGTTTACCGCTGCCCCCATCAACGTAAAGCCGCTGGGGTCGAGCTTGATGAAGGCGCCGCCTGCCTTGGCGGTCAGTTCAAGCCCGGCTTCGATAACGACCTTACTTCCGGCATACAGGTGGATCTCATTACCGGTCTCGATGTATTGCCCGTTACCCAGCTTGATGTGCTGATTCTGGCCCACTGTAAGGTGGTCATTGGCCTTGATCTCGGTTTTACGGTCCAGGTCTGTTGTGTGGTGCTCTTCGGCTTTGAATTCCGTGTAGCTGTTTGCCTCGATGCGGTCATGCCGCTCATGGCCGACGCGGATCTTTTGGTCGTGCTCGATGTTCTCGTCCCAGTCCCGCTGGGCATGGATATAAATCTGTTCCTGACCTTTCTTGTCTTCGATGCGCAGCTCGTTGTAGCCGCCACCGCCTGGAGTGCTCAAGGTCTTGAAGACGGTACGCGTTTTGTTGGCGGGCAGGTCGTATGGGACTACGTTCTCCTTGTGATACAGGCAGCCGGTGATTAGAGGTTGGTCAGGGTCAGCCTCGAGAAACGTCACCAGTACTTCCATCCCGATACGGGGAATGGCGATGCCACCGTAGCGGTCACCGGCCCAATTACTGGCTACACGGAGCCAGCAACTGGTCTGTTCATTGGCTTGGCCTTCACGATCCCAGTGAAACTGGACCTTTACGCGACCGTATTCATCGCAATGGATTTCTTCGCCCTGGGGGCCGGTCACGATGGCCGTTTGACTGCCCAAAACAGCGGGCTTGGGATGCTCAAGAGCCGGGCGGTAGGGGATATCCCATGGGGTAGCGGTAAAGCGGTTGCGGTAGCCCTGGGTGAAACCATCCTCTTTGGAGACGTCGCTGGTGACAGACTCTTCTAATACCTGAGGTTGGCGACCCTCATGAAAGACTTCCCGGATGAGCCAGAGGGCATTCCAAGATGTACGTGGATGGTTGGCTAAGGGAAGAAAATGCCCGCTGACTAAGCCTGCGTCGCTTTGCCCCTCTGCCAGCTGCGAATCGGACTGATGGCGCTCCAGTGCACGCTGGGAAAGATGTTTGCCCCGGGTACGGTCAGTAAAGTGGCCCGGATAGTCATAATCTTCCAGATCTGGAGAAGAAGATGAACCCTTGTAAGCCGCTTCCATCAAGAGGCGTGGCTTTTCAAAATCGTAATCACGGCGTGTAACACGGCTGGTTCGCGTCGCCAACCGTACACCGAAACGGCGAACGACTTCATGCTGAGCCGCTAAGCCAGAGTCTTGCTGATAAGGCACAGAGGACAGCTTGGGGAAGACAGTCTGATCATCCCCAAAGACGAGCACATGGCCGCTGCCGCTGTGTTGAAAGTGGTAGCTCAGACCTTCTTCTTCGCAGAGACGCTGGATGAAATGCAGATCGCTTTCATCGTACTGAACACAGTAGTCTCTCGGTGGATAGACCGTCTTGCCGAGCTGGAAGCGATAAGCCCCTTCGAACAGGCCATGCTCCTTGAGGATCGCTTCGATGATCTTGGGAACGGTGAGCTGCTGAAAGATACGCTGATTGACGCGGTGCGCCAGGTAGGCCAGTTGAGGCACAAGGCTGAGACGGTAACGCGTCAGGCGCTTACCCGAGTCGCCTTGAGCGGCACGGTAAATAAGTCCGTGAACACCACAACCGCTTGGACCAAAGGCAAGATAGGCCGGTTTGTGTAGCAGGCTTTCCAGGTCAAGGTCGGGCTGCTCGCTGACGAGCTCGATATCGAAACGATACGGCTGATTGAGGGCCTCGTGGCCTTCGAAGCTCAGGACCTGCAGGTCTGTCGACAGGCCGTCGAGCGAAAGGGTGATATGGCTTTCATTTGCGTCCAGCATCCTGCTGAGCCCTCTTTCCTTGAAGAACAGGGCGCGGAGAGCGCCGAACTAGACAGTATATTACTGTGATCTACGTCATATAAATTGCCATAGGGCAATAAACCTGCCCGAATGGTTAAACCCACCCCTCCAGCCGCATCGTTGCCCGTACCAGACGCTGTTCTTCCTGTTCGATCTCTCGCAAATTGTCACGGATGCTATGGATATGATCGAGTGCCGCACGGTGTGCTTGGTCAGGCAGGCGTTGGGTTACTGCTTGATAAAGACGCGTATGCTGTCGATCGATCTGCTTACGGTGGGGTGGGCGATGATAAAGATTAGCGATACAGGCAAAAACCGACCCTAGCAGCAGATCGTTCAAAGACTGGAGTGTATGCACAAGGACGGGATTATGGGAGGCTTCGCTGATCGCAAGGTGGAACCCATGATCCAGCCGGGCATGGGTATTGGCATCCAACGCTTCTGGATTTTCGCAGGCCTCGCATAATTCCTTGTAGCGCCGCCCAATCAATACGAAGTCGGCTTCGGTACCGCGGAGGGCTGCGAGCCGAGCGGCTTCGCCTTCGAGCAGGGCGCGGACTTCGAGCAGGTCAAATAGCGTTCGTGGCTGACTGCTGAAAAGATGCAGAAGAGGGCTGGTGTCGTTTGAGACACTGAGTCGCGCTACGAAAGAGCCGCGGCCCTGGCTTGTCTCGATAATGCCCCGTGCCCGCAGTAATCCGAGCCCTTCACGTAGGGCTGCGCGTGAGACGCCTAACTTGTCACACAAGCGCCGCTCCGAGGGCAGCGCCTGTCCGATTTTCAGAATACCGTCGACGATCAGACGTTCAATCTGTTCGCTGACCGCATCGGCAACGTGTCTACGTTTAGCGCTTTCAATCGTACTCATCGTGCTGGTCTGACCAGTTGGGAGAGTGCTAGTGAGCATGAGCGCCTGATCTTTCGTCAAGGCATATGATGTCTGCAACGATAAGACTTTTGGCTATGGCTAGAAAATAAAAAACTGGTCTGACCAGCTTTTAGTGGCATAGACGCCTTGGCAAACGGGGAGTAAAAGAAAGGCTCATGGCCTTGAAAGGGCCAGGCCCTCCGGCACAAAAACAACAAGATCGGTATCTGGCAATGAATATCCTGTATGACGAACGCGTCGATGGTGTACTGCCTAAGGTTGACAAAGCCAGCCTGATTAAAGCGTTGGAAGCGGCGCTTCCTGGCGTTCAGGTCCTTCATGAGCGAGAAGACCTGAAGCCCTATGAGTGCGACGGCCTTTCGGCATATCGCACCACGCCCATGGCTGTTGTGCTGCCCAGTACTGTCGAGCAGGTGCAGACCTTAATGCGGCTCTGCCATGAGCATAACGTCCCGGTCGTTGCGCGGGGAGCAGGGACGGGGCTTTCCGGTGGTGCTCTGCCGCTGGAGCAGGGCGTGCTGCTGGTCATGGCGAAATTCAATCGGATCCTTGAAGTTGACCCGGATGCGCGCCGTGCACGGGTTCAGCCCGGCGTGCGCAACCTGGCGATTTCCCAGGCAGCCAATCCTTACGGGCTGTATTACGCCCCGGACCCGTCCTCCCAGATCGCCTGTTCCATTGGCGGCAATGTGGCTGAGAACGCAGGGGGCGTGCACTGCCTGAAGTATGGTCTTACGGTTCACAACATCCTGAAGGTCGACATTGTGACCATTGAGGGAGAACGTCTGACCCTGGGTAGTGAGGCGCTCGACACGCCCGGATTTGATCTGCTGGCTTTGTTCACGGGTTCGGAAGGGCTTCTAGGCGTGGTGGTGGAGGTAACCGTCAAGCTTCTGCCCAAGCCACAAACGGCCAAGGTGTTGATGGCCAGCTTCGACAATATTGAAAAAGCCGGTCGAGCAGTCGGCGATATTATCGCTGCAGGCATCATTCCTGGCGGTCTGGAAATGATGGATAACCTCTCTATTCGAGCGGCGGAAGATTTCATCCATGCAGGCTATCCGGTGGACGCCGAGGCTATCCTCCTGTGTGAGCTGGATGGGGTGGAGTCTGACGTTCATGCTGACTGCGATTGCGTTCGTGATGTCCTGGCTCGGGCCGGAGCCACCGAGATTCGGCTAGCCCGGGACGAGGCCGAGCGGCAGAAATTCTGGGCAGGCCGCAAAAACGCATTCCCGGCAGTAGGCCGGATTTCTCCCGATTACTACTGCATGGACGGCACCATTCCCCGCCGTGCATTGCCGGGCGTTCTCAAGGGAATTGCGGATCTGTCCGAGCACTACGGCCTGCGGGTTGCCAATGTCTTCCATGCCGGGGACGGCAACATGCATCCGCTGATCCTGTTTGATGCCAATCAGCCGGGCGAACTTGAGCGCGCAGAAGAGCTGGGCGGCAAGATCCTCGATCTGTGTGTGGAGGTAGGTGGCAGCATCACCGGTGAGCACGGCGTAGGGCGAGAAAAGATCAACTCCATGTGTACGCAGTTCAAGCCTGATGAATTGACGTTATTTCACGCCGTCAAGAAAGCCTTTGATGAGAAGGGATTGCTCAACCCGGGCAAGAACGTGCCGACGCTGCACCGCTGCGCTGAGTTTGGCGGCATGCATGTACATCACGGCAAGCTGCCTTTTCCTGAACTGGAGCGCTTTTGATGGACGCCATGACTGCTTCCCATGATGCTTCTCAGGCGCTTCAGGACGAAGTGCTCCAGGCTATTGAGCAACGTCAGCCGCTACGCATCCGGGGCGGCGACAGCAAGCGTCACCTGGGCCGACCGGTAGATGGTATGGAAATCGATGTGCGCGCCCACCGAGGCATCGTCACCTATGATCCCACTGAGCTTGTAGTGACGGTACGGACAGGCACTCCACTGGCTGAGTTGGAGGCTGCATTGGAAGCTAACGACCAGATGCTGCCCTGCGAGCCGCCGCATTTTGGCCCGGGCGCGACGGTAGGCGGCATGATTGCGACGGGCTTTTCCGGCCCGCGTCGGCCTTGGGTAGGCTCGGTACGGGATTTCGTTCTAGGGACCCGTGTCATCACAGGCGAGGGCAAGCACCTGCGCTTTGGCGGTGAAGTCATGAAGAACGTGGCGGGCTATGACCTGTCTCGTCTGCTAGCTGGGAGCTTTGGTTGTCTGGGACTGATCACCGAGGTGTCTCTCAAGGTTCTGCCCAAGCCGCGGACGTGTACCCGTCTAAGGTTGGAGCTGGATGCCCCGCGCGCGCTGAGCAAGCTGGCCGAGTGGGAGCGCCAGGCCATTCCGCTGGCAGGGGCCTGCCATGATGGCCGCGCATTACATATTCGTCTGGAGGGCGGTGAGGGTTCTGTCGCGGCCGCTCGGGATCGCATTGGAGGTGAAGACCTGTCCGTTGCGTACTGGACTGATCTGCGCGAGCACCGACTGGAATTTTTCGCTGATCCACGTCCACTGTGGCGCCTGTCGCTACCCAATCACAGCCCTGTATTGGAGCTGCCCGGCTCGGTCCTGATGGATTGGGGCGGTGCCCAGCGGTGGCTGAAAAGCGATATGGATGCCGCCACGCTCAGGCCTCTTGTCGAGCAGGTCGGGGGGCATGCCACCTGTTTCACGCCTGATATCACGCGCGAGCCATTCCACTCACTGGCACCTGCGCTTCTCAAATATCAGCGTCAGCTCAAGCAGCAAATGGACCCGCATGGGCTGTTCAATCCTGGTCGACTGTATGCGGAGCTGTAATGCAAACAATACTAAGTGAAGAAGCACGTCGCCTACCGCAGGCAGCGGAGGCCGAACGCGTACTGCGTAGCTGCGTACACTGCGGCTTCTGCAACGCTACCTGCCCGACCTATCAACTGTTGGGCGATGAGCTGGATGGCCCTCGCGGGCGTATCTACCTGATCAAGCAGATGCTGGAAGGCGGACCCGTAACAACGAAAACACAGCTGCACCTGGACCGCTGCCTGACCTGTCGCAACTGTGAGACGACCTGTCCGTCCGGCGTGACTTACCACAATCTGCTGGATATCGGTCGTGCCGAGCTGGAGCGCCGCGTGCCTCGCCCGATGAGGGAGCGCCTCCTGCGGGCCGGCTTGCGCACCGTGCTGCCGCATCCTGCGTTATTCAAGGCACTGGCGGGTGCAGGGCAAACACTGCGCCCACTCTTACCGGATGCGCTAAAGAGCAAGCTTCCTGCCGATCCGCTCCCTGCGGGAGAGCGACCGGCGGTACGTCATGAGCGACACGTGTTGATGCTGGAGGGCTGTGTTCAACCAGGACTATCGCCCAACATCAACGCTGCAACGGCGCGGGTGCTGGATCGCTTGGGGATTAGCGTGGTCGATGCGCCGCGAGCAGGATGCTGTGGCGCCGTTGAGTTTCACCTTAATGCCCAGCATGACGGCCTTGACCGTGCCCGCCGCAATATCGATGCCTGGTGGCCTGCCGTGGAAGCAGGCGCGGAGGCAATTGTGCAGACGGCCAGCGGTTGCGGCGCATTCGTCAAGGATTACGGTTATCTGCTGAAGGATGATCCCGCCTATGCCGCCAAGGCCCGCCGGGTATCCGAGCTGGCAAAGGATATCGTCGAGGTGGTTCGTGCCGAGCCGTTGGAGCGGCTGGTGGTGAGTGCGGATCACCGGTTGGCCTTTCATTGCCCCTGTACCCTACAACATGCCCAGAAGCTGGGCGGCGCTGTAGAGGAGGTCTTGCAGCGTCTGGGCTATACGCTGGCGACGGTGCCAGACGCCCATCTGTGCTGCGGCTCTGCCGGCACCTATTCTCTCACTCAGCCGGAGCTGTCTCGTCAGTTGCGAGACAACAAGCTCGCCGCGCTCGAGAGTGGGCAGCCCGATCTGATCGTTACCGCCAATATCGGTTGCCAGACCCATCTGGGCGGTGTTAGTCGTACACCGGTCCGACATTGGATCGAGATTGTCGATGCCGCTCTGAATTCCGAACCCTACCATCCTCACGTGGAGAATCTGCATGCAAAGCAAAGCCGTCCTGACCGTCACTGAAGTGAATCGCATCCTGGAGGCCGCACGCGCCGAGGCCGAGCGCAACCAGTGGGCCGTCTCCATTGCGGTAGTGGACGATGGCGGACATCCGCTGGCGCTGCTCAGGCTCGACAATGCCGCGCCAACCAGCGGCTACATCTCTACGGAAAAAGCCCGGACCGCAGCCCTAGGGCGCCGTGAGTCCAAAGGGTTTGAAGACATGATCAACGGCGGACGCACTGCCTTTCTGTCCGCGCCGGTGTTGGCTGGCATGCTGGAGGGTGGTGTACCGGTCATGGTCGAGGGACAGGTCGTCGGCGCGGTAGGCGTTTCAGGCGTCAAGGCCGATCAGGATGCACAGGTGGCCAAAGCGGGTGCTGCGGCTGTTTTGGGTTGAACCGATAAGAAGAACACAGGGATTACGACATGACTCAACGCACTTCTTGCCATCGCTTACAGGTAGCCACCTCCTTGCATCGCTTTGTCGAGGAGCAAGTGTTGCCCGGTACGGGAATCGATAGCGCTGCTTTCTGGCAGGGCTTCGATGCTCTGGTGCATGACCTGGCACCGCGTAACCAGGCACTGCTGGCCGAGCGTGATCAGATCCAGGCAAAGCTGGATGACTGGCATCGTACCAATCCCGGCCCGATCAAGGACATGGCGACCTATCGCCGCTTTCTGGAGTCCATTGGCTACCTGCTGCCGCAGCCGGAGAAGGTCCAGGCGACCACAGCCAATGTCGATACTGAAATCGCGCAGCAGGCTGGTCCGCAGCTGGTTGTACCGGTGCTCAATGCGCGTTATGCCCTGAACGCTGCGAATGCGCGCTGGGGCTCGCTTTACGATGCACTCTACGGCACTGATGCCATTCCAGAAGACGAAGGCGCCGAGAAAGCCAAGGGCTACAACCCCGCTCGCGGAGCCAAGGTTATCGCTTACGCCCGCGACTTCCTGGACCGAACCGTTCCGTTGGCCAAAGGCTCCCATAAAGAGGCAACGCGCTACCGGGTCGACGGCGGCCGTCTCGTGGTAGACATGAAGAATGGGGCCTGCGAGCTGGCCGATCCGTCAGCCTTTGTCGGCTATCAGGGCGATGCATCCGAACCATCGGCCATTCTGCTCAAGCACAACGGTCTGCATTTTGAAATTCAGATCGATCGTCACTCCCAGATCGGCCAGACCGACTGTGCTGGTGTGAAGGACATCCTGATGGAGTCGGCCGTCAGCACCATCATGGATCTGGAGGACTCGATTACTGCTGTGGATGCACAGGACAAGGTCCTGGCTTACCGTAACTGGCTGGGCCTGATGAAAGGTGATCTGGCCGAAGAGGTGACCAAGGGTGACAAGCGCTTCACGCGTACGCTCAACCCGGACCGTGAGTATACGGCGGCCAATGGTGAGAGCCTGTCGCTGCATGGCCGCTCGCTTCTGTTCGTACGTAACGTCGGCCACCTGATGACCAACCCGGCCATTCTGTATGCCGATGGTCAGGAGATTCCTGAAGGCATCATGGATGCGGTGATGACCGTTACCATCGCCCTGCATGATCTGGCGCGCCGTGGCAACTCCCGTACCGGCTCCATTTATATCGTGAAACCAAAGATGCACGGGCCGAAGGAAGTGGCTTTTGCGGCTGAATTGTTTGGACGGGTCGAGTCCATGCTGGGACTGCCTGCCGACACGATCAAGATGGGTATCATGGATGAGGAGCGCCGTACCAGCGTCAACCTCAAGGCCTGTATTGCCGAGGCGGCTTCCCGCGTGGCCTTTATCAATACCGGTTTCCTGGATCGCACCGGCGACGAGATGCACACCAGCATGGAAGCGGGTGCGATGTTGCGCAAGGGCGACATGAAAGGAAGCAAGTGGATCGCCGCCTACGAGCGCAACAACGTCTTGGTTGGTTTGTCCTGCGGGCTGCGTGGCCGCGCCCAGATCGGTAAGGGCATGTGGGCCATGCCTGACCTTATGGCCGCCATGCTGGAGCAAAAGATTGGTCATCCTAAAGCTGGCGCCAATACCGCCTGGGTGCCATCGCCTACGGCTGCGACCCTGCATGCGCTGCATTACCATCAGGTCGATGTGCAGGCGATCCAGCAAGAACTGGAGCAGGTCGATGTCAACGCCGCTCGTGACAGCATCCTGAACGATCTGTTGACCATTCCGGTTGCCGAGTCTGCCAACTGGTCTGCCGAGGAGATTCAGCAGGAGCTGGACAACAACGCCCAAGGCATTCTGGGTTATGTCGTGCGCTGGGTAGACCAGGGTGTCGGCTGCTCCAAGGTGCCGGATATCCATAACGTCGGCCTGATGGAAGACCGCGCCACACTGCGTATCTCTAGCCAGCATATTGCCAACTGGTTGCGCCATGGCGTAACCAATCAGGCACAGGTGATCGAAACGTTGCAGCGGATGGCCCGTATCGTGGATGAGCAAAACGCAGGTGACTCCCTGTATCGCCCCATGGCGCCCAACTTCGAAACGTCCTATGCCTTCCGGGCCGCCCGGGACTTGGTTCTAAAGGGACGCGAACAGCCTAACGGTTACACCGAGCCGCTGCTTCACGAGTGGCGATTGAAAGCCAAGGCAGGCTTGTAAAAGCCTTGAAAAGGGACGCTAACAGCGTCCCTTTTTCGTTGGCTCAAACAAGGATCGGGTGGGTGACCGAAGCTGACTGTCTGGTCGCATCATGAACCTATGGCCCTTTTGGCGTGTTCGCTACACTCAGGGAATACTCACAAAAAAGCGCCGGATACCCTGCGCCTCTGCTGGAGGATTGCCCCATGGCTGACTACCAAGCTCCCCTACGTGATATCCGTTTCCTGCTCAACGATGTGTTCAGAGTGCAGGAGGCGTGGCAGCAGTTACCTGAGCTGGCGGAACGGGTCGATACCGAGACGGCCGACGCCATTCTGGAAGAAGCGGCCAAGGTGGCTGCCCGCACTCTGTCTCCACTTAACCGTAATGCGGATGAAGAGGGCTGCCGTTGGGATGGGGGCAAGGTGATTACGCCAAAAGGCTTCCGGGAGGCGTATACCGTCTATGCCGAAGGCGGTTGGGTAGGCGTAGGCGGTGATCCCGAGTACGGCGGTATGGGCATGCCCAAGGTGATTTCTGCTCAGGTCGAGGAAATGGTCCATGCGGCCAATCTATCCTTTGGCCTGTACCCCATGCTCACGGCAGGCGGTTGCCTGGCCATCCATGCTCATGCCAGCGAAGAGCTGAAAGCGCGGTATCTGCCCAACCTCTATTCCGGTGTATGGGCAGGCTCCATGTGCCTGACCGAGCCCCATGCCGGCACAGACCTGGGCATCATCCGCACTCGTGCTGAACCGCAGGCGGATGGCAGTTATGCCATTACCGGTACGAAGATCTTTATTACAGCCGGTGAGCATGACCTGACGGAAAACATCATCCACCTGGTGCTTGCGAAGCTTCCGGACGCACCTGCCGGCTCCAGAGGCATTTCACTTTTCCTCGTTCCAAAGGCCCTGGTCAATGAGGACGGCAGCCTTGGCGAGCGCAATACCCTGGCGTGCGGCTCCATCGAGCACAAGATGGGTATTCACGGCTCCAGTACCTGCGTGATGAACTTTGATGGCGCCAAGGGTTATCTGGTCGGTGAGCTCAATAAAGGGCTGGCTGCCATGTTCACCATGATGAACTACGAACGCCTGGGCGTAGGCATTCAAGGGCTGGGAGCAGGAGAGCGCTCCTATCAGAGTGCCGTTGAATACGCCCGTGAGCGCCTGCAAAGCCGCGCGGCAACCGGCCCGTCTGCGCCTGAAAAGGCGGCTGACCCTATCATCGTTCATCCTGACGTACGTCGCATGCTGTTGACCATGAAGGCCTTGAACGAGGGCGGTCGTGCATTTTCCACCTATGTTGCGATGCAGCTCGATATCGCCAAGTTCAGCAACGATGCTCAGGCGCGCTCACGTGCCGAAGGCATGGTGGCGCTATTGACTCCTGTAGCCAAGGCTTTCCTGACAGATCTGGGGCTCGAGATTTGCGTGCATGGCCAGCAGATCTATGGTGGGCATGGGTACATTCGTGAATGGGGGCAGGAGCAGCTTGTACGAGACGTTCGTATTACCCAGATATACGAGGGCACCAACGGTATCCAGGCGCTGGATCTGATGGGGCGCAAGGTTGTAGGTTCGGCGGGAAGCCTGTATCGGCCTTTCTCGGAAGAGATCAGAGCCTATATCGAAATACTGAATGGCACGTCATCCGAGTTTGCCGAACCGCTGCGAGTAGCGCTGGATAACCTGGACGCCCTGACCGAGTGGGTCATGAACGAGGCCAAAAGCAATCCGAACGAGATAGGTGCAGCGTCGGTGGAGTACTTGCATGTGTTGGGTTATACCGCCTATGCCTACCTGTGGGCACGCATGGCTGAAGCCGCATTGCAAAGCGATCATGCCGAGCTGCGCAGTAGCAAGGTCGCCACGGCACGGTTCTACTTTGCCCGACTGCTACCTCGCATTCATTCGTTGACGGCTTCGGTAAAGGCAGGCAGCGGTGTGTTGTATGAGCTGGAGGCTGAGCAATTCTGATGTAAGCAAATACTTACAGAATGTTGCATGACTTGGCTCTATTAACCCTACATTTATAGGGAATATCATTCAGCTATCGAGTTCAGCGCAGGAAGCGCCCCAGTTAAAACAGGGAGTTAGAGGACTGCACCAGGACGGTGCCCGATACGGAAATCCTCCATAGTCTGCAAAGCCCCGCTACAGCGGGGTTTTTTCTGCCCGGCATTCGAGGAACCGACTCCCGTGCAATAGGTCCTATAGCTGTTTCGACGGCCTGTTACGAGGAGCTTGCAAATGGACCTGATCAGAATCATCTGCGCCATCATCCTTCCGCCCCTAGGCGTTTTCCTCCAGGTTGGTCTCGGAGGCGCTTTCTGGTTGAACATCCTGCTGACCATTTTGGGCTATATTCCAGGCATTATTCATGCTGTCTGGATCATCGCTCGGCGCTAGTCCAGGCAATGGATAATTCGGCCCGCGATTGAATTAATTTAACGCGGGCCGCTTCGCTTTTCGTTTTTTCGTGCATGCTTGCCGTACTGCGGCTGCCTTGCAGCAGGTGGCCGCTTTTTCATTCATGACTGATATTGAGTAACGCATGAATCGTGAGTCGCCTGTCGATCAGCAAAGCTTTCGTCGAATCCTGAGCCGCAACCTGACCCTGCCTCTAGGGATCGGCTTTCTTACCTCGGCGTTCTTCGTTGCTATCGTTTATTACCTTCTCTCCGTCAACCAATGGATCGAGCATACCGACCGGGTCATCAGCAGCGGTAACAATATATTCAGGCTGGTGGTAGACCTGGAAACAGGGATGCGTGGGTATCTGTTGAGTGATGATCCCACATTCCTTGAGCCCTATCAGCGCGCATTGCCTACCGTGCAAGCCCAGCTGGATGAGCTGAAAATTCAGGTTTCGGACAATGAGGTTCAGCTCCGGCGGCTTGAGCGGATCGAGAGCCTGCACCGTTCCTGGCGCGAATATGCGGCACGCATGATTGCGCTGAACCAACAGAACGGCGACTTCATGAAGCATGTGCGTGATGGGGAAGGCAAAGACATGATCGATGCCATTCGCCGTGACTTCAACGATTTCATTGCCCTGGAACAGCAACAACGGGCCGAGCGTAGTGCAACGGCCAGCCAGGCCACGATTATCATCGTGGCCTCGTTCCTGAGTGTCAGCCTCTTGCTGAGCGGCCTGCTGGCCTTCCTGGGGCGTCGTGAGCTGACACGCCTGTCCAGCACCTACACCACTGCGCTGGATCAGCAGCTCGATCATACCGAGCAAATGCAACGGCAGGCTTGGTACCGTGCCGGACAGATGCAGCTCTCCGAACAGGTGATTGGCCAGCAGACACTGCCTCTGCTAGGGCAAAGCATCCTGCAATTCCTGGCCCGTTATCTGGGCGCTTCTGCGGGAGCGATCTATATCGTCCAGGACGATAACCGCAAGCTGGAGCGCGTAGCCGAATATGCGTTGAGCGAAGAGAACCTTTCCACGAGACGCACGCTGGCCTTGGGTGAAAGCCTGGTGGGACAGGCGGCTCTGGAGTCACGCATCATCGAGCTGAAGGATCTGCCACGTGATTATCTGAAGGTCAGCTCGGCCGTCGGCGAGACCACTGCCGCAGCGGCCCTGATCGTACCGATTGAAAGTGATGGTATGGTCAATGGTGTGGTGGAGCTCGGCTTTACCCGCAGTCTGGAAGCGCGGGATACCGAGTTGCTCAAGCTTGTCTCCTCAGCGATTGGTTCTTCCATCGAGGCCGGCAAGTATCGCCAGCGTCTGCAAAAGCTGTTGGCCGAGACCCAGCAGCTCAACGAAGAGCTGCAGGTACAGCAGGAAGAACTCCGCACCGCCAACGAAGAACTCGAAGAGCAGTCCCGTGCGCTCAAGGAGTCTCAGGCGCACCTCGAGCAGCAGCAGGCCGAGCTTGAGCAGACCAATGAGCAGCTCTCCGAGCAGACCCATGAGCTGCAACAGCAGCGCGACATGCTCGACGAGCGCAACAACCTGCTCAACGCAGCGCAGACTGAACTGGAAGAGCGGGCTCGCGAGCTTGAGCGTGCCAGCCAGTACAAGTCGGAGTTCCTGGCCAACATGTCCCATGAACTACGGACTCCGCTCAACAGCTCGCTTATCCTGGCCAAGTTGTTGGCCGATAACACGGATGCGAACCTTACTGCCGAGCAGGTCCGTTTTGCAGAGTCCATCTATTCTGCTGGCAATGACCTGCTCAACCTGATCAACGATATCCTCGACATTTCCAAGGTCGAGGCAGGCATGCTGGAAATCAGGCCTGAGCAGGTGTCCGTCAAGCGTGTTGTCGACACCCTGAAAAACTCATTCAATCCCGTGGCCGATAGCCGTGAGCTGTCTTTCACGGTGGATCTTGCCGACGATCTGCCTGGCTTTGTGTACTCGGATCGGCAGCGTATCGAACAGATTCTCAAAAACCTGCTTTCCAATGCATTCAAGTTTACCGAGCGAGGCGGCGTTACGCTCAAGGTGACGCTCGACCAGAACCAGGTCGCGTTCGCGGTCACCGACTCGGGCATTGGGATTGCGCCAGATCAGCAGGAAGTCATCTTTGAAGCCTTCCGTCAGGCCGATGGCGCAACGACCCGTCGTTACGGCGGTACCGGTCTGGGACTTTCTATTTCCCGCGACCTGGCCAAGCTGCTGGGGGGCTCCATTGAAGTGCAGAGCGTTCCGCAGCAGGGCAGTACCTTCACCTTACGCCTACCCCTGCAATATGAGCAGCCACTCATTGCCGACGCACCTGCTTCCCGTGTTCAGGCCGCTCCTGCGCCACGTCCTGCCAGCGAGGCGCCAGCTCCAGTCGCGGTTGCTGCATCCGTTGCTGCCGCGCCGTCATCGGTGCCAGTAGTGACGGCTGACGAAATAAGCCCGGCCCGCCCGAGACCGTTCCCGGACGACCGTGAAAGCTTCCCCTTCCCGGATCGCAAGGTACTGGTGATTGAGGACGAGCCACAATTCGCGCGTATTCTTTACGATCTGGCCCATGAGCTGAAGTACAGCTGCCTAGTGGCGCACGGGGCTGATGAAGGTTTTGATGTCGCAACCGAGTTCACGCCGGATGCCATCCTGCTGGACATGCGCCTACCCGACCATTCAGGCCTTACCGTGCTTGAGCGGCTCAAGGAAAACCCCCATACACGGCATATTCCGGTGCATGTGGTGTCGGTCGAGGATCGGGTCGAGGCAGCCATGCATATGGGGGCCGTTGGCTATGCCATGAAGCCCACCACCCGTGATGAACTCAAGACCGTCTTCAGTCGACTCGAAGCCAAGTTTTCGCAGAAGATGAAGCGCATTCTCTTGGTCGAAGACGATGCGCTGCAGCGCGACAGCATCACCAAGCTCATCGGTGATTCGGATGTGGAAATTACCGCGGTAGAGCTTGGCCAAGAAGCGCTTGAGCTGCTGCGCAACAATATCTATGACTGCATGGTAATCGACCTCAAACTGCCCGATATGGAAGGCAACGAGCTGCTTGAGCGCATGGCCAATGAAGAGATCTGCTCCTTCCCGCCGGTCATTGTCTATACCGGGCGCAGTCTGACCCGTGATGAAGAAGCGAACCTGATGAAGTACTCGCGCTCGATCATCATCAAAGGAGCCCGTTCGCCCGAGCGTCTGCTGGATGAGGTCACACTCTTCCTGCACAAGATCGAAGCCGACATGCCGCCTGAGCGCCAGAAAATGCTCAAGACTGCCCGCAGCCGCGACAAGGCATTCGAAGGTCGTAAGCTCCTGTTGGTAGATGACGACGTACGCAATATCTTCGCCCTGACCAGTGCGCTCGAGCAGAAGGGAGCAATCGTCGAAATCGCCCGCAATGGTCTTGAGGCGGTGGAGAAGGTACAAACGATCGAAGGTATCGATCTTGTACTCATGGACATCATGATGCCAATGATGGACGGCTATCAGGCCATGCAGGAAATTCGCAAGATTCCTTACCTGCAAAAACTGCCCATTATTGCTATTACTGCCAAGGCCATGAAGGACGACCAGGAGCGTTGTCTGCGTGCCGGGGCCAATGACTATCTGGCTAAGCCTGTCGATCTGAACCGGCTGTTCTCATTAATCAGGGTATGGATGCCGTCACTGGAGAAGCTGTAACCATGTGTCCCGACCGTACCCTGGATATTGAGCTGCGCTTGCTCATCGAGGGTATCTATCTCAAATACAGCTACGACTTTCGGGATTATTCCGGCGCTTCGCTCAAGCGCCGGGTGCTCCATGCGCTGTCGAAGTTTGAATGCGAAACTATTTCAGAGCTGCAAGCTCGCGTGCTGCATGATCCGCAACTGTTCAGCGAGCTGCTCCAGTTCCTGACGATTCCGGTCAGCGAGATGTTTCGTGACCCCACCTATTACCTGGCCATTCGAGAGCACGTAGTCCCTGTGCTCAAGACCTATCCATCGCTCAAGATCTGGATTGCCGGGTGCAGTACGGGGGAGGAAGTCTATTCCATGGCCATCCTCTTTAAGGAAGAGGGGCTGCTGGACCGTACGTTGATTTACGCCACCGATATCAATCCACAATCGCTGGATCGTGCCCGGCAGGGCGTCTTTCCGCTGGAGCGGGTGCGTAAATACACACAAAGCTATCAGCTGGCCGGCGGCAAGAATTCCTTTTCCGACTATTACACAGCCGCCTACGATGGGGCGCTGTTTGATAAGTCACTGATGGCCAATGTCACCTTTGCCGACCATAGCCTGGCTACGGACATGGTGTTTTCTGAGACGCACTTCATCTCCTGCCGAAATGTTCTGATCTATTTCAACAAAGGCTTACAGAATCGCGCGTTCGGTTTGTTTCATGAGTCGCTGTGCCACCGGGGCTTTCTCGGGCTCGGCAGCAAGGAGTCGCTCGATTTCTCTGCCTATGCGGGTCATTTCGAACCGGTCGTCAAAAAAGAACGACTTTTCAGGCGGTTATAATCGTCATGAAACAAGGGCCGGATACCCTCTTTTCGCTGCCGCAGCGGCAAATTGAAGCAATTGTTGTAGGCGCTTCCGCGGGTTGGCTACAAGCACTTAGTGTACTATTGGTCGGCTTGGTCGAAACTTTTCGCCTGCCTATCGTCGTGGTAGTACACATGCCCGAGGACAAGGACAGTAAACTAGCGGAAATTTTCCGACTGCGTCTGGAGATAGACGTCAAGGAAGCAGATGAAAAGGAACCGCTGCACCCTGGCACACTGTACTTTGCGCCGCCTGGGTACCATCTGCTGATCGAACAGGACAAAACGCTCTCCCTGAGCCGGGAAGAGCGTGTGCACTTTTCGCGGCCTTCAATCGACGTATTGTTCGAAAGTGCTGCAGACGTATTTGGCGAGCACCTTTGTGGTGTTCTACTGACCGGAGCCAATGAGGACGGCGCGGCAGGCTTGAGAGCGATCCACCGTGCCGGTGGGTTGACCGTTGTTCAGGATCCGGCTGAAGCCTTCGTGCCTACGATGCCGGAAGCGGCTCTCAAGTTGTTTACTCCTGATTTCATTTTGCCTGTCAGAGACATTAATACATTGCTCGTCGAGCTGGAACAGAACAATGCTTAAAGAAGTGAATACAGCAAAGATTCTCATCGTTGACGATCTTCCAGAGAATCTTTTGGCACTTGAGGCGTTGTTGAAACACGAGGACCTCTCTGTATTCAAGGCAGGTTCTGCCGAGGCTGCGCTTGAGCTATTGCTCGTGCACGAATTTGCGCTTGCCATTCTGGACGTGCAGATGCCGGTCATGAACGGCTTCGAGCTTGCCGAAATGATGCGAAGTACCGAGAAGACCAAACATATTCCAATCGTCTTTGTCAGTGCTGCCGGTCATGACCGCAACTATGCCTTCAAAGGCTATGAGAGCGGAGCTGTAGACTTTCTTTACAAGCCGCTCGACATCCATGCGGTCAAGAGTAAGGTCAGCGTATTCGTGGACCTGTACCGGCACCGCAAGGGCATGCGGCGTCAGCTTGAGGCGCTTGAGCGTAGCCGTCAGGAGCAGGAGGTGCTGCTGGCCGAGCTGCGCCAGACGCAAGTTGAGTTGCAGCATGCGGTGCGGATGCGCGACGACTTCATGTCTATCGTTTCCCATGAGCTGAAGACCCCGCTCAATACCCTGATTCTTGAAGCCCAGCTGCGCAAGATCTACCTGGGCAAGAATAATATGGCAGCTTTTACGCCTGAAAAGCTGATGGAGATGGTCGAGAGGGACGAGCGTCAGGTACAGAAGTTGGTACGTCTGATCGATGACATGCTCGACGTATCCCGTATCCGGACGGGCAAGTTGTCTATCCGACCTTCCCGTTTCGATCTGGTGAAACTGGTTTCCAGTATCGTCGAAAATTTCATGCCGCAACTCAACGCGACTGGCTGTGACGTCACGGTAGAGCTTCCCGAATACATCGAAGGGGAGTGGGACGAATTCCGAATCGAGCAGGTTGTTGCCAATCTGCTTACCAATGCCATGCGCTACGGTGCAGGCAAGCCCGTTCATGTGAAACTGGATGTCAAGGACGGCTGCGCTGTACTTAGCGTACGCGACTTTGGTATCGGTATCTCGCCTGAGAATCAGGAGCGTATTTTCCGCCAGTTTGAGCGCGCTAGTGGAAGCGAAGGCGTTGCAGGGCTGGGCTTGGGGCTTTATATCGCCGATCAGATCGTCAAGGCGCACCGTGGCACGATAGGTGTCTGCAGCATCGAAGGACAGGGGGCTACGTTCAGCGTGACGCTTCCTCTCGGCGAGTCGACGGCGACTGAATCGGCTAAGCCGAGGTTGACCCTGGTAGAGACAGGTATGCATTCCGCGCAGGGCTCGGCCTCCGGATCGTCAGGTCTGAAGGCGTAAGGAGAGCAGAAATAAAAAAGGCTTACCGAGGTAAGCCTTTTTTATTACGCGCTTGGCGCTGAGATATGGCAGGGGCGGCTGGATTCGAACCAACGCATGGCAGGATCAAAACCTGCTGCCTTACCGCTTGGCGACGCCCCTGTGATACTTTCGAATTTCTGGTGGGCCCGGAGAGACTCGAACTCTCGACCAAAGGATTATGAGTCCTCTGCTCTAACCGACTGAGCTACAGGCCCTACGAGAGGGGCGCATTATACCCATATAGAAGCAAATGGCAAAATAAAGCGCATAAAAAACCGGAGCGTTTGCTCCGGTTTTTCATTTACTCGTCGAGGAACGAGCGAAGATGCTCGCTACGAGACGGATGACGCAGCTTACGCAAGGCCTTGGCTTCGATCTGACGAATACGCTCGCGTGTCACATCGAACTGCTTACCGACCTCTTCAAGTGTATGGTCAGTATTCATATCGATGCCGAAACGCATGCGCAGTACCTTGGCTTCACGAGCCGTCAGTCCTGCCAGTACATCGCGAGTCGCTTCTTTCAGGCTTTCGCTGGTCGCTACCTCGATCGGAGACTGCATGGTGGAGTCTTCGATGAAATCACCCAGGTGCGAATCTTCATCATCACCAATCGGTGTTTCCATGGAGATTGGCTCTTTAGCGATCTTCAATACCTTGCGGATCTTGTCCTCAGGCATATCCATACGCTCACCCAGCTCTTCCGGCGTCGGCTCGCGACCCATTTCCTGCAACATCTGGCGGGAAATACGATTGAGCTTGTTGATCGTCTCGATCATGTGAACCGGAATACGGATGGTCCGTGCCTGGTCCGCAATGGAGCGGGTAATCGCCTGACGAATCCACCAGGTCGCATAGGTGGAGAACTTGTAGCCGCGGCGGTATTCGAACTTGTCTACCGCCTTCATCAGACCGATATTGCCTTCCTGGATCAGATCAAGGAACTGCAAGCCACGGTTTGTGTACTTCTTGGCGATCGAAATCACGAGACGCAGGTTGGCCTCAACCATCTCTTTTTTCGCCCGACGAGCCTTGGCTTCGCCGATGGACATGTTGCGGTTGATCTCCTTGATCTCGGCAACTGTCAGATCAAGCTCCTTTTGCAGGGCAATCAGCTTTTCCTGGTTGCGCTGGATATCAGGACGCAGGCGCTCAATCGCTTCGGCATACTTGGGCTTGTTCTTGAGAACCTTGTCTACCCACTCAAGGTTGGTTTCGTTGCTCGGGAACGAACGCAGGAAATCAGCACGGGGCATACGTGCATCACGTACACACAGCTGCATGATGGCGCGTTCCTGGGCACGAACACGATCCAGCGACTCGCGAACGCGGCCTACCAGTATCTCGTACTGCTTGGGTACCAGCTTGATCGGCATGAACAGCGTGGCCAGGGCCACCAGCTCTTCAATGGCCTGATCGCTGCTACGGCCATGCTTCTGGAGCGCCTTTTGGGTTTTCTCCAGTTGTTCGGCTACGGCTGCGAAGCGCTGACGAGCTTCTTCCGGGTCCGGACCGCTTTCGGTCTCTTCCTCGGAATCATCGCTCTCGCTTTCTTCTTCGTCGTCGCTCTGGGCTGCAGCGGCATCCTTGGCCTTGGGCACAGGAATGTCATCGCTTTCGCTCTCAGGCAGCGTGCCGTCATCGGGATCGATGTAGCCGCTGAGAACGTCAGACAGGCGACCGCCTTCGGACGTAACCCGATCATATTCGCTGAGAATGTATTCAACCGAGCCCGGGAAGTGAGCGATAGCGCTCATGACTTCACGGATACCTTCCTCGATACGCTTGGCGATTTCGATTTCGCCTTCACGGGTCAAGAGTTCAACGGTACCCATCTCACGCATGTACATGCGCACGGGGTCGGTGGTACGACCAACATCGCTTTCAACTGCTGCCAGTGCGGCGGCGGCTTCTTCAGCGG
Organism: Pseudomonas sp. MAG002Y; assembly: GCF_019400845.1. Lineage (NCBI taxonomy): Bacteria > Pseudomonadati > Pseudomonadota > Gammaproteobacteria > Pseudomonadales > Pseudomonadaceae > Pseudomonas > Pseudomonas sp. MAG002Y. Next base: position 39,443 of record NZ_WOEJ01000004.1, on the reverse strand, counting down.
CGGCTTCATCGGTATCCGCTTCTGCGAGCAGTAGGGTATCCGCATCCGGAGCTGTTTCGAATACGTTGATCCCCATGTCGTTGATCATGCGGATGATGTCTTCCACCTGTTCTGGATCGGAGATATCCTCCGGCAGGTGATCGTTGACTTCCGAGTACGTCAGGTAACCCTGCTCGCGACCGCGGGCGATCAACTCTTTAAGACGAGATTGCTGTTGCGCTTTTCCGGACATAAACACCCTTCCACGAAGGCATAGGCGGGCAAAAATAAGCTGAGTATTATAGCCGATCAGGCGGCTTTCTTGCCAGAATCAGGTTGATGGCACAGCTGGGCGGCTAAGAAGCTCGCGCAGACGGTCCTTCTCTTCAATGCTGAGTTCGCTTTGGCGCGCCTTGCGGAGCAGCTGTTCAAGGCTGCGTTCACGCTGGCTTGCTGCAAGCCTAGTAATGGTGTCGAAAAACTGTTGTTCAAGGTTATCACCTGAAATCAACCACTCTTTTTCGGCTAAAACACGTAATAGTTTGCCTTGTTCAGTGCCGTGCCAGCGTGCCAGCAGCTGCAACGTGCTCTGTTCGGGCTTCTTCTGCAAGGCATCAACCAGGGCAACAAGAAGCTGTGCGTACTGGTCATTTTCTTCGGCAAGGTTCTTTGCATCCTGAACCTGCAAGGCCAGCGAAGGGCGGTGCACCAGGCTGCGTAATGCGGCAAGCGTAGGCGGTTCAACCTTTACCGGCTCGCGTGGGGCACGCATGGCAGGGTCACCTTTGAAGCCGAACGACTTCTTGCCGCGGAACCCATTTTTCCCGCCATACGAGGGCTTGCCTGTGCGAGTGCTCGGGTAGGGCGCAGCAGGCGCAGGTGAATCATAGCCGCTGTCGTAGTAGGCATCCTGCTCGTAGTAAGGCTCGTCCGTAGGCCGTGGTATCGCGGCTGATGCGCTGGCAAACTGATTGAGCGACTCGTTGTTGAGCCCGGTCAGCTCGGTCAGGCGCAGGCGCATGAGCGCTTTCAGGTTATTTCCCGGGACCTTTTCAATCAGCGGTATGGCCAATGTCGCCAGGTGCGCCTTTCCCTCCAGAGTAGACGGGTCAGCCTCGGCTGCCAGTTGCTGGAAGAAATACTCGGCCAGTGGCAGCGCCTGCTGGACGAAGCGTGCCTGAAACGCGTCCGGGCCCTCTGATCTGACGAGAGAATCTGGATCTTCGCCTTCGGGAAGAAAGAGAAAGCGGATCTTGCGACCGTCCTGTAGGGTGGGGAGCGCTGATTCCAGCGCGCGCCATGCTGCGCTACGACCGGCCTTGTCGCCATCAAAGCAGAACAGAATCTGAGGCACCAGACGAAACAAGCGCTTGATGTGCTCCTCGCTGGTAGACGTACCCAGGGTGGCAACAGCATTTCGTATGCCTTGCTGCGCCAGGGCAATCACGTCCATGTAGCCTTCCACGACAATGATCTCGTCAAGGTCCCGGTTGGCTCTGCGAGCCTCGAACAGCCCGTACAGCTCCTGCCCCTTGTGGAAAACAGGCGTTTCCGGAGAGTTCAGGTACTTGGGTTTCTCATCGCCCAGTACCCGACCGCCAAACGCGATAACGCGTCCACGGCTGTCCTTGATCGGAAAAATGACCCGATCACGGAAGCGATCGTAGCGTTTGCCGTTTTCGGTATTTTCGATCAGCAGGCCGGCCTCGATCATGGCTTTTTGCTGAAGCTCGTCACCTGCCAGATGCTTGAGCAGATTGTCCCAGCCAGGCGGTGCAAATCCCAGACCATAATCACGCGCGATCTCGCCGGTCAGGCCGCGTTTCTTCAGGTAATCCACCGCGGCTTTACGCTGGGGGTGACTCTTGAGCGACTGACGATAGAACGTGGCTGCATCGGCCAGCAGCGCATACAGCGGAGAGTCCACCATCTGCCGCGGCTTGCGTGGGCCGCCACTGGTGCTTTCTTCCCGGGGAACGTCAAGACCGGCTTTTCTGGCCAGCTCTTCAACAGCTTCGGGAAACTCCAGATTGTCATGGTCCATGACAAAGCCGAGGGCATTTCCACCTGCGCCGCAGCCGAAGCAGTAATAGAACTGCTTGTCTGGACTTACGCTGAACGAAGGGCTCTTTTCGTTATGAAAAGGACAGAGCGCACTAAAATTCTTGCCGGTTTTTTTTAGCTTGATGCGTGACCCTACCACTTCGACAATGTCGGTGCGGTTGAGCAGGTCGTCGATAAAGCTCTGGGGGATCAATCCGGCCATGGTGCATTCGGCTCAGGGAGGGCCATTAGCATACGCGATGAAAAACGGTTGCTTTCATGCGCAGGTCGCTTGGTTGAATTATAAATTCGACTATCGAAACTTGAGCATACTAACGCACGTTGCGAAAGGATGTTCAACAGGAAGTGCCAGGCATGGGGCATGCTTGACAGGTGGTGCGGATTAGCAGATCACATACGTTCAGCCCGACCAGTGGTCGGGCGGAGCCGTTAGCCTTGCAGGCGTCTGATCAGTACAGACGCTCGCGGCGGCGCTGTTCGCGCTGCACTTTCTTGGCATGACGCTTAACAGCAGCAGCTGCCTTGCGCTTACGCTCGGAAGTAGGCTTCTCGTAGAACTCGCGGCTGCGAACTTCAGCCAGAACACCGGCTTTTTCGCAAGAGCGCTTGAAACGACGCAGGGCTACGTCGAAGGGTTCGTTTTCTTTGACTTTGACGGCGGGCATCCAGGTCGTACCTTCAATGTTTTACCGGGGGTTGATTCAACGCTTGAGGCCTTGGCCATGTAAAGCGTCGGTTTTTAAGGGTTGCGGATAGTAACGCTTCGCCGGGGTAAATGCAAAGCTTCCGGACGAAAGCACTGGTCTGAGCAAATGGGTGGGATTATCATGCCTTCCTTCATTCATCGTCAGGCCGAAGGCCATCTGCCCATGCGTGTTCTGGGACTCGAAACGTCCTGCGACGAAACAGGTGTCGCACTCTTTGACAGCGAACGTGGACTTTTGTCCGATGCGCTATTCAGTCAAATCGATTTGCATCGTGTTTATGGTGGGGTAGTGCCTGAATTGGCCTCCCGTGACCATGTAAAACGAATGCTTCCTCTTATTAATCAGGTATTGGCTGAGGCAGGCAGCAAGCCGGCCGATGTCGATGCCATTGCCTATACGGCCGGTCCGGGCCTGGTCGGTGCGCTGCTGGTAGGCGCCTCCTTTGCTCAGGCGCTGAGTCTGGCATGGGGTGTTCCGGCGTTGGGGGTTCATCACATGGAAGGCCATTTGTTGGCGCCCATGCTGGAGGAGCAGCCGCCGGAATTTCCGTTCGTCGCCTTGTTGGTGTCTGGTGGCCATACGCAGCTTGTACGGGTGGACGGTATCGGCCGTTATCAGCTTCTGGGCGAGTCGGTAGACGATGCTGCGGGGGAAGCCTTTGACAAGACTGCCAAGCTCCTGGGGCTCGGTTATCCAGGCGGGCCGGAGATTGCTCGACTTGCGCTCAATGGCAATCCTGATCGCTTTGTCTTTCCGCGTCCGATGACAGACCGGCCTGGTCTGGATTTCAGCTTCAGCGGTTTAAAGACTTTTGCACTCAACACTTGGCAGCAATGCGAGGCGGCAGGGGATAACAGTGAGCAGACGCGTTGCGATATCGCCTTGGCCTTTCAGCGTGCGGTCGTCGAGACGCTGACGATCAAGTGCAAGCGTGCCCTTAAGCAAACAGGCCTCAAGTCTCTGGTAATTGCTGGCGGTGTCAGCGCCAATACTGCGCTGAGAACTTCGTTGGAGACCATGCTCAAGGAGCTACGTGGTCATGTCTTTTATGCCCGCCCACGTTTCTGTACGGACAACGGCGCCATGATTGCGTATGCCGGTTGCCAGCGTCTGCTGGCCGGTCAGCAGGATGGCCCCGCCATTCAGGTGCAGGCGCGTTGGCCAATGGAACAGTTGCCGGCGGTCTGAGTAACGTTAAGGGCGTGGTCTGGCAAATGTTTTGAGATAAAAGCTGCCACGCTCTCTAGAAGTGACGTTCTCGCCCTGCCAGCAAGGCTTTGAGATTGGCACGATGGCGAAGCACGATAAGGATGGTCAGCGCGAGCAGAGGCAATAACGCGGCATGTTGTTGCCAGGCGATAAGCGGCAGGCACAGCAACGTGGCGGCCAGTGCAGCCAGGGAGCTGATACGGGTCATTGCGAAGACGATTCCCCAGGTGCCAGCCGCCAGCAATGCAGCCCAGGGATACAGGCCTAGCAACATACCGGCCGCTGTGGCGACGCCTTTGCCGCCGCGAAACTGAAAGTAGAGCGGATAGACATGGCCCAGTACTGCTGCCAGACCGATCCAGGCCTGCTCGACCTCTGACAGGCCCAGGGTACGTGCCAGGAGAATGGGGACGAGGCTTTTGCTCAGGTCGCCTAGTAATGTCAGGATGGCAAGGCGCTTGCCACCAAGACGAAACATGTTGGTTGCACCGGGATTGCCTGATCCACTGGTTCTGGGATCGTTAAGGCCAAAGGCGCGGCTGAGCAGGACGGCAAACGATACGGAGCCGAGCAGGTAGGCAAAAGTGGCCAGCAACCAAACCATGATGATGTTCCCGGAGGGGCAGTCCCTTCAGATTCTAATGGGAATCTTCGTCTGACCGCGATACGGTGGCTGGGCTTTTCAAATAATGCGCATATGGGCGCTGGAGAGGGTCGTGGACAAGGTATTCATCGAGGGACTGGAAGTTGACACCGTTATTGGTGTGTATGACTGGGAGCGCGAAATTCGTCAATGCTTGCGTCTGGATGTCACCATGGCTTGGGACATTCGTCCTTCCGCCGAGAGCGATGAACTAGACAAGACGTTGAATTACGCCGCGGTGGCAGAACGTATTACAGCGTTCGCCCAGCAGTCGAGCTTCCAGCTGGTCGAGACGTTTGCTGAGCGTCTGGCCAGTCTCTTGATGCAGGAGTTTCAATTGCCCGGGTTGCGGCTGAAGATTACCAAACCGGGTGCCGTACCGACGGCGGCAGGGGTTGGTGTGGAGATCGAGCGCGGATGTCTCTGACCACGGTATACCTGGGCCTTGGCAGCAATACCGCGCGTGAGCAGCATCTGACGGCGGCACTGGAGGCCTTGTCCGCCTTATGCGGAGAGCTGGCATGCTCTCCCGTCTTTGAAAGCGAGGCCGTGGGTATCAAGAGCGAGCCGTTCTTCAACCTGGTCGTCAAGGCCCAGACAGAATTGTCCCTGGCTGACTTGAGTGTTCGCTTAAAGCACATCGAGGCTGATAATGGTCGATACGCGGCAGATCGTACGGGTTTGCCGCTTGATATCGACATTCTGACCTATGGCGATCTCGTAGGAAACCTGGATGGGCTGATTCTGCCGCGGGCAGAAATTCTCAAGAATGCCTTCGTGCTTTGGCCGCTCTCGTTATTAGCCGCCACAGTCAGGCATCCTGTCGATGGCCGTGATTACGCTTCTCTTTGGGCTGCGATGCCCAAGGTCCAGCGTTTATGGCCGGTACCGTTTACATGGCGTGGACAGGCATTGACGCCAGCCACGCTGTGTCAGGCCTTTCCAGCTGAATAGTCACGGCAATACGCCTCGATGGCCTCGAGGCGCGACTGCTTCAAAGCCTCCCCAAGTTCGGCGCCTTTAAGTCCTCTCTCCAATAAAGGTTGTACTGTTACTGCGCGTGCAGCCTGCGCAACCGAGCGCATGTAATTTGCCTGCGCATAGGGGAGTGCTGCGTCATAGTGGTCCATTTCACAGGCTTGAAGGAACTCCTCGAAGCGAGCCGGCCGACGGAACAGGTCGAAGCACTGGAATAGCGCCAGAAGCGCTGTTGAGCTCAGCTCGGCTGCACGCTGGACGTGCGGGTGATACTGGCTGACCAATAACGCCAGCTCACTGCAGTCACGCGGCAACTTGAAGCGGTTATTGATGGCTTCGATCGTGTCGGTAACCTGGTTTGGCTCGTGTTGATCGCCCTTCACCTGCATGAGTAGACATGACCAGCGTATGGGAAGGGGTTGCTTATGACTGGCGCATTGGCGCAGTACCCGCAAGGTATGGCTGGTAGACGGATCGGCATCGGCTTTGAGCAGGGAGTCGATCTCGGGTATCAGTACAGCCAGCGCACCACAGACATGCAGGGTCTGAATGAAAACATCCGGCCTTGACTCCATCAGCGCCCGGGAGATTTCTTTCCACATGCGCTCGGGTGTCAGGGCGTCCAGTTCACCGCTGGTCGCCATGCGCTGCATCAGCTCAAGGGTCTCCGGAGCGACATTGAACCCAAGCGGAGCATAGCGGGCCGCAAAACGAGCTACGCGCAGTACCCGCAATGGGTCCTCCATGAACGCTGGGGACACATGGCGCAGCAGACGTGCATGTAGATCCTTCAGGCCACCATAGGGATCAATCACGTGGCCCGCTTCGTCTTCTGCCATTGCGTTGATGGTCAGATCGCGGCGGATGAGATCGTCTTCCAGGGTGACGTCCGGGTCTGCAAAAAAGGTGAAGCCGCCATAGCCACGACCGCTTTTACGTTCAGTGCGCGCCAGGGCGTATTCCTCACCGGTCTTGGGATGAAGGAAGACGGGAAAGTCCGCACCGACGGGGCGAAAACCCTGAGCGGTAAGCTCTTCAGCGGTACCTCCGACAACAACCCAATCGACTTCCGTAACGGGCTGCCCTAGCAATCGATCCCGGACCGCGCCACCCACCTTGTATATCTGCATGCTTCACCTCCTGAAGGCAGCAGGATAACGATGAAGTAGGTAAACGCCAAAAAGGATGTAAAGAAACAAGGCCTCACAGGAGGCCTTGGATTTAGATGGGCGAGATAGCGATGTCGGTACGCCGAGGGTCAAGGTCCCGGTGGCCGTCCCGGGGCGGAACGTGCTGGGTACTGACGATCTGATCGCCCTGAGCGGTTTCAAGGTGAATGTCAAAGCCCCATAAGCGATGCAAGTGCTTGAGTACCTCCTCGGTAGAATCGCCCAGGGGTTTGCGATCATGCTGGGTATGCCGCAACGTGAGCGAGCGATCACCGCGACGGTTGATATTCCAGATCTGGATATTAGGCTCACGATTGCCCAGGTTGTACTGGGCTGCCAGCTGCTCACGAATCAGGCGATAACCCCGATCATCATGAATTGCCGCGACTTCCAGCTCATCACGGTGATCATCGTCCAGAATGCTGAACAGCTTGAGATCCCGGATAACCTTGGGCGACAGGAATTGAAGGATAAAGCTTTCGTCCTTGAAGCTCTTCATCGCGAACGTAACGGTAGAGAGCCAGTCGCTGCCTGCGATATCCGGAAACCAGCGCTTGTCTTCTTCGGTAGGACTCTCACAGATCCGGCGAATATCGCGGAACATGGAAAAGCCCAAGGTGTAAGGGTTGATGCCGCTGTAATAGGGGCTGTCGAAGCTTGGCTGGTAGATCACGCCTGAGTGAGACTGCAGGAACTCGAACATGAAGCCATCGGTTACGAGGCCTTCATCGTAGAGATCGTTGAGCAAGGTGTAATGCCAGAAGGTTGCCCAGCCTTCATTCATTACCTGCGTTTGCCGCTGCGGATAGAAGTACTGAGCGATCTTGCGCACGATCCGGATAACTTCACGCTGCCAGGGCTCTAGCAGCGGGGCATGTTTCTCAAGAAAATAAAGAATATTTTCCTGAGGCTCAGACGGGAAACGCGCATCCTCTTCGTGTTTATCCTTGTCGCCCATCTTGGGGATGGTGCGCCAGAGATCATTTACCTGTCGCTGCAGGAGCTCCTCACGCTCCTTTTGCCGACGGCGCTCCTCTTCAGCGGAAATGGGATAGGGCCGCTTGTAGCGATCCACACCATAATTCATGAGCGCATGGCATGAATCGAGGAGGTCCTCTACCGCATCGATGCCATGGCGTTCTTCGCATTGCGTGATGTACTGCTTGGCGAACACTAGGTAATCGATGATGGAGCTGGCGTCTGTCCAGGTCCGGAACAAGTAGTTGCCCTTGAAGAAGCTGTTATGCCCATAACAGGCGTGGGCAATTACGAGGGCCTGCATCGTGATGGTGTTTTCCTCCATCAGATAGGCGATGCAAGGATCCGAATTGATCACGATTTCATAGGCCAAGCCCATCTGCCCGCGCTTATAATGCTTTTCGGTATGCAGGAAGTGCTTACCATAAGACCAGTGGTTATAGCCGATAGGCATGCCAACAGACGCGTAAGCGTCCATCATCTGCTCGGCTGTGATGATTTCAATTTGGTTGGGATAAGTATCCAGCGCATAGCGCTTGGCGATACGACCGATTTCCCGGTCGTAGGCCTGTACGAGCTCGAATGTCCATTCCGAGCCGGTGGAAATAGGCTGACGCTTCATGACACAAGCCTCCGCTGGAACAGTTCACGAAACACCGGGTAGATGTCGGCAGCCGATACGATCTGCTGTTGCGAAAAGGACTCGGGAAACGCCCCGCGCACCTGTTCGTATTCGTACCACAAGGCCTGATGTTCCCGTGGCGTGATCTCTACATAGGTGTAGTACTGCATGAACGGCAGTATCTGGCGGACTAGGATATCCCTGCAGATAGGCGAGTCGTCATTCCAGTTGTCACCGTCCGAGGCCTGCGCGGCATACAGGTTCCACTCGTTGAGGGGATACCGCTCCGCCATGATTTCCTGCATGAGCTTCAATGCACTGGATACAATCGTGCCGCCCGTTTCACGGGAATAGAAAAACTCCTCTTCATCCACTTCACGCGCGCTAGTGTGGTGACGAATAAACACCACATCGATTCGCTCGTAATTACGCTTGAGAAACAGATAGAGCAGGATGAAAAAGCGCTTGGCGATGTCTTTAGTCGCCTGAGTCATCGAGCCGGAAACATCCATCAGACAGAACATCACGGCCTTTGAGCTTGGCGTAGGCTGTTTGCTCAACAGGTTGTACTTGAGGTCAAAGGTATCCAGGAATGGGACCTTATCGATCCGGGCGCGCAGACGCACAATCTCGGCTTCGAGCGCCTGGATATCAGTGATGTTGTCCGGCTCCTCGACACGCAGGCGTGCAAGCTCTGCCTTGACTTCGCGCAGCTTGTTGCGGCTCCCGCCCGACAGAGCAATTCGCCGGGCATGAGCGGAGCGTAAAGTCCGGATGATATTGATGCGCGACGGGTTCCCTTCGCTGCTGATACCAGCACGTACTGTCTTGAACGTGTCACTGCCGGTCAGCTGTTTTTTCACCAGATTCGGCAGTTCAAGATCCTCGAACATGAAGTCGAGAAATTCGTCCTGGGTAATCTGGAACACGAAGTCATCCATGCCTTCGCCACTGTTGCTGGCCTTGCCTTGGCCTGCGCCACCACCACCGCCTCCTTGGGGGCGCGGAATGCGGTCTCCTGAAGAAAACTCCTTGTTACCGGGATGAACGGTCGTTTGCTTGCCGCCACGACCGTGATGCAGCACGGGCTCATCAATGTCGCGGCCAGGAATACTGATTTGCTCGCCATGCTCCATATCGGTAATGGAACGGCGGCTCACGGCCTCTTCGACCGCCTTCTTGATGTGCTCGCGGTAACGCCGCAGAAAACGTGTACGGTTTACCGTGCTCTTATTCTTGCCATTCAAACGCCGGTCGATGACATAACTCATAGACGCCCTCCGGGCTCGGAAATGGAGCAGTCCGCGGTCCTACGATAGGCTTGGCATATTGCGATTTGCCTACCGCCGGACAGGTCACGGCAGAGCACGGTCACGCCGCCTCTGCCTGTGACGATACGACTGCGTTCTTTACTGCGATTTCCGTACCCGCAGATACCACTCGGACAGCAACCGCACTTGCTTCTCGGTATAGCCGCGCTCGACCATGCGAGTCACAAAGTCGTTGTGTTTTTGTTGGTCCTCCTTGCTTGCCTTGGCGTTGAAGCTGATAACCGGCAGGAGATCCTCGGTGTTCGAGAACATCTTCTTCTCGATGACCGTGCGCAGCTTCTCGTAAGAGAGCCAGCTGGGATTCTTGCCATTGTTATTGGCACGCGCGCGCAGCACAAAGTTGACGATCTCGTTGCGGAAGTCTTTTGGGTTGCTGATGCCTGCCGGCTTCTCGATCTTCTCCAGCTCCTCGTTCAGCGCCGCGCGATTGAGAATTTCACCTGTTTCCGGGTCACGGTATTCCTGATCCTGAATCCAGAAATCGGCGTACAAGACGTAGCGGTCAAAAATGTTCTGTCCGTATTCGCTGTACGATTCAAGGTAGGCGGTTTGAATCTCTTTGCCGATGAACTCGACATAACGAGGTGCCAAGTATTCCTTGATAAAGCGCATGTAGCGCTCGCGGACTTCTGCCGGAAACTGCTCCTGCTCGATCTGCTGCTCAAGCACATACAGCAAATGAACAGGGTTGGCTGCAATCTCGTTGGCATCGAAGTTGAAGACACGTGAAAGAATCTTAAAGGCAAAACGGGTCGACAAACCGTTCATGCCTTCATCGACACCTGCTGTGTCGCGATACTCCTGAATCGATTTGGCCTTGGGGTCGGTGTCCTTCAGGTTTTCACCGTCGTACACTCGCATCTTGGAGTAGATATTCGAGTTTTCAGGCTCTTTCAGGCGTGAAAGTACAGAAAACTGCGCCAACATTTTGAGCGTATCGGGCGCGCAATGAGCCTTGGATAGAGAGCTGTTAATGAGGAGCTTGTCGTAGATCTTCATCTCATCCGAAACACGCAGGCAATACGGGACCTTGACGATGTAGATACGGTCGATGAAGGCCTCGTTATTCTTATTGTTACGGAAGGTATGCCATTCTGATTCGTTGGAGTGCGCCAGGATGATCCCGCTGTAGGGCAGGGCACCCAGACCTTCGGTACTGTTGTAGTTGCCTTCCTGAGTCGCGGTCAGGAGTGGGTGCAGCACCTTGATAGGTGCCTTGAACATTTCCACAAATTCCATCAAGCCTTGGTTGGCTCGGCATAAAGCACCTGAGTAGCTATAGGCGTCTGCATCGTTTTGCGGATATTCCTCAAGCTTGCGAATGTCGACCTTGCCGACCAGCGCGGAAATGTCCTGGTTGTTCTCATCGCCTGGCTCGGTCTTGGCGATAGCGATCTGGTTAAGGATGGAAGGATGCAGCTTTACAACACGGAACTTGCTGATATCTCCGCCAAACTCCTGCAATCGCTTGGCTGCCCAAGGTGACATGATGCTGCGCAGATAGTGGCGAGGAATGCCATAGTCCTCTTCAAGAATCTGGCCATCTTCATCAGGATTGAATAGGCCCAGCGGAGATTCAAAGACCGGAGAGTCCTTGATGGCATAAAACGGAACACGCTCGATCAGCTGCTTGAGCTTTTCCGCCAATGACGATTTACCGCCCCCTACAGGACCCAGGAGATAAAGGATTTGCTTTTTCTCTTCGAGGCCTTGGGCAGCATGCCGAAAATACGAAACGATCTGCTCGATGCAATCTTCCATCCCGTGGAAGTCTGCAAAAGCAGGGTAACGACGGATCACCTTGTTGGAAAAGATGCGCGAAAGGCGCGGATCGCTGGCGGTATCTACCAGCTCCGGTTCACCAATAGCCATGAGCATGCGCTCAGCGGCACTGGCATAGGCAGTACGGTCCTTCTTGCAGATCTCAAGATATTCCTGAAGGGAATATTCTTCCTGACGAGTCGCTTCGAAACGCCCCTGGAAGTGACTGAAAATGCTCATGACGTCTCCTCGCTGGATACCCTCGAGCCGGCTGGGATCGGTCGTACGCGTGCACGGAAAACAGCAACAGTCGACGGAGCAACCGTTTGGAATTCCCCCGAACACCTAATGGTCGTACCGATGGCCCGCCGGAAATCCGGCTCCCTGAATGGGAAGGCCTAATCCAAGAATAGTCTGATTATGGAGATGTGGAAGCCCCTCTTTAGACTTATGTGTAACGGGATCGTCAAAAGCGTGTGCTAAGCACTTGAAGGATCAATCAAAACGAGCCGCTTTCCGTCTCGTCGGGATATACGCTTCGCCAGACTTCGAAGCCACCATCGAGGCTGTAGACTTCGCTGAAGCCCTGCTGGGAAAAAAAGGCGGCAGCGCTCTGGCTTGAATGACCGTGGTAGCACACGACAACCAGCGGCTGATCCATATCGGTCTGGGCCATGAAGTCGGGCAGGGTCTGGTTATCGATCCGCTGAGAGCCCGCAATATGCAGGGTGGCGTAGCTATGAGGGTCGCGGATATCCACAACTGTTGCGCCACGCTGGCGCAGCTCCAGCGCCTGTTCAGGATCAATGCAGTGAAACTCGCTCATCTTTAGCCTCCTTCCTGGCAGGCGCAACTGTGGCGCTCGCCGGTATCGACATTCATTAAGGTCATTTTGTTGCCCCAGACACAGCCGGTATCCAGCGCAAACACGCCAGGCTCATCGCAGCGGCCTTCAAGTGCCGCCCAATGGCCAAAGATCAGCCGATGCTGACGCGTCAGACGACCAGGATGGCTGAACCAGGGGGCATAGCCGTCAGGCGCACTGCCGGAGGCTTCCTTGGTTTTCAACTCCAGCGTGCCGTCCGGTGCGCAGAAACGCATGCGCGTCAGGTAGTTGGTAATAACACGCCAGCGAGTGGCCCCTTCCAGGCTGTCTTCCCAGAGTGCCGGCTCATTGCCGTACATGCCGTCTATGAATTGTGGAAAGTGCTCATCATCCCGCAGAACAGCTTCTACTTCCTTGGCCAGGGAGAGTGCCTTTTCCAGCGTCCACTGCGGCGGCAGACCAGCATGAACCAAAATCGTATCGCGCGGCTCATCGTAATGAAGAAGCGGCTGCTGGCGAAGCCAAGAGAGCAGCTCGTCGCAGTCTGACGCCTTGAGGATCTTGCGCAGCGTATCGCTTTTCTTCATGCGTTCGGGATGGAGCGAAACCGCCAGAAGATGAAGGTCATGGTTGCCCAGTACGGTGACGATGGATTCCCGCATGTCATACAGGAAACGCAGCGTTTCCAGTGATTGCGGGCCACGGTTGACCAGGTCACCAACCAGCCAGAGACGGTCCTGGGCAGGATCGAAGTCTACTTCTTCGAGCAGGCACTTGAGCGGGTCAAGGCAACCTTGCAAGTCGCCAACGGCATAAAGCGTCATCAGTGTAAGGAACCTGGAACAGCGAGGCGGAAGGGCGCAATAACGGCATCGAAGGTATGGCCGTCACTGGCCTCCATCTGATAACTGCCACGCATACTGCCTACGCGGGTTTCGAGCACCGTACCGCTGCTGTATTGGTGCGTTGCTCCTGGTGCAAGTACAGGCTGTTCGCCTACCACACCAGCACCGCGCACCTCCTGGGTTCGACCATTGCCATCGGTAATGATCCAGTGCCGTGCATGCAGCTGTGCCGGCAGACTGCCCTCATTGGTAATGGTGACGTCATAGGCGAAGGCGAAGCGATTCTGCGCCTCCTGAGACTGCTCGGGCAGGTAGCGTGTGGAAACAGCTACTTTAATGGAATAGCGTGGGTCGGACACTGAGGCTGACCTCTTAAATATTCAGGTTATTCAGATGACCTTAGTTGCTCTGTGGCTGATCTGCCAAGGCATTGGCCAAGCGGACAAAGGCTGCGATATCGAGTTGCTCGGGGCGTAGACCCGGCTCAACGCCGGCAGCCTCGATGGCATCACTGTTCATGAGACCCTTGAGTGTATTGCGCAAAGTCTTGCGGCGCTGATTGAACGCTTCACGTACGACTCGCTCAAGCATCTTTGGATTTTTAGCGGTATACGGACGTTCGGTATGTGGAACAAGGCGCACAATGGCCGAATCCACCTTGGGTGGAGGATTGAATGCACCAGGGCCCACATTGAAAAGGTGCTCAACGCGACAATGGTATTGAACCATGATTGACAGACGTCCCCAATCGCCGCCGCCTGGCTCTGCTGCCAGCCGCTCGACGACTTCCTTCTGCAGCATGAAGTGCATGTCGGAGATAACGTCTGCATGGTCCAAAAGATGGAAGATCAATGGAGTGGAAATGTTGTAGGGCAGGTTGCCCACGACACGCAGCTTCTCGCCACTAACCAGTTCGGCAAAATTGAACTTGAGGGCATCACCCTGATGGAGGGTGAACTGAGGGTTCAGGCCAAACTTTAGCTTGAGCAGGGGGATAAGATCCTGGTCAAGCTCTATGACATCCAGCGTTGCGCCACTGGACAGTAGTCCTTCCGTGAGCGCCCCTTGGCCAGGGCCGATTTCCAGCAGATGTTCACCTGCCTTTCCATTGATGGCGCGCAGGATGCGGTGGATGACGCCGGCATCATGAAGAAAATTCTGTCCAAAACGCTTGCGCGCCTTGTGTTGATAAAGCTCAGTCATTGATATGTGTTTCGGCCATTTGATAGGCCGTCTCCAAGGCAACGCTCAGGCTGCCGGTATCGACTTGGCCCGTTCCGGCCAGATCTAGGGCGGTACCATGGTCGACCGATGTACGAATGATCGGCAGGCCTAAGGTAATATTGACCGCGGCACCAAAGCCTTTGTGCTTGAGCACAGGCAGGCCTTGGTCGTGATACATGGCGAGCACGGCGTCGCAGTGATCAAGGTATTTGGGTGTGAATAGTGTATCAGCTGGCAAAGGGCCTATCAGTTCAAGGCCTTCTTCACGCAACTGCTCAAGTGCAGGCTCGATGATCTCGATCTCTTCCCGGCCCAGGTGTCCGCCTTCGCCGGCGTGGGGATTGAGGCCACAGACCAGAATTCGCGGCTTCGGAATACCGAATTTCTCTTGCAGGTCAGCCTGAAGTATCCGCGCTACACGCTGGACACGCTCGCCAGTGATGGCGTCCGCCACTTCACGTAAGGGCAAGTGCGTAGTGACAAGAGCCACGCGCAGGCCCCTCGTTGCCAGCATCATGACAACCTGCGGAGTATGGGTCAGGTCGGCAAGAAATTCGGTATGTCCGGAGAACGCAACGCCTGCTTCATTGATCACGCCCTTGTGAACCGGTGCGGTAATCATGCCGGCAAAGTGGCCATTGAGGCAGCCCTGCGCGGCCCGAGTCAGGGTTTCCAGAACATAGTGACCATTGGCAGGGTTCAGTTGGCCAGCCACCACGGGTGCGCCTAGTGGTGTGTCCCATAAATAAAGCGCCCCGCCGTTAGTGGGCTCTACAGGCCAGTCAGATGGCGTAACGCTGATAAGGGAAATTGAGAGGCCCAGCTGCTGGGCTCGCTCGGCCAGTAAAGACTGGCTGGCAATAGCAATAAGAGGGTAGGGCTGAGGATGCTGGGCAAGCAGCAGGCAAAGGTCCGGACCAATGCCTGCTGGTTCCCCGGGCGTCAAAGCAAAGCGCTTTGGCCCTGTCACTTTTTGATTTCCACGTAAGCCTCGTCGCGGATCTGGCGCAGCCACAGCTGCAGCTCCTGATCGTATTTGCGGTTACGCAGAAGGTTGAGGGCTTGCTGTTGACGAACCTGCTCGCTGTTGTCCGTAGCACGACGACCCAGGACTTCCAGAATGTGCCAGCCATATTGAGTACGGAAAGGCTGAGACAGCTGGCCAGCAGAGGTGCTGTTCATGACCTCGCGGAACTCAGGTACCAGAGACTCCGGGTTGATCCAGTTCAGGTCGCCACCGTTAAGTGCCGAACCGGGATCTTCCGAAAAGCTCTTGGCCAGTTCGGCAAAGTCTTCACCACCCTCGATGCGCTCACGCAGGCGTTCCGCTAGACGACGTGTCTCCTCGTCGCTGCGAATTTCGTTTGGCTTTAGCAGGATATGGCGAACATGAACTTCGTCAACCACCGAGCTTTCGCCGCCACGCTTCTCCTCAACCTTGAGAATGATAATACCGCCCGGTACACGAGCAGGCTCAGTGACGTCACCTGGCTTCATCGAGCTGATCATCTGATCGAAGGGAGGTGGAAGCTGGGCGGCTTTCCGCCAGCCTATCTCACCGCCATCCAAGGCGTTATCGCCAGCCGAGTTGGCAATGGCAAGTTCGCCAAAGTCAGCACCCTGACGAGCTTTGTTATAGATCTGCATAGCCTTTTGGCCAGCAGCCTGGATTTCATTGGAAGAAGCGCTATCCGCCACAGGAATCAGAATATTGGCCAGGCGGTATTCTTCTGATAGCTGAATGCGGCCCAGATCGGAGTTCAGGAAATTCTGCACTTCCTGCTGACTGATTTGAATGCGCTGGGCTACCTGACGCTGCCGTACGCGACTGATAGTTAACTCACGACGTACCTGGTCGCGAACATCGTCATAGGTCAAGCCATCCTGAGCCAGCGCCTGACGAAACTGAGCCACGCTCAGTCCGTTGCGCTGAGCGATTGTGGCAACCGCCTGGTTTAGCTCGTCTTCCGAGATACGAATGCCGCTACGTTCAGCGATCTGCAGCTGTATGTCTTCCAGAATCAGCCGTTCCAGTACCTGATTTTCTACAGCACTGTCGGGCGGTACTTCGCCGCCCCGCTTGGCAATGTTCTGCTTCACCTCGGTCAGGCGCTGCCTGAGCTGACTCTCCATCACCACATCGTTGTCTACAATGGCAACCACTCGGTCCAGCGGTACCACGGCAGCATGGGCCATTGAGCTGATAGTCAGCGCCACACCTAAAGCAAGTGGGCGCATGGCGTTACATAGCTTGGTCTTCACGTTCACGATAGCCTTGAATGCCTTTATCCAGGAAGCCTTCGGTCTTACCACCAAAGACGTTGCCGAGCCCTTTCAGGACGATCTGCAGGAAGACGCCGCGGTCAGACTTGGATGTTTGTGAGTTGTAGTAGACGTCATCATCCGTATCAACCCAGTAGCGGTTGATCAGACGCAGCTTCCAGCAGCAACTGTCATATTCGAAGCCGCCAAAGGCCTCGAGTGTACGGCTCTTGTTGTAGTCGAATTGCCAACGGGCAATGGCGGACCACTGCGGAACGATCGGCCAGATGACAGAAAAATCATGCTGGTCGATTTTGTAGTCACTGCTGTTATAAGCGAAACGGCCCAGGTTTGGATCATAGATGCGTGTATTGCTTCTGTAGCGATAGCCTGCGTTGACGATCTTCCGGGGATCGTTTTCCGGCTGGTAATGGAACATTACGCTGCCAGAGTCCGTGTGGTTAATGGTCGGATCCCAGTTGAACTCTCCATTGACGCGCCAGTCGCGGTTGAAGCGGTACATACCTGCCAATGCATAGGGCGAGCGCCAGGAATCAGCCTGAGGATTATCGACCTTCTGACCTAGACTGCGGGCATAGGCGATATCATCTTCCGTCAAGCCTGGCAGCTGTACGCGGCGGTCGCGGAAATAGAACAGCTGACCAAAGCTGACATTGGCTCGCTCAAAGCCACTCGGCTCGATGAAGCGGGAGGTTGCACCCAGGGCCAGCTGGTTGGCATCGCCAATCCGGTCTCTGCCTGTGAAGCGATTATCGCGCCACAGAGAGTCATAGCTGAAGGTATATTCGCTGGTATCGAATACCGGGATGTCATCCTGGTCCTTGTATGGGACATACAAGTACTTGGCACGAGGCTCCAGGGTCTGCTTGCCGCCTTCGCCGAACAGGTTGGAATTACGATCGAAATACAGACCGCTGTCGATGCTTACGATAGGCACAGAACGGCTTGGGCTATCGTTGAAGCTTTGTAGACTAGAGCCTGCAAAGCGACGGCGAGCGTCTGAGAATGAAGAGTTCAGATCACTTTGACCTTGGCTATCCAGATCCAGATCGTAACGAGTATAAGCATATCGAACAGAGGGCGTCAGGTAGCCCCAGCTGGCATTCATCGGCAGGGAAATACCCGGCTCAGCATGGATACGATCACCTTCGGCTCGCGTTAAGCCAAACAGGTTTACATCAGGGCGAGAGCGACGATTGATTTCGTTACCGTCGTCGTCCAGGTCAAAATAGGTTTTGTCATCCAGACTGCGTTGGAACCGAACAAACTCAGTACCATAGGTAAACTGCAGACCGCCTGGGCTGTAGGGTAGGTGTCCATCCAACGTCAGCTGTGGCAGGCGGTTATACGGTGTCACGTCGGATACCGTAGCCATCTGGTAAGCCTGAGCGTTCAAGCGCGCCGTATAGGTATCACCCCGGTACGTCAGCTGGCCCTGCTGGTTGACGTAGGTGGGTTTGCTGATGCCTAGATCGGTATCCAAATCCTGGAAGTAATACGGATCGCTGATCTTGGTGTAGTCGACTTCTGCCAGCCAGCGGGAGTCCAGGCCTGTGCGGTTTTTCCAACCGTACAGCCAACGTCTGTCCGTTGCTTCCGGCATGCCTTCATGATCATTTTCCTGGTCGTTCAGGTACGCCGCGCTAATCTGACCTTCGCTGCTGCGTGTCAGATAACGGAACTCACCTTCCATCATCAGGCCGCGCTTGGTCATGTAGCGTGGGTACAGAGTTGCGTCGTAATTGGGCGCCAGGTTGAAGTAGTAGGGCGTTACGACGGTAAGACCATTATCGCTCGACGAGGCAATGGTCGGCGGCAGGAAGCCTGACTGACGACGATTGTCGATCGGGAAATAAATGAATGGTGTATAGAGGACTGGGAAGTCCTTGACACGCAGGGTCGCGTTGGTGGCATAGCCCAGGCCGGTCGCCGGGTTCAACGTAACGTTATTGCCCTTGACGGTCCATGAGTTGCTGCCCGGCTCGCATGTCGTATAGGTACCGTCTTTCAGGCGGATAATGGCGTCTTCGCCGCGCTTGACATACAGCGCGCTGCCCCGAATGCGGCTCTGGTGCACAACGTATTCGGCGTTATCCACCTGGACAGCGCCGTTGTCGAGTTGCACTTGAGCATTGTCGCCCACCACGAGCATGCCATTGTCACGGAACTTGACGTTGCCGTTCAGCTCGCCCCGGTTTTCAGTCCGATGCAGGTTGGCCTCATTCGCCTCGACCTGCATGTGACCTTGCCGCAGGATTACATCACCTGCGAGGGTGGCGGTCTGAGTCTCTTCCTGATAGCGAGACACCTTGGCAGTGACGTACGTCGGCGATTCGCTCATCGGCGTTTTGTCATTCATGCCGGGGCGCTGTGGCTCGACATAGGCGCCCGAGCAGTAGGGGCCTGTTTCCGCCAGCTGCGCAGGGGTCAGCTTTTCACGCGGCACCCAATCCAGATGGCTATAGTCCGCGCTTCGGGAAGCAAGGCCTCGGCCTTCGCTCTCGGTGACCAGCGTCTTCTCCGGCTCGCGGGCGGCTGCGGTCTGCGGGCCATCGCCTGCACTGACAGCCGACTCCGTATGAGCTGGGCGGGGAGGCACATTACTCGTGGCCTCGGTAGTATTACACGCCCAGCCGCCTGTGGCGGAAGGAGCGCAGTTGAACTGCTGGGCTGCCGGAGCAGCAAGAACGGAGGTCAGCGGCTGAAAAGCCAGCAGACTGCCAGTAACCAGCAAGGGAAACTTTCTGCGAAACGCGGGGGATTTCACGGCCATCCTTAAAGTTATCCTGCGCGCCATCGGCCCGGAAACGGACCGCAGGCCTCTCGATGGGCTCAAAAAGATATCGGATAATAAAGCATGACCTGCGCAACGGCTAGGGCCGAGGGAAACCGTTATAAATGTCTGAAGATGTTCGCTTTACCCAACTCTGTCAGTGGCTGGACGCGTGTCTGCCTGAATTGTTCAATAAAAAAGGCTGGGGAGCGCCTGGAGAAGGCGAGCTGACCCCCGCTAGTAGCGATGCAAGTTTTCGTCGTTATTTTCGCTGGGAATGTGACGGCCGTACCCTGATCGTTATGGATGCACCACCTCCACAGGAAGACTGCCGGCCGTTTGTGCATGTGGCCGCGCTACTGGCCGAGACCGGTGTGCATGTGCCGGAAATCCTGGCTCAGGATATAGAACAGGGCTTTTTACTGCTGGATGATCTGGGGCGGCAAACATACCTTGACGTCCTGACATACGATAATGCCGACGCGCTTTTTAATGACGCTTTGAATGCGTTATTGACCTATCAGGTTCTTCCGACGGAAGGTCATCTGCCAGAGTACAACCGCGCCCTGTTAGCGCGTGAGCTACAGCTATTTCCTGACTGGTATGTCCGCTACGTTCTTGATCATCGCTTCGATGCGGCGCAACAGGACGCGTGGGAGTCGGTCTGTGAGCTGCTGATTGACAGCGCACTGGCGCAGCCGCGCGTCTTGGTGCATCGCGATTACATGCCGCGCAACTTGATGGTCAGTACGCCAAATCCGGGTGTCCTGGATTTTCAAGATGCGGTATACGGCCCGATTACCTATGACGTGACCTGCCTTTTCAAGGATGCCTTCCTGAGCTGGCCGGAGAAGTGTGTCAGAGGGTGGCTCGAAACTTACTGGACCCGTGCCCGGCAGCAAGGCTTGCCGGTTGGCGATGATTTTGAAGATTTTTACCGAGCCAGCGACCTGATGGGCGTACAACGACACCTCAAGGTCATCGGGATCTTTGCGCGCATTTGCCATCGAGACGGCAAGCCCAAGTATCTGGCTGACGTGCCGCGTTTCTTCGCCTATATCGAGGCGGTTATCGCGCGGCGCCCTGAACTCGCGCCTTTGAAGGCCTTGCTCGCCGAGCTTCGGGAGGCCTCTACCGTATGAAAGCTATGATTCTTGCGGCAGGGCGTGGAGAGCGGCTTCGCCCGCTTACCTTGCATACTCCAAAGCCTTTGGTTAAAGCATGCGGTGTACCGTTGGTCGAATACCAGATTCGGGCTTTGAAGGCGGCTGGTTTCAACGATTTTGTTATCAATCATGCGTGGCTGGGGCAGCAGATAGAAGACTACCTGCAAGATGGCTCGCGGTTAGGCGTCAGTATCGTGTACTCGCCTGAAGGTGAGCCGCTGGAAACCGGCGGCGGCATCTTCAAGGCGCTTCCGCTGTTAGGCAAAGAGCCTTTCCTGGTGGCTAATGGCGATATCTGGACGGATTACGACTATCGGCAGTTACAGCTGACCGCCGGCGATTTAGCGCATCTGATTTTGGTCGATAACCCTCTTCACCACCCTGAAGGGGATTTCTTTTTGAGTAATGGACGCGTGGTTGAAGCTGGCGAGGCTTGCGACAGGTTTACCTACAGCGGTATTGCAATACTGCATCCTGATCTATTTCGCACCTGCGAGGCAGGCGCCTTCAAGTTGGCGCCTGTACTGCGCGCAGCCATTGCAGAAGGGCGCGTCAGCGGGACGCTGCATACCGGTCGTTGGGTCGATGTAGGAACCCATGAGCGGCTGGCAGAAGTCGAGCAACTGATCGAGGCGAGCGCCTAGTGTTCTGGCCATGGCCTTTAACGCTGTCCGGGGCGCTTACCGGCTGGGCGGCAGCTGATCTTTCTGGAGCATTGCTGGGTGCAATGTTAGGGCATGCGGCCGAGCGTAAGCTGGGACTCACCTCCTGGTCTGCGCTGCGCCTGCGGCTGGGGCAGGTTGGTTTTGAGCATCAGCTCTTGTTTGAACTGCTCGGCCATCTGGCCAAGGCAGGGGGGCAAGTGTCGACGGCACATATTCGCCAGGCTGAAGGTGAAATTAAGCGATTGGGTTTGGACGTTGAGGGCCGCCGCCGTGCAATCGCTGCGTTCAATCAGGGTAAAACGGCAGTTCGCTCGGCTCGTACCCGGCTGGTTGCAGCGGAAAGTCAGGCTGAAATTATCATTCGTGCCTGTTGGCGAATGGTATGGGTGAACGGCAGCGTCCGGCCTGGTGAGCGGGACCTGATCCGGCAATGGGGATTGTGGGCCGGGCTCTCACAAACGCGAGTAGATGAACTGCAGCCCATGCGGTCAGCGAAGAAGCCGCGTGCAAACAATGGCTATAAAGAGGCTTTGGCGCTGCTAGGGGTAAGCGAGAGCAGCGATAGCAAAAGTATCAAGCAAGCCTATCGGCGATTGCTCAGCAGGCATCATCCCGACAAGGTTCAAGGTGCCGGCGCCAATAAATATGTGGTTCAGGAGGCAGCGGAAAAAACCGCTGCCTTGCACGCAGCCTATCGGCTTATCAAAGAACGGCATGGCTTTCGTTAGGGCGCAGGCTGCTCTCCACCGCCTGCCGCTATGTGTGTGCTAAGCCAGCCTCGCACACGACGATACAACTGTTCCTGCTCATTGGAGGGGTCGCCGGGAATCGTCTTTAGGGCAATCTGGATGTAATCGCTGGCCTGTTCCCGCTTGGCAGCCTGGCGGCGCTGCTGGGCCGAGGCTTGAGCGATCGAAGACTGGTTATGATAGAAGTCGCCTGTTGCTACCTTGAGCTTGGGCACGATTGCATCCAGATTTGAGCCCGAAT
This sequence comes from Pseudomonas sp. MAG002Y, assembly GCF_019400845.1. Taxonomy (NCBI): domain Bacteria; kingdom Pseudomonadati; phylum Pseudomonadota; class Gammaproteobacteria; order Pseudomonadales; family Pseudomonadaceae; genus Pseudomonas; species Pseudomonas sp. MAG002Y. The sequence continues at coordinate 17,230 of NZ_WOEJ01000004.1, read as the reverse complement.
TAACCGGTGCCTTGCCATCAATGATAATCAAGTGATGAAGCTCGCTGGGCTCTCGTTCAGCGAGGTAGCGAGCTGCCCAATAGGCTCCGGTACCGTGACCGAGCAGAATCACCTGCTTGGAGCCTCGCTGTAGCGCAAAGTCGATTCCGGCCGCCAGTCTAGCCATGACGCCCTCCGCATAGGCATCCTGCAATGCTTTGGCATCCGAGGGTGCCTTGCCTGCCTGTGCGGGTTCGCCACTACCTATTTCAGCCTGGGTTTCAGGTGTTGGTGCGGTGCCGGTCACACCTTCTACGGGTGTGGGGGACGCACCCTCTGCAGTGGATGCATCGGCATCGGCAGGAGCAGAAGTCGCCCCATTGGCGTTACGCGGCAGTGGAGCCTGGTTTTGCGGGTCGGGCAGGGTCAGACTAAGTGTCTGCCAACCTTCGTCGGGCAATTTTTGCCTGAGTGGGCTGATGGTGTTGGGCCAGTCAGCGGACTCGCCATCGCCCGGTATCAGGACGATCGTTCCCTGAGGCTGGGCAGTATTGGCAGGTTTCCATAACGCCAGGAATTGCTCGTTGCCCGCCGTCAGGGTCTGCTGCTCGCTTTTGGGGAGCGTGCGCTCCAGCGCCTGCGCAGTATCCTGACTGCGTCCAATCGGAGCTGCTCGTTCGGCAGCAGGGGCTGGCGGGGTAGTAGCTTCTTCGGCAGAGGCATTGTTGGCCATGCCAAGAGCAATCAGCAGCAGGGTCTTGTTGAACACACCGGGTCGGCTAAACATGAAGTGCACTTCGTCCTGTCCAGAATGGGCGGAAGACTAATCACCTTTGGTCATGCTGTCATGGGCGATGTCTACCGCGGCACGCAAATAAGAGGCATCTACTTGCACTGACCGCCACAAGCGGCAAGTGTGCCCTGCAAGATGTGCTGTGCAAGACAGCAGCGGGGAGAAATGCCGGTTGTCAGCTCTCTAATGCATGAATGCCCAGCCGCTGCATTGGGTACAATGCCGCTTTCCGCTGACTTGCCTTGAGGCTTTTCCATGCAACCTTATGCTATCGCTCCGTCGATCCTCTCCGCTGACTTTGCCCGTCTGGGTGAAGATGTAGACAAGGTGCTCGCAGCGGGCGCCGATATCGTCCATTTCGATGTTATGGACAACCACTATGTGCCCAATCTTACGATTGGCCCCATGGTCTGTTCGGCGCTACGCAAGTATGGCGTGACGGCGCCTATCGATGTGCATCTGATGGTCAAGCCAGTGGATCGTATTATCGGTGATTTCATCGAGGCGGGCGCCTCGTTCATCACCTTTCACCCCGAGGCTTCAGAGCATATCGACCGCTCACTGCAGCTCATTAAGGCAGGTGGTTGTAAAGCAGGGCTGGTCTTTAACCCGGCGACGTCCCTGGACTGCCTGAAATATGTCATGGACAAGATCGACATGGTGTTGCTGATGAGTGTGAATCCGGGCTTTGGTGGCCAGAAGTTCATTCCGAAAACACTCGACAAGCTGCGCGAGGCACGTGAGCTGATCGATGCCTCCGGCTTGCCGATTCGTCTGGAAATCGATGGCGGCGTCAACGTTTCCAACATCGGTGAAATCGCACGTGCCGGTGCCGATACGTTTGTTGCGGGCTCCGCCATCTTTAATGCGCCGGATTATGCAGAGGTCATCAAGACCATGCGTAATGAGCTGGCCAAGGCACGTGCGGTATGAGTCAAGGCGTGCTGGAAACCTTGTTTGATGGAAAGCAGCCACGGCTGATCATGTTTGATCTTGACGGCACGCTTCTCGATTCAGCCCCAGATCTGGCCGCAGCGGTTGATGCCATGCTTGAAACGCTAGGTCGACCCTCTGCAGGGCTGGATAAGGTCAGGCTGTGGATTGGCAATGGAGCCCGTGTGCTGGTTCGTCGTGCCTTGGCAGATCAGATGGAGCACAGCCACATCACGGAGGCTGAGGCAGATGAGGCACTGAGCCTTTTCATGTCTCTTTATGGGGGCAGCCACGAGCTCACAGTCGTGTACCCCGGCGTTCAGGAAGCGCTGGCGACGCTCAAGGCCAAAGGGATTGCGATGGCCGTCATTACCAACAAGCCGGAGCGCTTTGTTGGCCCACTTCTGGATGACATGCAGTTAGGCGATTTTTTCTCATGGATCGTAGGAGGGGATACGTTACCTCAACAAAAGCCTGATCCTGCCGGGCTTCTCTATGTCATGGGCAAGGCGGGTGCCAAGCCTGACGACGCCCTGTTCATTGGCGACTCACGTAACGATATCCGCGCCGCACGGGCTGCCGGAGTGCGCTGCGTCGCGATGACCTATGGCTACAATCATGGTCAGCCCATAGCTGATGAGTCACCTGACTGGCTACTGGACGACCTTAGGCAGTTACTGGCTTAGCGATAAAATGCCACACTCGCTATGGCAAAGAGGTTGATTCAGCGAGTTGCCTGAGCTAGTGTGGCCGTATTCCTATCTACCCGGCGAAGAGATCGAATCGTGGTGGTCACCTGCAAACTGTGGATGAAGGTCATCAAGGCCCTGGCGCGTTGGCGCTGGCGCGCCTGACTCATTCCTGGCCGGCATGCCCGGCGCGTTTTGCACCTGACCTTTACCCTCCACGAGGCTGATCATGACCCGCGAAGAATTCCTGCGTTTGGCCGCTGCCGGCTATAACCGTATTCCCCTGACATTCGAAACCCTGGCTGATTTCGACACGCCGCTGTCGCTTTATCTCAAGTTGGCCGATACCACCAATACGTACCTGCTTGAGTCTGTCCAAGGTGGTGAAAAATGGGGTCGCTACTCCATTATCGGGCTGCCCAGTCGCACCGTATTGCGAGTCTATGGCCACCAAGCCACGATTCATGAGGGCGATGAGGTCGTCGAAACCGTTGAGGTCGAGGACCCGCTAGCGTTTATCGAAGCATTCCAGCAGCGCTATCGCGTGCCCACACTGCCTAACCTTCCGCGCTTCAATGGTGGCTTGGTCGGCTATTTCGGCTACGACTGTGTCCGCTACGTTGAAAAGCGCCTGGGTGCCTGCCCCAATCCTGACCCGCTGGGCAATCCCGATATCCTGCTGATGGTATCTGATGCTGTCGTGGTGTTCGATAATCTATCTACCAAGATGCATGCCATCGTGCTGGTCGACCCGGCCGATGAAAATGCCTACGACCAAGGCAAAGCGCGCCTGGATGAATTACTGGAGCGCCTGCGTCGGCCTATTACGCCGCGCCGTGGGCTCGATTTCAGTGCACCTCAGGCGCAGGAGCCCAAGTTTCGAGCCAGCTTTACTCAGGCGGATTACGAGCAGGCGGTTGTCAAGATCAAGGACTATATCCTGGCTGGGGACTGCATGCAGGTCGTGCCTTCCCAGCGGATGTCCATCGATTTCAAGGCCGCCCCCATCGACCTCTATCGCGCGCTACGCTGCTTCAACCCAACGCCCTACATGTACTTCTTCAACTTCGGTGATTTCCATGTCGTAGGCAGTTCGCCGGAAGTCCTTGTTCGAGTAGAGGAAGGGCTGGTAACGGTTAGACCTATCGCCGGAACGCGTCCACGAGGAGCGTCTGAGGAGCAGGATCTTGAGCTCGAAAAAGATCTGCTCAGTGATGAAAAGGAAATTGCCGAGCATCTGATGCTGATCGATCTAGGTCGTAATGATGTTGGCCGCGTATCGTCGACCGGCTCGGTCAAGCTGACCGAAAAAATGGTGATCGAGCGTTATTCCAATGTCATGCACATTGTGTCCAACGTGACCGGCCAGCTCAAGGACGGTCTCAATGCCATGGATGCCCTGCGTGCCATCCTGCCGGCAGGTACGCTGTCCGGCGCGCCGAAGATCCGCGCCATGGAAATCATCGACGAGCTGGAGCCTGTCAAGCGAGGTGTCTACGGCGGTGCCGTAGGATATCTGGCCTGGAATGGCAATATGGATACTGCCATCGCGATTCGTACTGCCGTCATCAAAAACGGTGAGCTTCATGTTCAGGCCGGTGGGGGCATCGTTGCAGACTCTCAACCTGCTGCGGAATGGGAAGAAACGATCAATAAACGTCGTGCGATGTTCCGCGCGGTTGCACTGGCTGAACAAACTTCTACGACTTCGCGTACCTGAAGGAGCGCTACTATGTTACTGATGCTGGATAACTACGACTCCTTCACCTATAACCTCGTGCAATACCTGGGCGAGTTAGGGGCAGACGTAAAAGTCGTACGCAACGATGAAACGACCGTAAACGAAATCGATGCGCTGGCGCCGGAGCGCATTGTCGTTTCCCCAGGCCCCTGCACACCGAATGAGGCAGGCGTCTCACTCGAACTGCTGAAACATTTCGCAGGCAAAGTGCCTACTTTGGGTGTGTGCCTTGGTCATCAGAGCCTGGGGCAGGCATTTGGAGGTGAGGTGGTCAGAGCGCGTGAGCCGATGCATGGTAAAACGAGCCTGGTTTATCACAAGGGTGAGGGTGTATTTGCCGGATTGCCCAACCCCTTTACGGTCACGCGCTACCATTCGCTTGTGGTGAAACGAGAAACGCTGCCGGACTGTCTGGAAATTACTGCCTGGACTCAACACGAAGATGGAACCATGGATGAAATCATGGGGCTCCGTCACCGCGAGTACATGCTGGAAGGTGTCCAGTTTCACCCCGAGTCGATTCTTACCGAATACGGTCATGACCTGCTGGCCAATTTCCTCAAGCAGACCGGAGGCGCACGCTAGTCATGGATATCAAGGAAGCGCTCGGCAAAATCGTCAGTCAACTCGACCTGACCACAAGCGAAATGCAGGACGTCATGCGCCAGATCATGACCGGGCAATGTGATGATGCCCAGATCGGCGCTTTTCTCATGGGCATGCGTATCAAGAGCGAAACCATCGATGAAATTTGTGGTGCCGTAAGCGTGATGCGCGAGCTGGCTACCAAGGTTGAATTGCCCAGCCTTGAGCACGTTGTGGATATCGTGGGAACAGGAGGAGATGGTGCCAATATCTTCAACGTATCATCGGCTTCTGTTTTTGTTGTCGCGGCTGCTGGGGGAAAAGTAGCCAAGCACGGCAACCGTGCTGTTTCAGGTAAAAGCGGCAGTGCCGACCTGCTTGAAGCGGCGGGGATTTATCTCAACCTGACGCCCGAACAAATAGCCCGTTGCGTTAATGAGATAGGGGTAGGCTTCATGTTTGCCCAATCGCACCACAGTGCGATGCGCCATGCTGCAGGCCCTCGAAAGTCTCTGGGGCTGCGTACGTTATTCAACATGCTAGGTCCGTTGACCAGTCCAGCCGGTGTCTTGCATCAAGTAGTAGGGGTATTCACGCCTGCACTGTGCCGTCCCCTTGCCGAAGTGCTGCAGCGGCTAGGCAGCAAGCATGTGCTGGTTGTTCACTCCAGGGATGGGCTTGACGAGTTCAGCCTGGCGGCGCCTACACGTGTTGCTGAACTCAAGGATGGACAAATTCAAGAGTATGAAGTCCTTCCGGAGGATGTTGGTATCAAGAGTCAGAGCTTGATCGGGCTTACAGTCGACAGCCCGGAGGCTTCATTAGGTCTGATCCGGGATGCCCTGGGGCGTCGGAAAACCGAGGCTGGGCAAAAGGCCGCTGACATGATTGTGCTTAATGCGGGAGCCGCATTGTATGCAGCTGATCTAGCTTCAAGTTTGCAAGAAGGTGTCAATCTGGCGCATGACGCGTTGTACAGCGGCCTTGCCCGGGAAAAAATGGATGAGTTGGCCAGCTTTACAGCGGTATACAAAGTGGAGAATCAAGCGTGAGCGTACCTACCGTTCTGCAAAAAATCCTGGCCCGCAAAGCTGAAGAAGTAGCACAGCGTAAGTCAGCGCTTCCACTGGCCGATCTGGAGGCCTTGGCGCAGGCCTCTGAATCACCAAGGGGATTTGCCCAGGCCCTGATGGATCGCGTGGCGCGAAGAGAACCAGCGGTCATTGCTGAGGTCAAGAAGGCCTCGCCCAGTAAGGGTGTCCTGCGGGAGGAGTTCGTGCCGGCAGATATTGCGCGAAGCTATGAAGCAGGCGGCGCGACCTGTCTTTCGGTCCTGACGGACATCGATTTCTTTCAGGGCAGCGATGCCTATTTGAAGGAAGCCCGGGCAGCCTGCTCATTACCTATCATTCGTAAAGACTTTATGATCGATCCATACCAGGTCATTGAAGCCCGTGCGATTGGTGCTGACTGCATTCTTCTCATCGTGTCCGCCCTGGACGATACCTTGATGGCAGAGCTAGCCGCTACGGCAAAGTCGGTTGGCCTCGATGTGCTTGTTGAAGTTCACGATGCAAATGAGTTGGAGCGAGTGCTGAAAACACTCGACACGCCGCTGATCGGTATCAATAACCGCAATCTGCATACATTTGAGGTGAGCCTGGAAACAACACTGGACCTTTTGCCGTCTATTCCACGAGAACGTCTGGTGGTAACCGAGAGTGGCATTCTGAACAGGGCTGACGTTGAGCTGATGCAAGTCAGCGATGTGCATGCCTTTTTAGTAGGTGAAGCATTCATGCGTGCAGAGGATCCCGGACACGAGCTGCACCGGCTGTTCTTTCCTGAAAGACGCGCGGGGATCTCCTCCCCCGACGTAGAGTGATTAATAAAAAAGCCGGCGCGAGCCGGCTTTTTTGTCAGAGCATGGTGTGTTTAGCGAGTACCAAACACAACCATCGTCTTGCCTTTCACATGGACAAGGCCCTGTTCTTCCAGAGACTTGAGTACGCGACCGACCATTTCACGTGAGCATCCAACGATGCGACCAATTTCTTGGCGCGTGATTTTGATCTGCATACCGTCCGGATGCGTCATGGCGTCGGGCTGTTTGCACAAGTCAAGCAGCGTACGAGCGACACGACCAGTCACGTCCAGGAAGGCAAGATCACCTACCTTACGCGTAGTCTGGCGCAGACGCTCGGCCATCTGGCGGCCCAGCGAGAAGAGCATGTCGGGATCTTGCTGGCTCAGTTCTCTGAACTGGCTGTAGCTGATCTCGGCAACCTCGCACTCCGTGCGTGCACGAACCCAGGCGCTGCGTTCGGGTTCGCTTCCTTCCTTGGCAAATAGCCCCATCTCGCCGAAAAAGTCGCCCGCATTCAAATAGGCGATGATCATTTCGCGACCTTCGTCGTCCTCAATCAGAATCGTTACCGACCCTTTGAGGATGAAGAACAGGCTTTCACTGTTATCACCCGCATAAATGATCGTCGTCTTGGCGGTATAGCGGCGACGCGAGCAATGCGCGAGCAGTTTATCGAGATGTTGAAGTTTTGCAGGAGGAATAATAGCGGCCATGCTGGTTCCTGAAGTTGAGACAAGCCTTGTCTACAGGGATTTGAACATATCGGCAAGTTTGCCACTAAATTAAAGTGAATTTTTACTCTGCAGATCACGACTTGTGAAGTGTGCGACGTGACTAACAGTTTAATGGCAGTTTGATGGCATTCCATCACATTTATGGGGCTGTGGTACTCTATTTTTTTACTGGCTGTGGAGTCTCATGGTGAAAGCACGAATTCAATGGGCCGGTGAGGCCATGTTTCTGGGCGAGTCGGGCAGTGGCCATGTGGTTGTCATGGACGGCCCTCCTGATCATGGCGGTCGTAACCTGGGCGTCCGCCCAATGGAGGCTCTGCTAATCGGCTTGGGTGGCTGCACCAGCTTTGATGTGATGAGTATCTTAAAGAAATCTCGCCAGGCTGTAGAGAGCTGTGAGGCCTTTCTTGAGGCTGAGCGGGCTGAATCCGAACCCAAGGTATTTACCAAGATACACATCCGCTTTGTGGTCAAGGGCCGTGACTTGAAGGAAGCGCAGGTCAAGCGCGCCATTGAGCTGTCTGCAGAAAAGTATTGTTCAGCTTCCATCATGCTGGAGCGTGCGGGCGTCGAGATTTCGCACGGATACGAGATCATAGAGCTTAATTAAGCCCTGACTGTCATCAATTCATCGTCTTTCGGGCGCAACCTCTGGCGGATAGCCCTCAGGCTCTGCATAATGCGCCCCTTTTCAGGGCAAGGCCCGACAAGCACAGCCACAATCGCCAATGCGAAGAGGTATGAAACGGCCCTACGCACCTGCGCCTTATGCAGATGACGGGCATTCACGACCACGGTCAGAGACCGTACCTATGGGAGTTCCCTACGGTGAAAAGTAAACTCAGGCTCCATGGTTTCAACAACCTGACGAAGACCTTGAGCTTCAATATCTATGACATCTGCTATGCAGAGACGTCAGAAGATCAGCAAGCCTATGTACAGTACATTGATGAAGAGTATGACGCCGAGCGTCTGACTCAGATCCTGACAGACGTCGTGGATATCATCGGTGCCAATATTCTGAATATCGCTCGCCAGGATTACGACCCTCAGGGCGCCAGCGTGACCATTCTCATTTCGGAGCAGCCTGTTGAGCCTACCGAAAGCCAGATCGAGGAATCACCCGGTCCGCTACGCGAAACAATTCTAGGGCATCTGGATAAAAGCCATATTACGGTTCATACCTATCCGGAAATTCATCCCGTTGACGGCATCGCCACATTCCGTGTCGATATCGATGTGTCTACCTGTGGCGTCATCTCACCGCTAAAGGCATTGAATTATCTGATTCATCAGTTTGATTCGGATATTGTGACTGTCGACTATCGCGTTCGTGGTTTTACCCGCGATGTGGAAGGACGCAAGCACTTTATCGATCATGAGATCAATTCCATCCAGAACTACCTGTCTGAAGACACGCGTTCGGCCTATCAGATGACGGATGTAAACGTCTATCAGGACAATCTGTTCCACACCAAGATGCTATTGAAAGAGTTCGAGCTAGAAAATTACCTGTTTGGTGATGCTACTCAGAATCTTTCGCGTGAGCAGCGTGAGCAGGTAACGCAACGCCTCAAGCATGAGATGCGTGAGATATTTTCTGGTCGTAACCTGCCTCGTTAAGCAGCAGGTTGAAATTAAAAGGGCGCTTTGAGCGCCCTTTTTGTTGTCTTAAATGCGGTATGTGCTTTTGGTCATGACCTTTGAAAGAAGCGTCATGCCAAGTTTGATAGGCGTAGCGAAGCGTAGCCCGCCTGCATCCAGGGCATGATCCGCATGTTGCTCCTCGTCAATGCGCATCTGCTCAAGAATCGCTCGGGAGCGCTTGTCTTCCGAAGGAAGCTGCATCAGGTGCTCATCAAGATGCTTACAGACTTGCTCTTCTGTCGCGGCGACAAAGCCAAGGCTGAGACGATCGCTGATCAGGCCAGCAGTCGCGCCGATGCTAAATGATAGGCCATAGAACAATGGATTAAGTACGCTGGTATGGCTTCCCAACTCTTTAATTCGCTGTTCGCACCAGGCGAGGTGATCAATCTCCTCGTCAGCGGCTTCTTCCATGGCGCTTCGGACTTCAGGCAGCTTGGCTGTCAAGGCCTGTCCCTGATAGAGCGCTTGTGCGCACACTTCTCCGGTGTGGTTGATGCGCATCAGTCCAGCCACGTGCCGGGTGCTGGACTCATCCAGCTCGGCTTCCGAATGACTCAGCGCAGGGGAGGCCCTATTAGGGTGTCCATTGAAAGGCAGTAGTGTTTTTAATGCGGCATCAACCTGCATGAACAGGTGATCTGCAGGGGAATAGTGACGATCGTTAGCCATTCCAGTCTCCAGGTTCAAATCAGGGGAGGGTAAAGGAACGCTTAACCCGGCGGCCACGTCATTTGCCGTTGGCCAAGTACATGCATATGGATGTGGTAAACCGTTTGTCCACCCATTGGATTACAGTTCATGACCACCCGGAAGCCTTCATCGCAACCTTGTTCCTGGGCCAGGCGTTGTGCCGTAAACAGGATATGACCTGCTAGCGTCTTGTCATCGGTTTCGCTCAGGTCATGAAGCGTGGCGATATGCTTCTTGGGAATGACAAGAAAATGAACGGGGGCCTGAGGCGATATGTCATGGAAGGCAATGACATGATCGTCCTCATAAAGCTTGCGGGCTGGAATCTCTCCCGCCACGATTTTACAGAACAGGCAGTCCATGGATGTCTCCTGTGTATTTGAAGATCAAAGTGTAGCGAGGGTTATCTTTTGCGCACAGACGCAAGTCAAGGTGATGTCAGCATGCGGCCTATTCTGGCGGTAACTTTTCTTACAAGTGAGCGTGGCAAAAAACGAGGTACCATTGTCGTCAGGCGGTTTCGCCATCCGCAATGAATGATGGCCTTGCGCTTGGCGAGGCCATGCATGGCGATCAATGCAACCTCCTCGGCGCCCATCATGGTTTTGCCTTTCTCCATTGAGGCAGTCTGCATGCCCGCTTTGCGGAAAAAGCTTGTACGCGTTGGGCCGGGGCATAACACTGAGACGGAAATGCCTCGGCTTTTTAACTCTTCACGCAGCCCTTCGGAAAAATGCAGGACATACGCCTTGCTGGCGGCATAGCTGCTCATAAGCGGAATGGGCTGGAAGGCGGCCGTCGAAGCTACGTTGAGAATCTGTCCGCCGCCCTGTTGAGCCATGTGCGCACCTAGGGCATGGCAGAGGCGAGTCAGGGCCAGCACATTTAACTCAATAAGGTGCTGCTCGCGTGACCAGTCGGAGGAAAGAAAGGGGCCGCCAGTCCCCATGCCTGCACAGTTCACAAGCAGGTCGATAACCTTCTCGCTCTGCTCAAGCTCGTGCAGAAGCCCTGTCACATGCAGCGGCTCCGACAGATCGCAAACGCGATAAAGTACTTCCACGCCAAATCGCTGGGCCAGTTCACTGGCAATGCTTTCAAGTGCCTCCCGCTTTCGGGCAAGTAAGATCAAGGGATGACCGCGGCGCGCCAGTGCTTCAGCAAGCGCAAGGCCTATTCCACTAGAGGCGCCAGTAATTAATGCATAGCGAGGCATGATGCTCCCTCAGAAGTACGGCATGGAGTTGGACCGCTCCGGCGTGGCAGGGTGCCCTTAGCTAGGGCGCACAAGGGAGGCCAGAATCACAGCGATCACAATAAATAGCCAGATACCCGCTAAAAGCTTGACCGCTATGCCGTTAGGTGGAGGCGGTGCACCATAGCGATTGGCTGTACGTGATCCTGGTAAGACCATCAGCACGAAAGTAAACAGGCCTCCTATGAGCGGAACGATGCTCAAAAGCCAGAGCCAGCCTGACCAGCCTAAATCATGCAAGCGTTGAACACCTATGCTCAGGTTAATAAATAGCATTGCAAGACCAAGCAGCGCACTAAGCCCAAGCCCTGTAAGGATTGAGGGATGCGACGTCATGAGACTTGCGATCCCTACCGTTGTCAGTAGTGCAAAAAAGGCGGCAAAAAAAGCGGCAGATGCTACAAGCGACCAAGCTAAAAAGCGCAGGCGTCCTATTCGACCTTTGAGGCTGAAGACCTTCAAGGTACCGTATTCATGTTCGCCATGGGTATAAAGGTCTGCTTGAGGCGGAGCATAAGGAGACGCGGCCATGACTGGCGCAGTTGACGGTGCGGGCGGCTCTGACGCTAGCTCAGCCTGACGTGCCAGGTACTTTTCAACAATAATGCCGCACTGCTCGCATTCGTCGCGCTTGGTCTGCTCATGTCCACATTTTGGACAAGTCATTAACCGTGTGCTTTCTTTTGCTGGTGTTTCTTTGTCCTCAACCAGCGTAAGCATGGAGGCCAAGTCCTGTTCTTTCCTGGCTTGAGCGCCAGCTTGTCTCAAGGCTGCCAGATAACGATCAGCTTCAGGTTCCGAAAGGTCCCTTTTTAATGTAACGGGACCGCGAAACAGCTGGGCTATTTTCTGCGTATCACTTTTGAAAAGTTTCGCAAGATTCTCCAGTACATCATCTCGACTGACACCGGGGATCAATTGCCCATCAAAAGTAATCTTGTAACGCGTATCGGACATGGCGAGCTTCCTTGTCGCACAATAGAAGAGGCACGCAGCATATTGTCAGGATATGCTGCGTCTGGAAATTTAGTAGGGTTTGATGACAACCAGGATCACGATCGCAATCAGGATCAGGACAGGAGCTTCATTAAACCAGCGGTAGAATACATGACTGTGTTTGTTTTCACCTCGCGCAAAGCGTTTCAGCATGGCACCGCACATGTGGTGATAGCCGACCAGCAAAAAGACAAGTGCAAGCTTGGTATGCATCCAGCCCTGACTCAGCCAGCCTGGATTCAGGACCAGTAATACAATGCCGAAAACAAGCGTAGCCAACATTGAAGGCAGCATGATTCCTCGATACAGCTTTCGCTCCATCAGAATGAAGCGCTCACGGCTAACGGTGTCTTCACTTTGCGCGTGGTAGACAAACAGTCGGGGCAAATAGAACAGACCGGCAAACCAGCAGACTAAAGCTATGATGTGTAACGCTTTGATCCATAGATAGAGCATCAAGTATCTCCGGCAATATAAAACCAGAGATAGTAGATGCCCGTGTTACAGGCGTCACCTTATAAGCGATTTAAGTTTTAATTATCGGTCGGTCGCAGAATAGTTGACCATTTTTCTGGGTTAAGCGGATAATGTTGCATATTGCAGTTGGTATCGGCGAAAGCCGGGAGATTCAAGCATGACCATCGAAACCTTCATTCCGACTCCCTTATTGTTCTCCCCCGGTGCAGCCAATAAGGTAAAGAACTTAATCGATGAGGAGGGCAACCCTCGTCTTAAGCTGCGCGTGTTTGTGACGGGGGGAGGGTGTTCTGGCTTCCAGTACGGCTTTACATTTGATGAAGATACGGCTGAAGACGACACCATTGTAGAGCGTGACGGCGTAAGTCTGGTTGTCGATCCCATGAGCTTCCAGTATCTGGCTGGCGCTGAAGTCGATTATCAGGAGGGGCTGGAGGGTTCGCGTTTCGTCATTAAGAACCCTAATGCGGCAACTACATGTGGCTGCGGTCAGTCTTTCTCAATCTAAGAAGGCTTTACTGAGGCGCCGCGTTTAAACGCGGCGCTTTCGCTTAGGCAGGATACAGCGCGCCTAAGATTCTAGGCCCCTTAGCCGCTGTTACGTCCGGGCAGTTACCCGGTATGCGCTCAACAAAACAATGTGCCAGCCAGGCAAATGCCATTGCTTCTACCCAGTCTGGCGAAACGCCAAGTTCGTCTGTGGTTGTAACGAGCGTTTCTGGTAAATGAGCAGAGAGTCGCTTAAGCAGAAACTCATTGTGAGCACCGCCGCCGCAGATAAATAGCTCGGCACATGTGGGTTGAACCAGTCGCAGCGAATCACAGACAGAAATGGCGGTAAGCTCGGCCAGGGTTGCCTGAACATCGGCTACCGGTATCGCAGGAAGCACTGAGAGCTTTTGTTTTAACCAGCTTAAATTGAATAGCTCGCGCCCAGTACTTTTAGGCCCCTGTTTGGCAAAGAAAGGATCAGACAAAAAGGCATTAAGAAGCATGGATGAAATGGAGCCACTGGCAGCCCAGGAACCAAACTGGTCATAAGGCTCGCCTTTGTGCTCGTTTATCCATGCATCCATCAATACATTACCTGGGCCGCAATCAAAGCCTTCTATAGGGTGGCCGGGTGATAGCAATGTAATATTGGTAAATCCGCCGATGTTAAGAATAGCTCGCTCTTTCGCCGGATCTCCAAAGATGGCCGCGTGAAAAGCAGGGACGAGGGGAGCACCTTGTCCACCAGCAGCTACATCCCGTCGACGAAAATCTGCAACAACATCAATCCCTGTCAGCTCTGCAAGAAGTGCCGGGTTGCCGATCTGAATCGTGTAGCCATCAGATGGACTATGCCTGACTGTCTGCCCGTGACTACCAATCGCTCTGATATGCGAGGTCGATAGCTGCGCTTCGCTGAGGAGTTGCTCAATACCTTGGGCAGCCAACTGGACCCAATCCTGCTCAGCCAGTGCGGCACGTTCCAGTTCGTTGTCGCCAGCACTGCACAGCTCAAGAAGCTTATGTTTGAGGCTCGATGGCATCGGCACATAATGAGAGCCGATAAGCGTGCATCTAGTAGCTGTTTGATCAATAAGGGCAATGTCCAGTCCGTCCAAGCTGGTACCAGACATTAGCCCTATATAAAGCGTCATACCTGTCAACGCTTGTTCATGGCAAGAAGAGTGGACTTTTCCTGGTCCATGCGGGCCATTAAAGGCTGGCTTTGGCTCAAGAAACGTTTCACCTCATTTTTTGCGATAGGATCAGCCATAGGTAGCTTTACGCCGAGCGGATCGACATGCGTACCATTGATGCGGAATTCATAGTGCAAATGAGGTCCCGTTGCGAGTCCTGTCATGCCTACATATCCAATAACCTGTCCTTGCTTAACCTGTACGCCTGGTCGAATGCCTTGACCGAATTTGCTCATATGTCCATAAACAGTGCTGTAGCGCTGTCCGTGCTGGATTACTACGGCGTTTCCGTAACCACCCTTGCGCCCAGCTTCTACCACTTTGCCATCCCCTGTCGCATGGATAGGCGTACCGGTTGGTGCTGCGTAGTCCACACCCTTATGCGCACGAATCTTGCTCAGGACAGGATGGTAACGACCCAGGGAAAAACGGGAGCTGATACGGGTAAACTCTACTGGAGTACGAATAAATGCCCTACGCATGCTGCTACCGTCAGCCGTGTAGTAATTCGTAGTGCCTTGCTTGCTGGTATAGCGGACTGCCGTAAAGGTTTTACCGCGGTTGGTGAAGCGCGCCGCTAAAATGTTGCCGTTGCCGACACGCTTTCCATCGACCACCTTCTTTTCGTAGATGACCTCGAATTCGTCGCCTTCTCGTATATCCAGTGCGAAGTCAATATCATAGGCGAACACGTTGGCCAGTGACATGATCATATCGTGGGATAGGCCGGCGCGTCGGCCAGCTGTAAATAGAGAGCTATCAATAACGCCGCGTGCATAAGCCTTTTCAACATCAGGCTGTGCTATTTCACGCTTAAAGTCATAACCACTTTCAGCTTTGGAGATCGTGATGGTTTCCAAGGCGTTTGGCTTGCTTCGGAAGCCGAGCAGGTCACCGGTCTGAGATACCTTGAATTCGAGCTTTTGGCCTATGTGAATTCGGCTAAGGGCTTTGGCTTCTTTGTCGCTATTTAAAACGTCTTGCAGCACGTTTGCTGACAAACCGGCTGCCGAGAATAATGTGGAAAGCGTGTCGCCATTTTTAACAGTTTCGACTTTCCACTGAGAGTCAACTGAGGCAAGGCTTTCGGTAGAAGAGGGTTCAGCTGAGTTGGGTTCTTGAGCCGTTTCGGTTGACTCAGGAATACTGGCGAACGGACTTTCAGTTGTGGACGCTTCAGGCTCTGAGAGAGTGCTTAGCTGTCGAAGGTCATCCTTTTCTTGAATAATGCGCTCAGCACTATTCTGAATATCCATATTAACGAGCGTTTTCTTTGCCTCGACATCGCGAGAAGGAAACACCAGCAGAGCCAAACTCAGAAGCGCAGCGACCCCACTAGCAGCCAGGATATGGCTTTTAGGATACAACGGGCTTTTTGGAGTTGGTTGTGTCATGACGTAGCGGTGCTTTTGAGCATGAATAACTGCCTAAAATATAATCAAATAAAGTTCCGAACAACCCTTAATAATTTTCAATATGTGCCTGATAGGTAGAGGTTTCTGGAAATCTTGTTTTTATCAGGTGATCTTGTATGGTTGCGCCATTAATTTAAGCGGGATTGGCTAATGAAATCGGTAGAAGAACAGTTAGCGCTGATCAAGCGTGGAGCTGACGAGCTTTTGGTTGAATCTGAGCTCATTACAAAGCTTGAGAAAGGGACTCCGTTGCGTATCAAAGCAGGCTTTGATCCTACAGCTCCAGACCTTCATTTAGGCCATACCGTTCTGATCAATAAGCTACGTCAATTCCAGGAGCTGGGTCATCAGGTCATTTTCCTGATTGGTGACTTCACAGGCATGATTGGCGATCCCAGTGGTAAAAGCACGACTCGTCCGCCATTGACGCGTGACCAGGTTCTTGAAAACGCTGAAACCTATAAAGCTCAGGTATTCAAGATATTGGATCCGGCGAAGACTGAAGTGGCGTTTAATTCTGCTTGGATGGACAAGCTTACACCGGCTGACTTTATCCGCCTGGCGTCTCAGTACACGGTCGCACGTATGCTTGAGCGTGACGATTTCAGTAAGCGGTACGCGACTAATCAACCCATTGCTATTCATGAGTTCTTGTACCCCCTGGTTCAGGGATATGACTCGGTTGCATTGAAAGCAGATGTCGAGCTTGGTGGAACTGATCAGAAATTTAATTTGTTAATGGGCCGCGAGTTGCAGCGTGCCTATGGCCAAGAGGCGCAGTCCATTCTCACTATGCCTTTGCTTGAGGGGCTGGATGGCGTCAAGAAGATGTCCAAGTCGCTTGGCAACTATATAGGTATCCAGGAAGCGCCTGGCGTTATGTACAATAAGATCGTTTCAATGCCTGACTCGCTGATGTGGCGATATTTTGAGCTTTTAAGCTTTAGGGCGATGAGTGAGATTGAAGCGTTTCGCCATGATGTAGAGGCGGGTGCCAATCCGCGCGATATCAAGATCAAGTTGGCCGAGGAGATCGTTGCCCGGTTCCATGGTGAGGAGGCAGCTGCTACCGCTCACCGTTCTGCTGGCAATCGCATGAAGGACGGCGAGCTGCCAGAGGAAATTCCAGAGGTAACGTTAACGACTGCCGAGGATATGCCCGTAGCCGCAGTGCTCAATCGCGCAGGTCTGGTAAAGAACTCAGCTGCTGCACGTGATTTGCTGAACGCAGGTAGCGTAAAGGTTGATGGTGAAGTAGTAGATCGAAGCTTTGTCTTCAAGTTGGGTGCTACTCATGTTTGTCAGGCAGGCAAGAAGGCATTTGCCCGCATAGTTATTAAAGCTGAGTAGTTCAAAATAAAGCTTGACCTGTGAGCGGAGGGGCCTATAATGCGCCCCACTTCCGCTGCAATGGGACAGCAGAAAGCCTTGTAGATCAATGGCTTAGCTGTTTAGTCGGGGTCAGGCCTCCGGTCTGCCAGAAGCGGAAAGAGGGAAGTGGTGGTTGACAAGCCCCTGGGTTTGTGTAAAATACGCCTCCCGCTGCCAGAACAGGTTTCCTGATCCGGCAGGTCCGGCAAGCAGTTCGGCAGGTTAGACCGGTTGAACAAAAAGCTTGACAGGACAAGAGGTTAGCGTAGAATGCGCGCCTCGGTTGAGACAAGGTCTTAACCAACCGCTCTTTAACAAGTTGAATCAAGCAATTCGTGTGGGTGCTTGTGCTGTAAGACTGATGGAT
>NZ_WOEJ01000047.1:0-1013 GCF_019400845.1 Pseudomonas sp. MAG002Y | reverse complement strand
CTGATCGACCTGAACGAGTTCCTCTCTGCTGAAGCCGGCATGTCCCGCTCGGCCGGTACCTGTAACACCATGGGTACTGCCTCCACCATGGCCTGCATGGCTGAAGCCCTGGGCACCTCGCTCCCGCACAACGCCGCGATCCCAGCCGTGGATTCGCGTCGCTATGTACTGGCGCACCTCTCTGGCATGCGCATCGTGGACATGGTGCATGAGGACCTTCGCCTGTCGAAGATCCTGACCAAGGAAGCCTTCGAGAATGCCATCCGCGTCAATGCTGCCATCGGCGGTTCGACCAATGCCGTGATTCACCTCAAGGCCATCGCTGGCCGTATGGGCGTAGACCTTGAGCTGGACGACTGGACGCGGGTCGGTCGCGGTACGCCTACCATCGTCGACCTGCAGCCGTCCGGTCGCTTCCTGATGGAAGAGTTCTACTACTCCGGTGGCCTGCCGGCAGTGATTCGCCGGATGGGCGAGGCAAACCTGCTGCCGCACCCTGATGCCCTGACCGCCAACGGGCAGTCGATCTGGCAGAACTGCGCTGAGGCACCTATCTATGGCAAGGATGAGGTTATTCGTACGCTGGACAATCCCATCCGCAAGGACGGCGGCATCTGCGTGTTACGGGGCAACCTGGCACCCAAGGGCGCAGTGCTCAAACCTTCTGCTGCCACGCCAGAGCTGATGCAGCACCGGGGCCGTGCGGTGGTGTTCGAGAACCTGGAGCATTACAAGGAGCGTGTGCTCGACCCGGACCTGGATATTGACGAGACCTGCGTCATGGTGCTCAAGAACTGCGGACCAAAAGGGTATCCGGGCATGGCTGAGGTGGGCAACATGGGTCTGCCACCCAAGCTGCTGGCCAAGGGCATTACCGACATGGTGCGTATTTCCGATGCGCGCATGAGTGGGACGGCCTATGGGACGGTGGTACTGCACGTAGCGCCGGAGGCTTCGGCAGGGGGTCCGCTGGCGGTTGTGCGTGACGGTGACATGATCGAGCTGGACTGCGA
>NZ_WOEJ01000046.1:0-1077 GCF_019400845.1 Pseudomonas sp. MAG002Y | reverse complement strand
CGACGCAAAAAGGGGCGCAGAGGTAACACAGGCTCACAGCCCACCAAACATTCCAGGGCCAGTGACCACTTGGATTCTGAGTCAGATACTGACTCCACCATTCGTGCTTTGGCGGTGGCTTTAAAATCGGTCAAAACGGGTACAGGAGTTCATGACAAGAAGCATCAGTGTGATTTCTGTGGTAGAACTGGACATACAGAAGACCGCTGTTATCAGAACCCATCTAATCCTGACAACAAGCTGCCTCCGAAACTCCGCGAAATGTTTCAGGACAAAGCTGCAGCGGCAGTGGCACAAGACAAAACTCGTCCCAAGAAGACAGAAATTGCAGGTTCGTTAGTTGAGAAAACCACTTTATCCCCTCCTAAGGACCATCGTTCATATGCTGACAGCGGTGCTACTTGTCATTGTTTTCACTCCAGGTCTGTGTTTGTACAAGGCTCATTGACTCCATGCAAACCACGACATGTCATGCTTGCTGACAAAACATCAGTCACGTCAACCCATATGGGTGAGGTTGTGCTGCCATTTGAGCATGCTAATATCCGTTTACAAAATGTACTCTACATACCAAATCTAGGCTACAATTTAGTGTCAACTGGTAAACTTGCAGACAATGGGATACAGTCGCTTTTCCGTCGTTTTGATGTTCGCTTAAGCCTCCAGACCACCAATTTCTTCATTGGACTAGGTTCCCGTGACAAGACATCAGGAATGTACATGTTACCTGAACCCGTTTCTCAGAATACGCAGATGGCAATGTCGGTGACTAGCGATTCAAAGTTCAGGGAAACTGAGCTCTGGCACCGTCGTTTGGCACACATCAACATGAGAGATCTGGTCACGATGCACCAACATGCAAATGATGTCCCACATCTGCAACAGTCAGATGATGTGTGCCGGGCTTGTCGACTTGGCAAAGCACATAAACTACCGTTCCCGGGACATTTTAATCGTGCTGACGCAGTTGGGGATATCTTGCACTCGGATATTGTCGGTCCATTAGAACTTTCGTTTCCAGACAAGTACAATTATTTTTACACAATTCACGATGACCAATCTCGGTACACACAGGTC
>NZ_WOEJ01000045.1:0-1151 GCF_019400845.1 Pseudomonas sp. MAG002Y | reverse complement strand
AAGTATATGCAGCCAGTGTCCATTCATCATACGATTTGTACATGTGTCGCACGCATCCCCAAGTGCACCAATCATGTTACAACATTAGCTTTAACACCCAACCACAAGTTTCATAGCTCTATACACTGAACCAATCACACTCCGACACTTGTCTCCAGAATTGACACTTGGCGCAATACGTAGGTTGTTGATGTATGATTGGTATCACCTCCAGCAATGTGTACAAGTTGGTTTACATCGAGTTGAGCAGGTATGCAGCCGGCATACAGCAATGCAGTCATGCAGCAATGCAGTCATGCAGCCGACGTACAGCAATGCAGATAATGTACGACGGTGCAACTAACGTACAGTAATGCAGACAGCTGCATTGTTCCTAAAAATACTTGGATATTGTATGCTGGAATTCTATTGGCTGTTTTGGATGTGCCCATTTTGTATCCTAGCTCAAACGTAGAAACTTAACGTAGAAATGCCATGTTGGCAAGTACAGTAAGTCAATGTTGGTTGGATCGTGATCGCTGCAATTGTATTGGTCGGTTCAGATGTGCCCAATATCGTATCCTGGTATCCCAGGGTAAACGTAGAAACTCTAAAGTAGAAATGCCATTTCGCACCGATACGAGCAGGTATAGCCTGGGTGTGAATGGGTATAAGTACCGACCTTCTTGACCAATTGAGTAAAGTCCCAAGCGACACAACTTCTTCTTTCAACTCCTCAACTTGCCCAACTTCAACTTCAACTCTAACTTCGTTTCATTCCAACAGGTTATGGGCCCAGAAGGTCGACTCTAGCAGACTTTATCGCTTCACTGCTTGCGTTTGCGATCCTTCTCACTTTCTCTTTTGCGATTGCGCTTGCGTTTGCGTTTGCGGTTGCGTTTCCGCGTTTACTTTTGTTAATTTCACCAATAAAGAAATTCATTTCCTGCATAACTAAACGATTATCTCTGCACGTTTTGGTGGTTCTGGAGAACATTAATTCCAAAACGTTGCTGTTGACGATCTGTTTCTACTCTTTGAGTACCTGAACTATCAGGGTTGTGTTCGATCTGAATTTAGTTCCTGTGCACGTTGTGCCTGGAACTCAAGTGAAATAACTTGCATTGAAAATTAAACTTTACAATTTGCGAAACTATCGTTCTTAAGCGACG
>NZ_WOEJ01000044.1:0-1231 GCF_019400845.1 Pseudomonas sp. MAG002Y | reverse complement strand
TGAATCGCCCCGGCTTTCCTAGACACTCTCCAAGCTCTGGAAATAGCGCTTTTCAAATTCTACTGGCGATAGCTGCATAGCGCTGCTATGCCGGCGTTTGGGGTTATAAAACATCTCGATGTAATCGAACACATCACTGCGGGCTTCTTCCCGGGTACCGTAGATTTTTCGTCGGATGCGTTCCCGCTTCAGCAACTGGAAAAAGCTTTCCGCGACCGCGTTGTCGTGGCAGTTACCGCGTCGACTCATGCTGCTGATCAGGTTGTTGGCCTTGAGGAAGCTTTGCCAGTCCGAGCTGCTGAACTGGCTGCCCTGGTCGGAGTGGATCATCACTTCCTGCTTGGGCTTGCGCCGCCACACTGCCATCAGCAACGCATCGATGGCTAGGTCGCTGTACATCCGTGGCTTCATCGACCAGCCAATCACCTGGCGTGAAAACAGATCCAGGACCACCGCCAAGTACAACCAGCCCTCATAGGTGCGAATGTAGGTAATGTCGGTGACCCAGACCTTGTTCGGTTCACTAACGTTGAACTGCCGCTCCAGGCGGTTGGGCGAGACCACTGTCGGCTTGCCTCCATAATAGCTGAGGCGCCGACAATAGCCGGTCTGCGAGCGCAACCCCTCTCCCCGCATCAGGCGAGCCACGCGGTGCCGGCCACAGGACTCCCCCAGCTCGCGCAGGTCGTCATGGATCTTGCGGTAGCCGTAGACCCCACCGCTTTCCAGCCAGGCATGCTTGATCAATCCGAACAGGCGTTGATCTTCCTTGGCGCGTACGGATTTCGGCTCGGCCAGCCAGGCGTAGTAACCGCTGGGATGCACCTTGAGGGTCTGGCAAAGACGCCGCACCGGGTACTCCACCGACAGCTTGCTAATGAAGGCGTACTTCAGCCGGACTCCTTGGCAAAGTACGCGGCGGCCTTTTTTAGGATGTCTCGCTCTTCGGTCACTCGCTTGAGTTCCGCGCGCAGACGACGCAGTTCGGCCTGCTGCTCGTCTTCCTGCTGTCGCTGTTCCTGGGGCTTGCCGTAGCGCTTGATCCAGGCATATAGGCTATGCGCCGACATGCCCAACCGCGTCGCCACCTCGGCAACGGGGAGGCCGCGCTCGGTCACTTGCTTGACCGCTTCGATCTTGAATTCCTCGGGGTAACGCTGCTTGCTCATGGCACCTCCTAACGGGCCTCATTATGAGGCTTAGAGGTGTCTAGGAAACTAGGGGCGATTCA
>NZ_WOEJ01000043.1:0-1691 GCF_019400845.1 Pseudomonas sp. MAG002Y | reverse complement strand
TCGCACCTCTCCCAGCGAACAGTCACCACTGTGTTATAGAAAAAATGTGGTGCAGGGAGAGTCCATTACAGCCTTCAAACCGTTCGCTTCGCTCACTGGGACGGGCTAAAGCCCGCCCCTTAACCAAACGTTAAGCGTCAGCACCGACATTCACCGAAGGAAGTTTCAGTGGAAAACGACGATATAGAATTCGATAGTGAGCTTTACTACCGTTATAAGGCAGAACGCATGCAGAGAATGCGAATAGCCTTGGCGGTGATTCCCGCAATGGTTGGGTTAGCGGCAATTCTATTCGCCTCTCTCATTTCCGATTTCATGGACTTCCCTTTTCCAATATCGCGACCGTTTCTGAGCCTCGTCGGCCTCGCTTCGCTCCTGGTATCGGGCATGGCGATTTTGATGATTTACCTTCAAACCGGCTTTAAGAGGCAACCGGCCCAAAACTTTGATCACTTACGATATGAGGATGAGCTAAGGCGGCTCAGAAACCGGCTCGAACACAGCGCTTCCATCAGCACGTCAGAGCTGAAAGAAATGCAGAGTGAACTCAAATACCTGCGTCAGCGTGCTGACCAGGACAGCCGCATAAATGAGTTAATTACAGAAAACGAAAAAGACGAGCTTGTCTCACGCATTAAGGAAAGTATCGAAAGAGAATCATCTAAAGAGATTTATCAGGAAACGCTATCAAAAATTCAAGATAAGTTGGCAAACCATAATCGCCTAAAAGAGGTAGAAAGCGTGTTTATGGCAACTCTTGAGAGACTTCGCGATGAGACAAGTGCATTGGGGAGAAGAGGAAACCTAAACCTAGGCTTGGGCATTCTAACAACCATAATTGGGCTCGGAATACTGGGATACTTCGTTATTGAAATAGATGCTATCCCGGAAGATAAAACGGCCTTCGTTGCATACTTCATTCCGCGACTATCGCTTGTGCTTCTTATTGAGGTGTTTGCTTATTTTTTCCTCAAACTCTACAAGGCTAGCCTGCAAGAGATTAAGTATTTTCAAAATGAAATGACAAATTCTGAGGCCAAACTCGTTGCACTGAAATGCTCAATAATGACGTCCGATGCGCCAGCGACGTCCGAGGTGATCAGAGCGCTCGCTTGCACGGAGCGGAATGGGGTTCTTGAGAAAGGACAGACCACCGCAGACATCGAAAAAAATAGAATTGAACAGCAAAATATTTCCGTGATTGCGGACAAGGTGTCGAGTCTTCTTGGATCGAGGAAATGAGCTTAACAAGCGCGTCAATTAGGACGCTCGCAAGCTCGCGCCTATTACGCGAACATTAGGCCAGCAAAGAGGGAACGAAACCATGGCATGGACTGAAGAAGAAATGAAAGTTGCAGAGTGGATGCTTGAGCAATACAACAAGCATCAACGCTTGTCGCAATCATCTGCTGCGCGAGGAATACGGACAGAATTTGGTGAGCAGCACGTTTACAAGAACAAGCAAAGAAACTGGGCAATAAACAAAGGCATTCTTGAGGCCTTCAAAAAATTAACGCCTGAAGGTGTCGTCTGGAGCCGCAGCACTCAAACCTGGCGCGCTCGTCGTGCATCTGATCCCGAAGATACCCGAATGGTACGTTGAGCCTAACAATGCGTATATGGACTCTCCCCACAAGCAGTGAGGATAGCTTTTTCGATCCTGTCGTCAGCGCGGTTGCATTCGTATATCC
>NZ_WOEJ01000042.1:0-2254 GCF_019400845.1 Pseudomonas sp. MAG002Y | reverse complement strand
CGGCTCGGTAGTGGGTAGAGCAAGAGCTAAGAGCCCCCTGCGGGGCGCGTCCGCTCCGAGCCCGTTGGTCTCAGAGCAGAGCGCTGGAGGGTCTTTTGTTCGGAGTGAGTCAAGGGTGAAGGCTGAAGCCCGGCTGCGCCGCCCTTGACTTGAGATAGATCGGCAGGCTTTGTAACCACGTAAGAGCGGTTCTTTAGATCCCCTGCATCATCCCTAGGCTGATCCTTTGCTTTCGGACTCTCGTCCGTAAGCTGGTAGATCCCGTTCATGTACCGATAGAACCGGTCCCAGTAGGGCAGATTGTCTAGCGGTTCATCCAAGAGCGATTCGGGGACATCAACACCACGGAAGAGCCCGAAGCTATTGAGTAAACGCTTGCCCTTGAGGACTTGAGCGGCATGCCAGTTGTCAGCCAAGGAGAGGTCGGAGAACTTCACCGCATACTTGAACACTTCCATGAAGCCTTCTGCAGGGTCCTGAAAGGCGCTCAGAGGCCGCACGTCAACGATAAAGCTGTCACCTGTGATTGCCTTCCATTCCTCGCTCAAAGCCTCCTGACAGGGCTCAGAGGAGCACAGAGCGATCATATGGCAGTGGGGGTGCCATCCCTTGCCCTTTTGGGTCAATTCGAGCGTATAGACAGCGCCTTCCACGTTACAAAGCTCTGTCCAAGGCGCGCCGCGAGTACCGGCGTTAAAGTCGCGTCTGCGATGCATGAGAGTTCTCAAACTTCCCGTCAGATGCTCTTGCCGTTCTTCAAGATCGTCTCCGTTCTTCACGGTTAACGTAATGAGGTAGGCACGAAGCTCTGGACGCTCTTCCCTGATCACTTCCCAGCGGTCTAGGTAAGCGCCCAAAGCTTTCGATCCGCGACGGATCGCGCACATTGGGCAGATGAGGTGCTGCTTACAGAAACGGGCACTATGCAGGCGGACTTTGCCCACCGTGTAGTACTCCCGGAAATGCAAGTAATTGCCACAGGTGGCGAGGCCTGCGGCTGCTTTGGTGGCCTCGGGGGAATCTTCGTCACGCAGGTGATCGAGCATACCAACGGCTCTTGTTCTAGCCTGCCCGTACCGTGCTATTCTTTCCCCGAAGTTAACTACTTCATCGACCCCTGTGAGTGTCTCGGCCGCCAAGTCGGAAACGCTCACGGGGGTTTTCTTTTTGGCCATCAATGGCTCCTTATCCCGTGCAGGCAGGATACCCCTGCCGACACTTTGTTTCTATGTATCAAGTAATGTGGCGATCCCGACCGCTAGACCGGCTGCTGCTGCTCGCATGCAGGCGGTCTAGCTTGCGGTTCGCCACAGGCTTACGCAGTAGGACGAGGCTGTACCAGAAAGGGCTTTGCGCCCTGCGGGATGAAATAGCCGACCGACTTGCCAACGGCATACATGCCCACAGCAATACGCACGGTCTTGCCAATAGCTTGCTCAAACAAACGAGCATCTTCGGTATTCAGGGTGATTAGCTCTAAACGATGCCCACCATTCGGCATGGGCAACTGGCCCAAGAGCTGGACCTTATCGCGCGGATCGTAAGCGTCGCCGGTCTTCTTTGAAGTACCACCAGGTTGAACAAACGTATTCATCACCTGGCCGCACAGAGTGAACATAGGTTCAGCCATCACTCAGACTCCTGCGAAGACCGAGCATCGACAAACTCAAAAGCGTTGGTCTCCTCTAGCATTTGGTCGACCTTGTCGAGTGCTTCGATAAGAGCAAGCTCGATGAAATCACGCTTAGTCATATCCAAGACGCTTAAGGCGTTATCAAGACGATCAACCAAAGGCTGAGCGAGCTTGGCGCAGACGTTTTGCACCTTGAAAGGCACTACCTCCTCCAAAGTGGTAGGAACGGGATTGCCGTCCTGATCCAGCTGAGTAACAGACCCAGCTGCAACCATTCGCTCTAACTGGCCCATGGAAACACCAGAAGTAGAGAATTTAAAAGACAAAGCGCGGTATTGGATGAATTGCTCGAAAGGTGTCATGAGATCAACTCCTAAAATGATGACTTGTTAAGTGCTGCGGAGCATGCATCATCAAATGAGGAGCGTCAATAGCAATCCTAGGAGCAAATGTTGGGCTTTTTGGAGTAGCGTTAAGGCCCCTTAACTATTTTTGTTAAGAGCCCTTAACTGAGGTGTACTTAACTGAGGTGTACCCACTACACCGGCTCGGTAGTGGGTAGAGCAAGAGCTAAGAGCCCCCTGCGGGGCGCGTCCGCTCCGAGCCCGTTGGTCTCAGAGC
>NZ_WOEJ01000041.1:0-5020 GCF_019400845.1 Pseudomonas sp. MAG002Y | reverse complement strand
AGGTCTTAACCAACCGCTCTTTAACAAGTTGAATCAAGCAATTCGTGTGGGTGCTTGTGCTGTAAGACTGATGGATCGACAAGATTATCAGCAAGACAAGTAACACTCGTGAATTCGAGAGTTTATTTGCGATTGCTGAGCCAAGTTTAGGGTTTTCTCAAAACCCGGATATGTTTGAACTGAAGAGTTTGATCATGGCTCAGATTGAACGCTGGCGGCAGGCCTAACACATGCAAGTCGAGCGGATGAGGAGAGCTTGCTCTCTGATTCAGCGGCGGACGGGTGAGTAATGCCTAGGAATCTGCCTGGTAGTGGGGGACAACGTTTCGAAAGGAACGCTAATACCGCATACGTCCTACGGGAGAAAGTGGGGGATCTTCGGACCTCACGCTATCAGATGAGCCTAGGTCGGATTAGCTAGTTGGTGGGGTAACGGCTCACCAAGGCGACGATCCGTAACTGGTCTGAGAGGATGATCAGTCACACTGGAACTGAGACACGGTCCAGACTCCTACGGGAGGCAGCAGTGGGGAATATTGGACAATGGGCGAAAGCCTGATCCAGCCATGCCGCGTGTGTGAAGAAGGCCCTCGGGTCGTAAAGCACTTTAAGCTGGGAGGAAGGGTTGTAACCTAATACGTTGCAGCTTTGACGTTACCAGCAGAATAAGCACCGGCTAACTCTGTGCCAGCAGCCGCGGTAATACAGAGGGTGCAAGCGTTAATCGGAATTACTGGGCGTAAAGCGCGCGTAGGTGGCTTGGTAAGTTGAATGTGAAATCCCCGGGCTCAACCTGGGAACTGCATCCAAAACTGCCTGGCTAGAGTACGGTAGAGGGTGGTGGAATTTCCTGTGTAGCGGTGAAATGCGTAGATATAGGAAGGAACACCAGTGGCGAAGGCGACCACCTGGACTGATACTGACACTGAGGTGCGAAAGCGTGGGGAGCAAACAGGATTAGATACCCTGGTAGTCCACGCCGTAAACGATGTCAACTAGCCGTTGGGGTCCTTGAGACTTTAGTGGCGCAGCTAACGCAATAAGTTGACCGCCTGGGGAGTACGGCCGCAAGGTTAAAACTCAAATGAATTGACGGGGGCCCGCACAAGCGGTGGAGCATGTGGTTTAATTCGAAGCAACGCGAAGAACCTTACCAGGCCTTGACATGCAGAGAACTTTCCAGAGATGGATTGGTGCCTTCGGGAACTCTGACACAGGTGCTGCATGGCTGTCGTCAGCTCGTGTCGTGAGATGTTGGGTTAAGTCCCGTAACGAGCGCAACCCTTGTCCTTAGTTACCAGCACATCATGGTGGGCACTCTAAGGAGACTGCCGGTGACAAACCGGAGGAAGGTGGGGATGACGTCAAGTCATCATGGCCCTTACGGCCTGGGCTACACACGTGCTACAATGGTCGGTACAAAGGGTTGCCAAACCGCGAGGTGGAGCTAATCCCATAAAACCGATCGTAGTCCGGATCGCAGTCTGCAACTCGACTGCGTGAAGTCGGAATCGCTAGTAATCGTGAATCAGAACGTCACGGTGAATACGTTCCCGGGCCTTGTACACACCGCCCGTCACACCATGGGAGTGGGTTGCACCAGAAGTAGCTAGTCTAACCTTCGGGAGGACGGTTACCACGGTGTGATTCATGACTGGGGTGAAGTCGTAACAAGGTAGCCGTAGGGGAACCTGCGGCTGGATCACCTCCTTAATCGATAGATCCCAGCTTTGGCATAAGCTCCCACACGAATTGCTTGATTCACTGAAATAAAGACGCGAGATGAGTCAAGACTCAAGCGTTAGACGATTGGGTCTGTAGCTCAGTTGGTTAGAGCGCACCCCTGATAAGGGTGAGGTCGGCAGTTCGAATCTGCCCAGACCCACCAATCGATGGGGCCATAGCTCAGCTGGGAGAGCGCCTGCTTTGCACGCAGGAGGTCAGGAGTTCGATCCTCCTTGGCTCCACCATCTAACACCGCGTTAAAGCTCAGAACTGAGTGCTTACCCCCCCTTAAGGGTTGGGTTGGAGCATTGACTTCTGAACTTTGTTTTCAGACTGTTCTTTAAAAATTTGGGTATGTGATAGAAGTACGAACACATAGGCTGTTTCACTGCAGACTATGTGGTCAAGGTAAATTTGCGAGTTCAAGCGCAAGTTTTCGGCGAATGTCGTGTTCCAAACCAAACATAACTTCAGATTCTTTGGGGTTATATGGTCAAGTGAATAAGCGCATACGGTGGATGCCTTGGCAGTCAGAGGCGATGAAAGACGTGATAGCCTGCGATAAGCTTCGGGGAGTCGGCAAATAGACTGTGATCCGGAGATCTCTGAATGGGGGAACCCACCTGACATAAGTCAGGTATCTCACACTGAATCCATAGGTGTGAGAGGCGAACCAGGGGAACTGAAACATCTAAGTACCCTGAGGAAAAGAAATCAACCGAGATTCCCTAAGTAGTGGCGAGCGAACGGGGACTAGCCCTTAAGCTCAATTGATTTTAACCGAACGCTCTGGAAAGTGCGGCCATAGTGGGTGATAGCCCCGTAGGTGAAAGGATCTTTTGAGTGAAATCGAGTAGGACGGCGCACGTGAAACGTTGTCTGAATATGGGGGGACCATCCTCCAAGGCTAAATACTACTGACTGACCGATAGTGAACCAGTACCGTGAGGGAAAGGCGAAAAGAACCCCGGAGAGGGGAGTGAAATAGAACCTGAAACCGTATGCGTACAAGCAGTGGGAGCCCACTTTGTTGGGTGACTGCGTACCTTTTGTATAATGGGTCAGCGACTTATATTCAGTGGCAAGCTTAACCGTATAGGGAAGGCGTAGCGAAAGCGAGTCTTAATAGGGCGTTTTAGTCGCTGGGTATAGACCCGAAACCGGGCGATCTATCCATGAGCAGGTTGAAGGTTAGGTAACACTGACTGGAGGACCGAACCCACTTCCGTTGAAAAGGCAGGGGATGACTTGTGGATCGGAGTGAAAGGCTAATCAAGCTCGGAGATAGCTGGTTCTCCTCGAAAGCTATTTAGGTAGCGCCTCATGTATCACTCTGGGGGGTAGAGCACTGTTTCGGCTAGGGGGTCATCCCGACTTACCAAACCGATGCAAACTCCGAATACCCAGAAGTGCAAGCATGGGAGACACACGGCGGGTGCTAACGTCCGTCGTGAAAAGGGAAACAACCCAGACCGTCAGCTAAGGTCCCAAAGTTGTAGTTAAGTGGTAAACGATGTGGGAAGGCTTAGACAGCTAGGAGGTTGGCTTAGAAGCAGCCACCCTTTAAAGAAAGCGTAATAGCTCACTAGTCGAGTCGGCCTGCGCGGAAGATGTAACGGGGCTCAAACTACACACCGAAGCTACGGGTTCAACGCAAGTTGAGCGGTAGAGGAGCGTTCTGTAAGCCTGTGAAGGTGAGTTGAGAAGCTTGCTGGAGGTATCAGAAGTGCGAATGCTGACATGAGTAACGACAATGCGAGTGAAAAACTCGCACGCCGAAAGACCAAGGGTTCCTGCGCAACGTTAATCGACGCAGGGTGAGTCGACCCCTAAGGCGAGGCTGAAAGGCGTAGTCGATGGGAAACAGGTTAATATTCCTGTACTTCTAATTACTGCGATGGGGGGACGGAGAAGGCTAGGCCAGCTTGGCGTTGGTTGTCCAAGTTTAAGGCGGTAGGCTGACTGTTTAGGTAAATCCGGACAGTTAAGGCCGAGAGCTGATGACGACTCTTCTTATGAAGAGGAAGTGGTTGATGCCATGCTTCCAGGAAAAGCCTCTAAGCTTCAGGTAATTAGAAATCGTACCCCAAACCGACACAGGTGGTCGGGTAGAGAATACCAAGGCGCTTGAGAGAACTCGGGTGAAGGAACTAGGCAAAATGGCACCGTAACTTCGGGAGAAGGTGCGCCGGTGAGAGTGAAGGACTTGCTCCGTAAGCTCATGCCGGTCGAAGATACCAGGCCGCTGCGACTGTTTATTAAAAACACAGCACTCTGCAAACACGAAAGTGGACGTATAGGGTGTGACGCCTGCCCGGTGCCGGAAGGTTAATTGATGGGGTTAGCGCAAGCGAAGCTCTTGATCGAAGCCCCGGTAAACGGCGGCCGTAACTATAACGGTCCTAAGGTAGCGAAATTCCTTGTCGGGTAAGTTCCGACCTGCACGAATGGCGTAACGATGGCGGCGCTGTCTCCACCCGAGACTCAGTGAAATTGAAATCGCTGTGAAGATGCAGTGTATCCGCGGCTAGACGGAAAGACCCCGTGAACCTTTACTGTAGCTTTGCACTGGACTTTGAGCCTGCTTGTGTAGGATAGGTGGGAGGCTTTGAAGCGAGGACGCCAGTTCTCGTGGAGCCATCCTTGAAATACCACCCTGGCATGCTTGAGGTTCTAACTCTGGTCCGTTATCCGGATCGAGGACAGTGTAT
The DNA here is from genome assembly GCF_019400845.1 of Pseudomonas sp. MAG002Y. Taxonomy (NCBI): domain Bacteria; kingdom Pseudomonadati; phylum Pseudomonadota; class Gammaproteobacteria; order Pseudomonadales; family Pseudomonadaceae; genus Pseudomonas; species Pseudomonas sp. MAG002Y. The sequence continues at coordinate 584 of NZ_WOEJ01000041.1, read as the reverse complement.
GGTGGGCAGTTTGACTGGGGCGGTCTCCTCCTAAAGAGTAACGGAGGAGTACGAAGGTGCGCTCAGACCGGTCGGAAATCGGTCGCAGAGTATAAAGGCAAAAGCGCGCTTGACTGCGAGACAGACACGTCGAGCAGGTACGAAAGTAGGTCTTAGTGATCCGGTGGTTCTGTATGGAAGGGCCATCGCTCAACGGATAAAAGGTACTCCGGGGATAACAGGCTGATACCGCCCAAGAGTTCATATCGACGGCGGTGTTTGGCACCTCGATGTCGGCTCATCACATCCTGGGGCTGAAGCCGGTCCCAAGGGTATGGCTGTTCGCCATTTAAAGTGGTACGCGAGCTGGGTTTAGAACGTCGTGAGACAGTTCGGTCCCTATCTGCCGTGGACGTTTGAGATTTGAGAGGGGCTGCTCCTAGTACGAGAGGACCGGAGTGGACGAACCTCTGGTGTTCCGGTTGTCACGCCAGTGGCATTGCCGGGTAGCTATGTTCGGAAAAGATAACCGCTGAAAGCATCTAAGCGGGAAACTTGCCTCAAGATGAGATCTCACTGGAGCCTTGAGCTTCCTGAAGGGCCGT
>NZ_WOEJ01000040.1:0-6072 GCF_019400845.1 Pseudomonas sp. MAG002Y | reverse complement strand
AAAGCGTCATTGCAATAAGTAATTTGTCCCTTGAGATTCGTCGTTGAGATAAGACGCTCACTTTCCCTGAATGTACGAGCCTGTTGTGTCACTGGCAGGTTTTTGCGCATGGCGGAAGAGCCTTTATTAATATCGAAAAGATCTAATGTTTATTTACGCTGACAGACCATTACTATCATCGGCCTTATAGAAAGATTCTGAAGTAACGCCGTTGTATAACTGACGAATGCACAATCGAATGAATTAGCTGCACTCTGCCAGCCTGTTGCTACGTACGTCCGAGATGACTACTAACCAAAGTCTATGTGCCAATAGGCTAGAGGCGGGAGATAAAAAGCTGCTTGGCGTTCTCAGTGGCTTTAGAGCTGGTCCACAGACGGCCTCTTGTCCCGCTCAATATAACGAGGAAGGCGCTCAAGCGGGTCCTCTTTCTTCTGCCGTGATGCAAGGCGATACTGGATATCAGCCAGCCTGCGTGCGAGTTTTTTTCGGTGTGCATGCTGTTCAAAGACTATGGCAGTCAGCGTCATAGCCAATAGCGAGACGGTGGCAAGTGAAACCAATGTTCCGAGCCAGTAGGCATGAATGCCTTCCAGCATACCCCCGCTCACGCTTGCTTTATGGAAGTGCGCGCCAGCCATTCCCGCGTAATGCATCGCAACGACGCCAAAGCCCAGAAAAATGGAGGCGGCAAAGCGCAGCATCCAGACATGAGGCAAGGGACGTTTGAGATGAAAAGCCACACACAGCGCGGAGGTTGATGCGAGTATGGCAATCACAATGGATACGCAAAACCAGACCGGATCATAGCTAATTGCCGGATGTATGTTGAGCGCCGCCATACCCGTATAATGCATACCGGCAATACCGCATCCCATCACCAGACCGCCTACTGCGAAATGCCTGGTCTTAAGATCCGTACGACAGACGATTCTGAGCGCCAGGGCTGAAGCTAGCACGGCGAGTCCCAGTGACAGCACGGTAGTTGAGATCTGGTAGCCAAGCTCAATTGGCAAACTAAAGGCAAGCATCCCAATAAAATGCATTGCCCAGATGCCGGTCCCCATGGCCAGGGCGCCACAGCTCAGCCACACCCGGGCAGCCGTACCGGACGTTCCAAATACGGCAGACGCCAGTTGCAGCGCAGTGTAAGAGGTCAGCACCGCCACGATTACAGAGACCAGCACAAGAAGTGGGTCATAACTACCAGCAAGCATACGAACCACCAAAATTTTAGACCCAAAGCTTAACGGCTGCCGTACGCCATACTGAAATCTTAGCTACGATTTTCATCGCAAAGAATTGTACGCTCATCTGTTGAAATAACTATTTAGGAATTTAAGTTAATTAATAAGCTATTTAGCCGACAGTTGAGCAAATAGTCTTTCTTGAAAGACGCCCCGCTGAAACTGCCATTGCCCGGATTGATAAGAAAAGGCTTCCATGAAACAAACCAATCGTCTTCGGCGTGTGTTTATTGCCTTTTCTGTGTGCTTTACGCTGGGCCTTGTCAGTGTCGTCTCGCTGCAGCTGTTCAGGAGCTATGAGGCGACCCTACGCGCGGCTGAAACCAATGCTGCTAACCTTGTGAAATCCATGGCGCAGCATGCCTATGACATCTATGAAGACCTTGACCTGGCCAGCTATGGGATCGTCGAACGTCTGGAATGGGATAACTTTGGCGCTGGGTTATCGGGCGATGATGTGACGCGTTTGAAGCGACTATTCAAACGCCAGGTTGCGCAGATGAATCAGGTGCATGGCTTCTTCGTATATGACAAGGACGGCAACTGGATCGTAACGGACAAGGATGACTATCCCGCCAGCATCAACAATAGTGACCGTGACTATTTCATTTATCACAAGACCTTTATGGATCGAGCGATACGTATTGGTACCCCTCTGCGTAGCCGCTCCACAGGTGACCTCGTCGTGCCGGTCTCGCGCCGGATCAACAACCCGGACAACAGCTTCGCGGGTGTTTTTCTTATCACGGTCAACATCGAGTACTTCAACCAGTACTATGCCGACTTTCATCTAGGCCCAAGAGATATTATCTCGCAGGCCTTACGCAGTGGCGAAGTCATCTCACGGCTTCCTTATTCAGAAAAGAACATCAATTACAGTCTTTCCAAAGGTGAGGTCTATAGCAAGTACCTGCTGCAAAGTCCGTCGGGGGTAGCGCGCATCCGGTCCGTTGTTGACGGTATAGATCGCATCCAGGGCTATCAGGCCCTTGAGCGCTATCCTGTGGTCGTTCAGGTCGGACTCTCCCGACGCGATGTGCTGGCGGCCTGGATAACCGAGGTTGTTATCTATACAGGCGGCCTGCTTGTCATGCTGGCTGTTTTATTTGCAATGGGCCTGCTGGTCTTACGCTATATGCGACTGGACCAGGAGCATCAGCTCGAGCTTGCGACAGCTTATGAAGCAGTTGAAAAGCTGGCAATGGAGGATGGTCTTACCGGTCTTTCCAACCGGCGTCACTTTGATGTCATGCTGCCGGTTGAGCTTAATCGAGCAAAGCGACAGGGGTACCCTGTAGGGCTGATTATGCTTGATGTTGATTTCTTCAAGAACTTCAACGACCGCTATGGGCATCAAATGGGAGATCTGTGCCTGCAAGCGGTAGCTCAGGTCGTCCAGAAAAGCGTACGGCGTGCAGGCGATCTAGTTGCACGTTATGGAGGAGAAGAAATAGTCATTCTCCTACCTAATACGGATGAACCGGGTACCCATCAGATCGCTATGTCCATAGTAGAGGGTATCAGGGCGCTCAATATCGAACACCTGGACTCTCCGTTGGGACGTGTGACTGCCAGTATCGGCTACCATGTGGTCGGCTGCGATGGCTTTGCTTACAGCCCGACGGAAGCGCTTGGGCTGGCTGATCAGAACCTGTACGAGGCAAAGGGACTGGGCCGGAACAGAGTGCACCCTGCGATGTGCCAATCATAAACTTATTGTATGCCAGATGCTGAAGCATAGGTCTCTAGTCAGATTTCTTAATCTATGCAGGGTGAGGACTTGTCCTTGCCAATGCCTAGGATCGACAAGAGAAAAAAGGGCACCAGTGAGCAAAAGGCAATGAGCCCCTTATGCTCGTAATTACTTTCCTGCGCTCCCGTTAGAAACCAGACGGGAAGCGAAGCGGCTCCCAATGCTATACAGCCAAGCCTGATGGCGTGCCTGGCCGGATTGCGCTTTTTTAGTCTCTGCATGTCGCCTTCCTGCAATCGTTAGTCAGCTAGCCAATCAAAGCTGACGGAGGCCACCTATGCCAGGATGCATCAAGTCCTATGCAGAATTGTCGATGGGAGAATCCGCTGATCCTATACCGGCAAGCAGTAGCATGGCCTAACTCATACCATTTCATTTGATTCCAGACCTCTCGGCTGGCATAAGAGGATTAGTTGTTTAGACGCCGATTTGAGTCCCTATCATGCTAATCGCACCTCTGCCCGCCAATGAAGAGGCGCGGCTTCGCCTGCTTCATAGTCTCGACCTGCTTGATACCCCAGCGGAAGAGACCTTTGACCGTATCACCCGGGTGGTCTCCGAGCTTCTTCAGGTTCCTATCGCCCTAGTGTCACTGGTGGATGAGCATCGGCAATGGTTCAAATCGGTGGTGGGCCTTGAGGTGTGTGAGACGCCACGAGATCTGGCCTTTTGCGCCCATGCGCTTCATGTCGAGGACATGCTGCTGATTGAAGATGCATGGCAAGATCCACGCTTTGCGGACAACCCGCTGGTTACCGGCGAGCCCTATGTACGGTTCTATGCTGGTGTGCCGCTGCGCAGCAGTCAGGGTCTGGTGCTTGGTACCCTGTGCGCAATCGATACCCAGCCCCGAACCCTAACTGAGCGAGCCAAAGCTAGTCTCAAGGATCTGGCCCGTGTGGTTGAACGTGAACTGATACAACGGGAGGCGGCCAGGGAAACCCGGCTGATCCAGGAACAGGATGCTCAGGCGCTGCGTTATCGTGAGGCGCGTTTTACAGCCATGTTCCAGCAGTCGCCTATTGGAAAGACGCTGATTGACCTTCAGGGACGGTTTGCCGAGGTTAATCCAAGGCTGTGCGAGATACTGGGCTATACGGCCGGGGAGCTCAGGCAGAAGACATTTTCAGACGTGACCTATCCCGAGGATCTGGCAGCGGATCTGAATCTTATTGCTGATCTCATGTTTAATCGACGCCAGACCTACTCGCTTGAGAAGCGCTACATTCACAAGGCTGGACATCTGGTCTGGGTAGCAATTGACGTTACGCTGGTAAGAGATGGCGCAGGCAATCCGTTACACTTTATCGCCGCGGTGCATGATATCCGCCAGCGTAAGGAGCACGAAGCCCTGCGGCTGAACTATCAGGCTGAACTGGAAAGGCGTGTCCAGGAGCGGACGCTTGAGCTGCAAAGTAGCCGGGAAACCCTGCAAACCATCACGGACAACCTGCCTATTCTCATTGCGCAGGTAGACCGTAACCTGTGCTATCGCTTCAATAACGACGTGTATCGTCAGATCTTTAATATCGATCCGAAAACCCTGCTGGGTAAACCCCTGACGGCGATGTTGCGCCCTGAGCTCTATAGGGAACTGCTTCCTTGTTTCCAGCGGGCATTGGCAGGGGAGCGGGTCAGCCATGACAATATCCAGTACAGCCTTGAACAGGACCGTATCTGGAGCGCTACCTATATTCCTGACGTGCGTCATGGTGAGGTGGTCGGCTTTTACGTTATGTCCCAGGATGTCACAGAACGTAAGCGGGCAGAAAAGGCTCTGGTCGACAAGGCCATGCTTGATCCACTGACTGGCCTACCCAATCGCCGCGCCTTGCATGACAGGCTCGAACAGGTGATAGCTGCCGCCCGGCATGATGGCGTTCCATTTTCCCTGTTTTTCCTTGATCTTGATGGGTTCAAGCTGGCCAATGATACCCATGGCCATGAGGGTGGTGATGAGATCCTGAAGCAGGTAGCGCGCAGGCTCGGTCAAGCGATAAGAAAGGATGACTTCATCAGCCGACTGGCTGGTGATGAGTTTGTCATTATTGCCAGTGGCGTTGCGTCAGAAGCTATCTGTAGCCGTATCGCCAAGAGTGTATGCGATACGATCAACGTTCCTTTTTCTCTTCCTGATGGACCAGCCAAAATTGGCACCAGCATTGGCATCGCGCTGAGCTCCACGACTGATAATCTCTCAGCGGAAAGCATCATGGCTCGGGCTGATGCGGCCATGTATACCGCTAAACGCAAGGGCAGAAACAACTATCAATTCGCCTCAGGTTCGGCGGAGCTGCCTCATAACGTACGGCCAATCAATCTGCGTAAGCAGGAAGACTAGGCTACTTTGCAGATCCTTGGCCATAGTACCAGCGAAGCCTCAGCAGCGGTCTATACTCTGAAACGAGATAACAGCATTGTTTAGCTGATAAGAAACCTATTAGCCTGAAGTCTTTAAGGAACCTGTGATGAGCGAGCCTCTTTCTCCTGAAACCATTGCCATCGTTAAATCTACTGCTCCTGTCCTTCAGGAGCATGGCGTGGCAATTACCACTCGAATGTACGAGCGTCTCTTTGTTGATCCTGAAATCAAGGCGCTATTCGATGACGCAGCTTTCAAGTCCGGCGAGCAGCCCAAGCGACTGGCTGGCGCTATCTTGGCGTTTGCTAAAAATGCAGATCGGGTAGAAGCCATTCAGGGCGCTGTAGACAAGATCTGCGCTCGCCATGTTGCAACCCATATCAAGCCCGAACACTATCCCGCCGTGGCTAATGCGCTGTTACCCGCCATCAGGGATGTATTGGGCGATGCGGCAACTGATGAGATCCTAGACGCCTGGGGCAAGGCCTACTGGTATCTGGCGGATATCATGATCAATCGTGAAAAAACTTTATACGGCGAAGCGCATTAATGGTTGTGGCCCGAAGCTTATCCTCTGTGTGCCTATGAAGGCTGGAGCTCTGTTTTGCAAAAAGGACAGAGCCAGCCAAGCGAGTCACTTTCAGGATGAAGCGTGTAATGACATGGCCTCATCTCGCCGCATTCCTCGCATTCGACACGACGAACAAGGG